>NZ_JBHVFU010000010.1:0-232813 GCF_042801455.1 Streptomyces sp. NPDC057565 | reverse complement strand
CCTCTCGGCCCTCCCGCCCATAACCACAACAGTCACGGAGGAACAACGACCCAGTCCTGCTCGAATCACGCATTCCTCAGCAGAGTCCTGAAGGCGGGGATTCCCTCCGAAGAAGAGAGATGGCAGCGCCCCGGCCGTCCGGTGCGAGAACATCCCGTACGTGAAAACGGCGAGACCGCCGCCCACGAGGAAGAAGGCACCGCTTCGGAGCGCGAACCACCACCTGGGGCGCTCTATCCCTGAAGTCACGACGAGCATTATCCACTCACGTCGGCAAGGCACCGCACAGTCGGCCACCACCAGGTTCGCCGGCCCCCACCCCGGCGAACCCATGCGGTCACAGCACCTGGTCCGGCGTCAGCGCCCCGGCAGCGGCCGGTCGTCGGGTCCCGGTGGTGCCGCGGGACCGGTGAGGGCGTCGATCAGCCGGTCCGCCGGCAGGGCCTTCAGTGTCCGGCCGCCGAAGCCAATGGTCGTCACCGCTGCGAGCAGGGAGTTGAGCACCGCCTCCTCGACTGCATCGAGTACGGCTTCGAAGAGCGGCCCCAGATCAGCGTCCGCCGCGGGGGCGCCGGCGCCCGGTCCCGTGGCGAAGGCGATGGCGTAGTCGCCGCTGCCGTGGCTGTAGGCCGCACCCGTGCGGGCGAGGGCAAACACGGCACGCCGGGCTACGCGGGTGAGCTGCCTGGCATCGAGAGGGGCGTCCGTGGCCACCACGATCATGCAGGAGCCCGTCTCCTGGGCCGGCGTCGGCTCACCGGACAGTCCCAAGGACTGCGGGGTGACGGCGCGGCCGAACACCCGAAGCGTTCCGCCGAAGTTCGCCTGCACGAGGACCCCCACCGTGAACCGCTGTCCGCCCAGGTCCGGAGTGCGTGACGCGGTACCGATGCCGGCCTTGAATCCCAGTGCGCCCATGCCGGTTCCGGCGCCGACGCAGCCCTCGGCCACCGGGCCGCCGGACGCTCCTTCGAGAGCGGCCCTGACGTGCTCGTCGTTGACCGGCCGTGCGCGGATGTCGGACAGGAAGCCGTCGTTGCACTCCCCCACAACCGGGTTGAGGCTCTGCACCTTCTCGCACCCGGGCCGCTCGAGCATCCAGCCGACCAGGGCGTCGGCGACGCGGAACGCCGACAGGGTGGAGGTGAGCAGCACGGGGGTTTCGAGGGTGCCAAGTTCGGTGAGCTGGGTCGTGCCGATGAGCTTGCCGTAGCCGTTTCCGGTGAACACCCCTGCAGGCAGTGGTGTGCGGGGGCCGACGGCGCCGGGCACGACGGCGGTCACTCCGCTGTGCACGTCGGGACGCCGGCGGACGGTGGTATGGCCGACGCGGACGCCCGGCACATCGGTGATCGCGTTGAGTGGTCCGGTACCGGCCCGGCCGATGATGATGCCGAGGTCCCGGGCCCGGCGCCTGGTGCCGGGGGCGGACTGTGTGTGAGCCAGTGGTTCCATACGGCCGGACGCTACGCGCCCTGCGCTGTGGAGCGGTATGCGTAAAGGTGCGGTGCACCGAGGAGGGCGCCTTGTGTCCGGGGTCCGGGGCCCGGGGCTTGCTCCAGCGTGCTCCCAGCTTCTGTCTGCGCGCTCTCGCCGCAACCGCCATCAGCAGCGTGACTACAGACCACGGCCGAGCCTTCCAGGCCGGGGAGCCAGGAACGACTCCCAAGCGTGGTGCAGGCGGTCATGCCCCGGACCTCATCCCGTGGAGCAACTCACGGGCGGCGGTGCGCAGCAACGCCAGTTCGCTGCGTGCGCTGACGAGCGAGTCCGGGTTCTCGGCGTGCTCCGGGCGCAGCCGTGCGCGCATGTCGTCGTCCGGCTGGACCGCCCTGACCACCGGCCGGGCCGTCTTCAACGCATGCGCCCGGCGCCTCTCCGGCGTGGCGGTGATCAGTGTGCCGTTCGCGGCCAGTTCCACGAGGACTCCTTCGTACGCGTGCGGCGGACCGCGGAAACGCGCCTGGCGATACGTCCGGAAGCGGGTGTGCCGGACGGACTCGTCCTGGCCCACCGGCGCGCGCGGTCGCCGGGAGCGCAACACCTGGGCGCGGCGCCGTACCCGGACCGAACCTCCGCACGGACGACGAGCTCGCCGCGTAGACCAAGCGGACCCTGCTCAGTAACCAAGACCAGGTCGAGACGTGCCGCAACGGCGTCAACCGCTGGTCGACCCGCACCTGCGTGTCCAGGGCGTGCCCGGCCTCCCCGTGGTCGACGCCTCGGTCATGCCGTCCAACGCCTCAGGCACTACCTACACACCCACGCACGCACCCACGCACCCACGCACCCACGCACCCACGCAGCCACGCAGCCACGCAGCCACCTCATGATCGGCGAACGGTGCGCCGACTTCACCCCAGGAGCACAGCAGTGAGCACAACGAACGCCCTCTTCATCGGTGGCGAGTGGCAGTCCGCCGCCTCCGGCGCGGAGTTCGACACTCTGGACCCGGCGACCGGGCAGCCAAACGCCCAGGTCGCGGACGCGGGAGCCGCCGACGCCGACGCGGCCGTGACAGCCGCCCGCGCCGCGCTCTGCAGCCCCGAGTGGGCAGGGATCACCTCTGCACAACGAGGGCGAATCCTGTGGCGCATCGGTGATCTCATCGAGGAACACGCCCGAGAACTTGCGGATTTGGAGACTCGTGACCAGGGTCAGCCGATCGGAGTACGGCCTGGCCGCGGCCATGTGGACCCGTGACGTCGCCTCGGTGCACCGTCTGGCGGGGGCGATCCGCGCCGGCACGGTCTACATCAACATGCCCAACCCGCTGGACGCCTCCACTCCCTGGGGCGGATTCAAGTCCAGCAGCTGGGGCCGGGAGATGGGCCGGGGCGCCATCGACCTCTACACCGAGGTCAAGAGCGTATGGACCTCACTCGCATGAGCGGGGCACGATCCGACCCGTGATGCCGCAACGTCGCAGGCGGCCTTCGGCCGTCAACCGCTGAGAGACCGTAGCGCCGCGTGGCCGCATCGAGACCGAGAACGGCCGGCGGCTGCACCGAGGGCCGAGCCCGGGCGCGTGCGCCCAGCGGTCACCCGATCGAGACCGGTCCGAGTCTCCTCACAGGGGGACAGCGGTGAAGGTGATCGGTCCGGGGCCGTCGGCCCGGAGGCATGACGGTGACGACCGGGCGGCGCATCTGGCCCCGGCTTGAAGCTCGGCGTCGCCGAATGATGCCTGACTGTGAGCGCTGCTCAGCGGACAGCGTCATCAGGAAGAAAAAGGTTCCTTCCCATGTTGGGATCATACGCAGAACGATGGTTCTCGGCCGCGCGGGATCAGGGTGCGCGACGGGAAGGGATGAGTCTGGATGCGCTTGTGGTCCCGTCTGTCGACGATGCAGGAGCCCACGGGGGCGGGCAGGTATGCGTTGCCCGCGGTGTCGGCCGGGCTGATCATGGCCGTGCCGGTTGTGGATTTCTTCCTGCCGCCGGACATTCACCTCGCCCACATCCTGGTCGTCCCCGTCGCACTCGTCGCCGTCTTCTCAGGCCCCCGTCGCGGCGCGGTGACCGCCCTTCTGGCTGTGCTGGCCCTTGTTGTCGCCGGAGTCGAGCGAAGGACTCTGGCCACCGAGAACGTGCTCGTGGAGCTCGTCTCCCTGATTCTGCTCTCGGTGCTTTTGGTGCTCTTCAGTCATCTGCGGGAACGGGGGCAGCACGAGATGGCGGGCCTGCACCGGGTGTCCGAGGCGGCTCAGGGTGTCGTGCTGCGCTCGCTGCCGAAGCGCGCCGGACCGGTTGTCATCGCCTCGGCGTACCGGTCCGCCGAGGCGGGCGCGCGCCTCGGCGGTGACCTGTACGCGGTGGCCCGCGCCGCCAACGCCACGCGGCTGCTCATCGGCGACGTACGCGGCAAGGGCCTCGGCTCGATCGGCGACTCCGAGACCGTCCTCGGCGCCTTCCGCGCAGCGGCCCACCGGCAAGCGCCTCTGCCCGAGTTGGTCGCCACTTTGGAAGCGAGCGTTCGCTGGGACCTGGCGGAGTTCGCCAACCCTCGGGTCGAAGCCGACGTCGGCGAACGGTTCGTAACGGTGGCCGTCGTCGAGATTCCGGACCACGAACCGTATGTACACATCGTCAGCTGTGGGCACCTCCCTCCGCTCCTGCTGCACGAAGGCACCGCCACTTTCCTGAACGTTGCCCAGCCGGCACCGCCCCTGGGCCTGGGAGGCCTGGCCGAGAGCGCCTACACTCCGACCACCTTCGTCTTCGCCCCCGGCGACCGTCTGCTCCTCTACACCGACGGCGTCACTGAAGCCCGCGACCGGCACGGCACCTTCTATCCGCTCCTCGAGCGCGCCACAGCCTGGGCCGACCTGCGCCCGGGGCCGCTCGTGGAGGCGATGACCGAGGATCTGCAGGCCTACGTGGCCGGCCCGCTGGACGACGACATGGCCGCGGTCGCCCTCCAGCGCGAGGGATTCTGAGCACCGGAAACACTGGGCCGCGGTGGTCGGGCGAGCCCGGACCACAGCGGTGGTGCCGCCGAGCTACGGGGGCGGGTACGTCCTGCTGTGATCATTTCTCTGGCCGGTTCGGGGTCCGTCGCCGGACCGCTCGGGTACCTATCCCCCTCCTCCACCGCCCGACTCGAACAGGGCAGTGCGTCCAACCGTTCCTGGGCAGTGAGCAGGAGTGAGTCCTGGCTCACCGGCACGCCCCGAACGGTCTTGGGCGCACTGGTCCTCCGCTTTCGCGTCCCGGTCGGCGACGCATATCCCGTATGCGCTCCGTCCCAGGCGGGCGGAATCCCCACGACCTGGCCATATGGGTGTGGCCGGAGGCGACGGGGAGGCCCCGAACCATCTCTCCGGTGACACGGGGGCCCCGACCGCTGACACCACACCCGGCGTCCCAGATCGCACCGAGAACGTCACCCACACCCCACCGGGCATGCCCGCAGCTCATCGCGCCGTTCACCCCATCGTGCCCATGATCGCCAAAACGACGTGTCTACCCAGTAGTTGTGAACCCCTCGGCACAGGTCGTCGAGGCCCTGGCCAGGACGCTTCGGCCGTCAGGGTCCGAGCGCACCCACCTGTTCCGGCTGGCCGGGCTGGCACCGCCGGGTCCGGCCGGCCCCCTGACGCTGGGCTGCGACGTGCTCACCGCACTGGTGACCCCGACTCGTGGCGCGAGCTGGGGTCGCCTCGTCGGCTGAGTGCGCTGATCGGCCGACTCAGCGGACTCGGTCGTAGACCATGGCGATCTCGCCCAGCTCGCCGGTCTCCTGGTGTGTGAGCTTCCACTTCGAACTTGGCAGGCCGTCGTCGAACAGCCTCTGCCCACCCCCGGCGATCTCGGGGCAGATCATGAGAAACAGCCGGTCGAGCAGGTCCGCGGAGAGGAGCGCCTTGATGACGCTCGCGCTGCTGTTGACGAGGATGTAGCCCTCGCCGGTGGTCTTGAGCTCAGCGACGACATCGGCAGCCGGGGCGTTCACCACGCGCGTGCGTTCCCACGGTGCTTCGGTCAAGGTGGTCGACAGGACCACCTTTTCCGTGTCGACCAGCCACTTCGCGTATCCGCGATCACGCGGATCGGCGTTCTCGTCCTCGGCGACCGTCGGCCAGAACCCCAGGAATCCCTCGGCGTTGAGGCGGCCGAGCAGCGCCGTCGTCGCGCCCTCCCAGATACGGGTGAGGTGGTCTCGCGCGACCTCGGTGGTCGCGTAGGGGACGATCGCGTCTGCATCGCCGGGCCCGCCGGGGCCGTGGTAGCGCCCGTCCAGGGTGAGGGCGATGTTCGCGGCCACCTTGCGTCCGGTGGAGCTGGTCATGGCTGCACTTCCTTTCCTTTGGCGTGAACTGCCGTGGTGGTGCGCTGAGATGCGCCGACGGCGTCGGCGAGCTTGTCGAGGCTCTGGCCGAAGCCGATCTCGATGCCTGCGATGAAGTCCGCGGAATCGACCGTGCTGTCGGTGATCCGGTAGTGGACGTCGAGATCCATGCCGGTGTCGGTGGGCCGGAGGCCGAAGTCGACATGGGCGGTGAAGGCGAGGCTGCCGTCGGGAAGTCGCGGGGAGAGCCGGTAGGCAAGGCTCTCACCGGGGCGGGCGTCGTCGACGACGCCTTCCCCGCGCCCGGCGACCAGGTCGGAGCCATCGGCGTCCTCGGCGTCGCGGTACTCCAGGACGATCCGCCCGCCCGGGCGCGCCTCGAAGACGAGCTCGGAGACGCGGAGGCCGTCGGGCGTCCACCATCGGGTGAGCAGGGCGGGTTCGGTCAGGTGGCACCAGACCAGCTCGGGGCCCCCGGTCAGCGACCGGTGAAACCTGAACGAGCGACCGTCGGCCCACCCCGGCTGCTCCGCGGCGAGACGCTCCGTGTCGAGGCTGAGCCCGTAGCGGTCGTAGGTCGCGCGCGGGCCGTCGGCCTGATCCGCGGTGTCTGCGAGCCGGCTGAGCGCGGCCGCCAGGTCCCGCAGGGGCGCGGGCCGAAGCGCGTAGATGCGGCGCTGGCCGGTGCGCTGGGAGGTGACGACGCCGGCGCGCTCGAGAGTCTGGAGGTGCTTGGTGGTCTGCGGCTGGCGCGCCTCGGCGAGCTGGGCCAGGACACCGACCGGGCGGGGCCGCTCGGCCAACAGGCATACGAGCCGCCAGCGGGCCGGGTCGGCCAGTGCGGTGAGGAGTGCGTCCATGAAGGCGAGTATTCTCCGTAGAGAATATTCACGTCAAGGAATATTTGTGAACAGGCCGACGCCGATGGCTGTCATCTGGACCTGGCCGGCGCTGAGGCCGCGCTGGTAGCCCTCGTCAGGTGTGCTGTCGGCGGTGCGGCCGCTGTCTTGGCGCTGGTCTGCCTGAGTGGTCATGGTGCTGCATCTTTCATTCCGTGCCGGGCCCGTGGTCCGGGCCCGGGTGAGAGTTCAGGAACAGAAGTCGGCGATGGTGCCGGTGAGGATGTCGGTGAGGCGGTCCAGCGAGGCGAGGTCGACATACTCGGTGGCCGCGTGTGCACCCGCGCCGTCGACGCCGAAGAGCAGGCAAGGGATACCGGCACGGTCCAGGAGGGCACAGTCGGTCCAGAATGGCTCGGCGCGCACCACGGGCGGGTGGCCGAGGACCTGCTCGGCGTGGCGGGTCAGGGTGCGCACGATCAGGGCTTCGGGGTCGGCCTCGAAGGGTTCGCGGTGCAGGCCGCGGGTCAGCCGGTAGCGGAAGTCGGAGACCGTGTCGGCAAGGCCGTCGAGGACGTCAGCCAGTTCGCGCTCGACGCTGTCTGCACTCTCGCCGGGAATGGTGCGGCGCTCCAGGGTGATACGGCAGTGCGCCGGGTAGGTGGAGGGTTCCTCGCCGCCGTGGATGACGGAGGCGTGCACGGTGCCGGTGCCCAGGAGGGGGTGTACCGGGCCCTGCGTGAGGCGCTGTCCCAGCTCTTCCAGCGCGACCAGGAAGTGCCCGGCCTTGGCGATGGCGTCGATACCGAGCTCGGGCCGCGAACCGTGGGCTGCGCGGCCTTCGATCTCCACGTCGAACCAGGCGAAGCCCTTGTGGGCGAGGGTCACTTCGAGGTGGCTCGGCTCAGTGACGATCGCCGCGTCGGCCGTGAAGGACTCCAGCACTTCCTCGGTACCCGAGCTGCCGTGCTCCTCATCTGCGACGCAGGCGAGGATGACATCGCCGCGCAGGGGTCCGTGGGCCGTGGCGCGGGCCGCGGCGACCATCATGGCAGCGATGCCGCCCTTCATGTCGAAGGTGCCGCGGCCGTACATCCTGCCGTCGCGGATCTGCGGGTCGAGGGGGTCGCCGTCGTAGTCGGCGAGGCTGACCGTGTCGAGGTGGCCGTTGAGCATGAGCGACCGGCCTCCGCCGGTGCCGCGGGCGATCGCGACGATTGAGGGCCGGCCGGGGCGCTTTTCCAGGCTGTGGACCTCGAAGCCGCGGGTGGCCAGCCATTGACTGCAGAAGTCAGCGATGACGGTTTCGCCATTTCCGCCGGGAACGAGGTCCGGGTTGACGGAGTCGATGGCGATCAGCCGGGCCAGCAGGCGGCTGGGATCCGGCTCCAGTGGATCAGGGGCCGCTGGGGTCGAGGGGGTCTCGGGGAGCATGAGGGCCTTCCGAAGTTCTGATGCCACCCCGTGAGTCGGGGGCGGGACGGTGGGTACGGCACGTGGGGAGTGGCGGCGTTGCCGAGCACTGTGCATCGTGCGTGTGCGGTGGTTGTTTCAGGCCGTGGGCGGTCAGTCCTGGTTGGCCAGGCGCAGGAGGGTGGTGGCCAGTACGTCGACGCCGTGGGCGCATGCCTCGGGGGTGGAGTACTCGCGGGGGTTGTGGCTGATGCCGTCGTACTCGCCGCGGACGAAGATCATGGCTGTGGGGCAGAGCGCGGCGATCTCCTGGGCGTCGTGTCCGGCGCCGGAGAGCAGCGAGATGTGGTCCAGGCCGTGGTCGTCCGCGGCCTGCGCGATGACCTTCTGCAGCCCCTCGTCGAAGGGGACGTGGGCGGTCTTGGCCATCCGCCGGACGGTCAGCGACAGGCCGGGCCGACCGTCCTCCAGGTCGTGCAGGAACGCGGCGAGGGCTTCCTCGGCGCGGGCCATCTGGACGTCGTCGGGGTTGCGCAGGTCGACGGTCAGCTCGGCGCGGGCCGGGACGATGTTGGTCAGGTCCGGATGAACGACCAGATGGCCGACCGTGGCCCGCAGATCCCCGTACTCGCCGGAGTCGACCAGCGCCCGCAGGTGGACGATGATCTGGGCGGCCGCGAGGCCGGCGTCGACGCGCATGTGGGTGGGGGTGCTACCGGCGTGGGCGGCACGGCCGTGGATGGTGATCTCCTGCCAAGAAATGCCCTGCACGCCGGTGACGACGCCGATCTCGACGCCGTTCTCGGCGAGGACGGGGCCCTGTTCGATGTGGCATTCGACGTAGGCGTGCGGCGAGTCGAGGCGTACGTCGGCGGGGCCGTTGAAGCCGGTGCGGGCGAGTTCGCCGCCGAGGGTGAGACCGTCGCGGTCAGTCAGGGCATGGGCGTACTCCAGTGTGAGCCGCCCGGCGGCGACGGCGCTGCCGAGCATGTCGGTGCCGAAGCGGACGCCTTCCTCCTCGGTGAAGATGCCGACCTCGACCGGGCGGCGGGTGGTGATTCCACGTTCGTTGAGGGTGCGGACGACTTCGATACCGCCCAGCACGCCGAGGCAGCCGTCGAAGGCACCGGCGGTGGCGACGCTGTCGATGTGCGAGCCGGTCAGAACCGGGGCCGCGGTGGGGTCGGTGCCCTCGCGGCGGCCGAAAATATTGCCCATCCGGTCGATGCGGACGGTCAGACTGGCCTGTTCCATCCAGGCGATGACCTGGCGGCGGCCAGTCGCGTCGGTGTCGGTCAGGGCGAGGCGGTTGACGCCGCGCAGGCCGGTTCGCTCGTCGTCGTACGCGCCGATGTCGGCGAGGTCCATCAGCGACTGCCACAGGCGGTCGCCGTTGACAGTGATCTTGTCGGGGGTGGGGCTCGTCATGACTTGTCTCCCGGAGTTGTCGGAAACGGTGGAGTGGGTGGCGTTGCGGCTCAGCCGGCTGCGGTCGCGCCACGAGGCCGAAGCCGATCAGCGCGACGCCCGCGGTCCGCCCGAGCGCGCACGGCGGGTCCGCGGCTCTTCGAGGACGTGCCGGGCCTTGGACAGCAGGAGCACGTAGCTGCCCAGCCAGGCGAGGGGGAGGGTGCGGGTGGTGTGGAGGAGGACGAGGAGCATCATGGCCCGGGCGGCGGACAGGTGAGACGGGGGCGGCGTGGGAAGCAGTCCGGTGCAGAAGATGGTGCTCTTCGGGTTGAGGGCCTTGCTGACCGGGCCGGTCCGCCACGGGCTCCCCACGGTCAGCGCGCCCCGGACCAGCAGCCCCGCCGTTATCCCGCCTACGGTCCGCAGCGCGTCGCGGAGACAGGCCGCGACGGCACACTGGGGCACCGCCGCCATGTCCGGGCCCGGCACGATGGTCAGCGGGCCGAGGACACCGAGTGCGGCTGTGAAGCGGGTCAGCACGCTGCCGGCCTTCTCCTGACCGAACTGATCGAAACCGGTCGGCAGCGGGGGGATGAAGGTGCGGTGGCTCAACGCAGGGGGCTTTCAGGTGTATTCAGTGATCGGCGGTGGAGTTCGGGTTGGCGGCCGCGCCCTCGGTGCTCAAGAGCACGACCACTGAAGTCGCGTCGAGCCCCAGTGCCGTACGGCGTTCGTCGGCGCCCACGCCAGTGAGCACCGCACGGAGACCGGCGAGCGCCGCGGCCCCGCAGGGACCCGAGGAGACACCGAGAGCCCCGAGGTGAGCGGCCGCGCGGGCACTGTCGGCGTCGGGGATGGCGACGGCGGCGTCCAGCCCGCTGTGCAGGTAGGGCCAGGCGATGCTGGACGGGGTGCCGCAGTTCAGCCCGGCCATGGTGGTGTCGCCGGTGGTGACACTGACGGGTTCGCCGACGGTGAGACTTTCGAGGACGCAGGCCGCGGTCTCCGGCTCCACCGACAGCAGTGCCGGAGCCCACCCGGAGGGGCGGCTGCGGTAGTGGGTGACCACGGCCTGAGCCAGTGACCCCACACCCACGGGTATGGAGACGAGGTCAGGCCCCTCGACGACCCCTTCGGCCGCCAGTTGCTCGTCAGTCTCGGCGCAGAGGGTGGAGTAGCCCTCGACGATCCATCCCGGAATCTGCTCGTAGCCCGCCCAGGCCGTGTCCTGGACCAGGACCGCGTCCGGCCCGGAAGCTGCCTCGGCCGCACGGCGCACGGCCTCGTCGTACGGCGCCGAGACCTCGGTGACCTTCGCCTGCTCGGCGACGATGGCCGCCACAGCCCGCGGATGCACGCCCTGCGGAACGAAAACGTGGGCGCGCTGCCCAAGGAGGCGTGCCATGCGGGCCACTGCCCGGCCGTGATTACCGTCGGTGGCAGTCACCAGGGTGACCGGGCCGGGCTCTTTGCCGCTCGTGGTCCGCTCGGCAAGGGTGCGGTGGACCGCCCAGGACGCGCCCAGAGCCTTGAATGCGGGCAGGCCCAGGCGGCATGACTCGTCCTTGACGAAGACCCGGCCGACCCCCAACTCCGATGCCAACGGAGGGAGTTCAGTTAGTGGAGTGGGTGAGTGGTCAGGCAGCGCGGCGTGGAAGCCCCGCACCTCGACGGGTGCGGGTTCGCACCGCCAGGTACGGGCGCTGGGTCGCAGAGACCACCGCAGCGCACGGGGGGAAGAAGCGTTTTCAGACACACGATCAGGGTCCGACGCCCTCCTACGATCGGTCCAGCGAATGTTTTCGACCTATACTCATCGAAGAAACCGACGATTAATGTCGCTCGGCGACGGCGAGGGGAGCGGTCCGGCCATGCTCGACCTGCACCGGCTGCGCCTGCTGCGCGAACTCAAGCACCGCGGCACGCTCGCGGCCGTGGCCGCCGCCCTGTCCTACGCTCCCTCCTCCGTCTCCCAGCAGCTCTCGCAACTGGAAGCCGAAGTCGGCGTCCCGCTGCTGGAACCGGTCGGGCGGCGGGTGCGGCTGACCGAGCAGGCCGAGATCCTCGTCGCCCACACCGAAGCGGTCCTCGAACGCCTGGAGCGCGCGGAGGCGGACATCGCCACCTCCCTGACCGATCTCACCGGCACCCTGCGCATCGCCTCGTTCCAAACGGCCGCCCTGGCGCTGGTCCCGACGGCGCTCGGCCTGCTGCGCGACCTGCACCCGCACCTGCGCGTCCACGTCACACACATGGAACCGGAAAAGGCCCTTCCCGCCCTGCAAGCCCGCGACTTCGACCTGGTCCTCGCTGAGGAATACCCCGGCAACCCCAACCCACGGCCCGCCGAACTCGAACAGGAAGACCTACTCAGCGACCCCCTGCACCTGGCACTGCCCCAAACGGCCGACAGCCTGGACACCGAGAGCCCGATGGCGGCGCTGCGCTCACTCGCCAACCACGCCTGGGTGATGGAACCCGAAGGCACAGCCGCCCGGCATTGGGCCATGACCCTGTGCCGCAACGCCGGCTTCGAACCCGACGTACGGTTCGAGACCACTGACCTCCTGCTCCACCTCCGTCTCGTCGAGCAGAATCACGCCGCGGCGTTCCTTCCCGACCTCGTCTGGAGCGGACAACCCCCGACCGTCACCCTGCGGCAACTCCCCCGCGACCGGCGCACCCGCCGCGTCTTCACCGTCGTACGCCGCGGCCGCAGCCAGCACCCGGCCGTCCTCGCGTGCCGCGACGCCCTCCTGCGCGCGGTCAGCCTCCGCTCCGACCGGGCATAGAGCAGCACAGCTCATCGTTGGCCCAAGGCCCCTCACAACCATGCGCGGAACGAGGCGAACGGACGGTGGACGCCGGACATAGGCCTACCCCGCTCCCACGTGACCAGCTACGGACGCAGCTCAAGGGAGATGTGCGGGGACAGCGCGCGGAGGAAGTCGGGCGCGTCGAAGATCTTGCCGGCGGAGGCGACACCGACCGTCCTGGTCTGTCCCGTGAGGATGCGGCAATCCGCTTCCACGGCGAGCGGTGCGGTGACAGCGTAGATGTCCTGGCCTCTCGCCGCAGCGCGCCGTTCGGTGCCGCCTGAGCGCACAACCCTCAGCCCATCGGGCGTCATCGGACGGCCCGGCTGCGTTCAGGGAAACCGGGGTGAGTAGGTGATGCGCTGGAGGTGGTACCACTGGGCAACGCACTTGGCCGGCCACGGCTTCTGACCGTGTCGGCCGAACGGTTCGCCCAGTCCACTGACCGAGACCGGTGTGTAGGGCAGCACTTGGTCGCCGTGTGCCGCGTGGGTGTGCAGCCACCGGTCCTGGCGATCCCAGTGCTGGGCCCGTACCTCCATCTTCCGCTCCAGGTGGGCCAGAGGAACGGCAAGTCCGACGCAGGCCATGACGCAGACCGCTGCCGCGGCCGCCATCGCGAGGCCGGGCAACCACTGGCGTGTGCGCAGGACGCGGCCCAACATTGCACCGACGGTGACCAGGAGCATGACGTAGAGCAGCAGATAGTCGTTCCAGGTGCGAGAGGCGGTGGCCACGCTCGCGCCGAATGCCGGATGGGCGACGACAGTGCAGAGATATCCGGAGAGAAGGAACGCGACTGCCCCGACCACGACCGGAATGAGAGGCCGCCGCCATAGGAGCCCCTGCGTCCGCGGGCCGTCTCCGCGCACCAGCAGTCCCAGGAGGAGACCGGCCGCGAAGGCCCCGGCGTACTGCCACGTCGAAAGGATCGTCCCCAGGATGTCCATGAACGCGCGCAGACATGTCATGAGCGTGTCCGGGCTGAACATTGACGTGGCATCGGCGTCGAACCGCTCGCGCCTGGTGCGCGCGCCGGGCGACGTGTAGAGGATGACGGTTCCGATCGCGGTACCGACGAAGGCGACGGCGCACCACGAGCGGGCCAGAGCCCGGCCGGGGCCCGGCACGGCCCAGTAACTCGTCAGCAAGGCAAGGGCGAGGACGACGAACACCACGACCGCCGTCTCCTCCGACAGTGTGCCGATGAACACTCCGGCCACGAGTGCGGCACCGAGGGCGAAGACGCGGCCCTTGCGGGTGCGCGCGCGTAGCAGCGGGATGACGGAGCCGGCGGCCAGAACTGGCGCGAGGGTGTGCGAGACCGAGGAGGCCGGCCAGTAGAACGTCTTGTAGGTGTTCTGCGTGGCGAAAAGGAAGACCACTGTCATCAGCGCCGCCACCAGCGGCGGGATCGCTCGGGGCGCACGCATCCCGGTGCTGCGGAGCGCTGAGGCCGTCACTGCCCAGAGAATGCCCAGGACGAGAATGCCGGTGCTCAGTGCGAACCACCTGTGGCCCGGGACCCCGAACGCGGCGTAGGCGACGACGAGCAGTGCGTTGGCGACACGTCCGTTGTCCTGAAAGTAGAACTTGCCGATCAGACCGGATGCGCCGTCGTCCCGGACTACTGGGAGGAAGCACCAGTCGTCCGCTCCTGGGCGGACCAGGCGGCCGATCCAGACCGCCGCACCAAGAAGGCCGAGTGGCAGCAGTACGAGAACGGTGGTCCAGACCGTCGTCCACCGTGACGCGAGCCACTTGTTGCTCCTGGTACCGGACCCGTCTTCCGGGTGGGAGAGGTCAGGGGCCTTCGATTCGTCTGTGGTCATGTGTCCTGGTGCCCTTCATGATGGAGGCGCCGTTCGGGTCCGGCCGACATGGGTTCCCGATCAGCGGACACGTTGCTGGGTGAGAGCAGCGCCGGAGTTGATGGCCCATCGGGCGAGCAGGAACGAGAGCGGGGTGGCAAGGAGTCCTGCCGCCACGGCGGCGACGTTCTTACCCATGCCCAGGGCATTTACACCGGCAAAGAGGAGAACGCCGGTGAGTACGAGGTTGACGAGGCTCGAGACGGGATACCGGAAGAATCCGTGCCACGTCGGTTTCGTACGACAGGTGATGTACGTATTGAGGAAGAAGGACCCCACGATACTGACCGCGAAACCGATGACGTGGGCGATCAGATAGGGGATCCATCGGTTCAGGGAGGCGTACACCCCCAGATAGACCGCCGTATTGACGATTCCGATCGACGCGAAGACGAAGAACTGGCGCAGGGTGCGCCCCTTGGACGATCCGATCGCGGAGGCTCCCGCATCCGTCGCTGACGGCATTTCGGGAGGATGAAGGTCCGCAATGTTCTGGCGCTCCTGCCGCACGCTTACGTCCGTCTCGCGCACCACGTAGAGCGGCCGGTGCTTCGTTTCGAAGTAGATTCGCCCGACGTATTCACCGATGATTCCGAGCGTGGCCAGCTGGACCCCGCCGAGTGCTACGACAGCGGTCAGCAGGGTGGCGAATCCGGGGACGCGCACACCGTGCAGGGCAACGCCGATGACAATCCACAGCGCGTACGCCAATGCTGCGGAGAAGAGCGTGAGACCGGTGTAGACAGCAAGACGCAACGGTCGACTGTTGAAGGAGATCAGTCCGTCGATACCATAGTTGAGCAGGCGTCTTCCGCCCCATTTCGAGGTGCCGGCGGCGCGGCTGACGTTGTGGTAGGTGAAGCTGACGGTGTCGAAGCCGATCCAGGAGAAGATTCCCTTGGAGAACCGGTTGGCTTCGGGCAGGGCGAGCACCGCTTCGACGGCAGGACGGGACAGCAGCCGGAAGTCTCCCTCTCCGTCGGTGATGTCGATATCCATGCAACGCCCCATCACACGGTAGTAGGCCGTGCTGACGACGCTGCGCAGCACGCCATCCCCCGAACGGTCCCGACGCGCGACGACCTGATCGTAGCCGTGCTGCCGCAGCTCCAGTATCCGGGGAACGAGTGAGGGCGGATGCTGAAGGTCGGCGTCCATGAGAATCACAGCGTCACCCCGGGACATACGCAAACCCGCAAGCATCGCGGCCTCCTTGCCGAAATTCCGGCTGAAGGAGGTGTAGCGGACCCGCGGATCCGCGGCAGCGAGAGCGCGTAACTGCTCCCTGGTCGCGTCCCGGCTGCCGTCGTCGACGTAACAGACCTCGAAGCTGCGTCGGGTCGTTTCGAGGACGACAACCAGTGTTCGGTGAAATCGCTCGATCACCTCGTCCTCATTGAAACAGGGAACTACGATCGAAACCTGGCACTCTGTCATTCGGATCCCTGAGAGATGTGGTAACGGCATCTCGGAGCATGCGTCTGTTCCCTCTTGACGCGTCTCGGCCCGAGGCATCGTCAAAGGAATTTTGCAGGCCCCATCGTTCTACGCGATGCCCTCCGACCGAATCACGCCACGGGATGGCACCGAATGGGTGAAGCATCCGTCGCGCCGCTGCCCGAACGGTCCTTGGCGATGCACCTGACCGGCCGGCTCCCGATTACTCCCTGCTGCGTTGCAGTGTTCTTCGAACGGAGAGTTGTGCGGACTCGGCTCTGATCAACGGCACGTGCCCTCATGTTCTGCTGAACTGTGTGGCACTTGACCATCTTCCGGAACGGTTCGGGCCTGTCCGGCCCCGTTTGCCCTGGTGGCTGTCGGTGAACTGCCGTGACCGGCCGGACAGCGAGGGGCGTGGGCCGTGGGGGCCGGCGATCCCTGCCGGGTTCGGCGCCCCGAGGGCTGCGACACGCCGGAGCGAACTGGTCCATACCTCGTCACCCGGTGGGCGGGCCCGGACGCGAGGGCCGCGGCGCGGTATCGGACCCCAGCGAAAGGCACACCGGTCGTGGAACGTCCCCCAGGTGAAGCCGTTCAGGAGGGACGGAGGGACGGTGTCCCGGACCGCAGGACAGCTCGGTGGTGGAGATCTCTGTGGATCGGTTCGCTCCCCGTTCTCCCCATCGCTCTGCTGGCGGCCGCGGCCTGGTTCGGCCGTTGGGTGCGTCCATCCGGTGATGACTGGTGCTTTCTGCCCGTCGTGCGTGACGGAGGGCTGTCCGCGATCGTCGGGAAGTTCTACTACCTGGACAACGGGCGCGTCATGAACGCTGTGCTGGTCTGGTGCTATGCGCGGTTCGGTGTCGCCGGGCAACAATGGTTCGGCCTGATCAGCGGTGTGCTGATGCTCGGGCTCCTCTGGGCCGCAGTCGCCGGCGCTCTGCCCAGGGCAGGGATGACGGTGCCACGAGGGGTCCCCCTCCTGCTGGCATCGATGGTGACGGCGATGTTCCTGTTCGGGTCCCCCAACACCTACAAGACGTTCTACTGGCCGGCCGCGTCCGTCTCGCACACCCTG
The DNA here is from genome assembly GCF_042801455.1 of Streptomyces sp. NPDC057565. Lineage (NCBI taxonomy): Bacteria > Bacillati > Actinomycetota > Actinomycetes > Kitasatosporales > Streptomycetaceae > Streptomyces > Streptomyces sp. NPDC057565. The sequence continues at coordinate 216,155 of NZ_JBHVFU010000010.1, read as the reverse complement.
CCACCCGTGTTCGCCTGCGCAGCGGCCCTTCCTCTCCTGCGGGCCGCATCACGACAGGGCAGAGGTTTCGCCCTGCTCACGGTCTTCGTGGCGGGGTTCCTACTGGGCACGCTGTCGGAGGAGACCTGTGTCGTCGGTGTGGTTGTACTGAGCTGTTTGCTGCTGATCAGCGGCCGGATCTTCCCGCAGGAACGACGTACCTTCTTCCGCGGCTGGTGCGCCGCCGGGATCACTGGAATCGTCATCGGAAGCCTGATCCTCCTCAGTTCTCCGGGCTCACGACATCGGCGTGAACGTCACGATGCGGCGTCGATGCTCACTCCCGAATCGCTCCTCGCTTCGCTGCGCGGTTTCGCGCACATCGCGGCCATCCTTCTCACGACATGGCAGTACCTGGGGGCCTTCGTGGCCGGACTGCTCCTGGGTCTGCTGACCCGGCAGCACGAAGGCCGCCTTCCCCCGATGAGATGCGGGACGCTGCTCGCCGGGACCGGCGTCTGCGCCCTCCTCGTATCCGGCTACCTGTGCACGGTCATCGCCTATCCGGTCTTCGGGCCGAGCGTCATGACATCCACACGACTCTGGAACGACTATCTGCTGCTCTACATCCTGCTGCTTGTCCTCGTGGGCACACGCCTCGGCCGCGCGTGGAGAGAGAGCGGGCGCCCCACCGGGCTGCCGAAGGCCGCCGCCGCGTCCGTGTACGCCCTCGTCTGCCTCGCGCTTGCGGTTTCTCTGGTGCACCTCGACGCCGACATGGCGGTACGCGCTCGGAAATGGGACCACCAAGATCACTGGTTGCGCAGCCAGGCCGCGACCGGCGCGAAGGTACTCCCCTACACCCGACTGCCCATCAGCAAAATGACCGAACCGTTCGGTGACGATGGGCGCAAGCCGTGGCCCGCGTCATGCGTGGCCCACTACTACCGTCTGGAACGCGTGGTTCTGGCGACAGGACTCCCCTGAGCACAGGCACGTGCAGACTCAGTCGATCACTCGCCGCGACCGGACCAGCCCGGCGCGGGCTCCGAACTCGTCGAAGGCCCGGCGCAGCCTCTTCCCACTCGCTGCGGGCCACACGACGGCACACCAATAAGCCGCCGCCCGGGGGCGATCCGAAGACGGACGGCACACAACGACCTGAGGCACTGCTCAACCCGCGGTCATTCCGACGAACCCCTTCACTCACCGGATATTCGGTCATCCCGGCGAGTCGGTCGTTTTGCGCAGTCCGCCTACCGGTACCCCTATGAGTTGTGCGCTTCGGCGAAACCCAGGGGGCCTCGCCGAAGCTGTCACACTCGCTACCACCATCCGCCCAGGACCACCCCGAGCATGGACCTGATGCGGGCCAAAGGACGAGAAGGACGGAACGGTCGAATGGAGTGGACGAAGGACATCGATAAAACACGCTCGGCACACCGGCTCATTCCCGCTACGGTGCTGGTGATGTGCGCAATTCTGGGATCATCGTGCTCTTCGAATGATTCTCCTCTCGCAAACAGGGCCGCGGGCCCCACGTCGCACCGGACGTCGAAGGCGGCACAAGAACCTCACGGATGCCAACGCACCATGATCGGTGTGGCACATCCCGACGACGACCTCTACTTTGTCGACCCGGAGATCAGGAAGACCATCCGTGCGGGATGCGCGGTCACCACCGTCTATCTCACCGCGGGCGATGACGGGAAGAGCCCACAGGCAGCCCGGGACTACGTCGCAAGAAGAGAGAACGGGCTGCGCGCGGCCTATGCGGAGCTTGCCGGGGCCCCAGATCGCTGGACCGAGGACAGCACACGGGTCAACGGACGCAGCATCAGATCCTTCAGCCTCGGCAGCGGTTCCCCATCACCCGTCAAACTGCTCTTCCTGGGACTGCACGACGGACTCCCCCACGGACAGGGGAGTGAGAGCATGCTCAAACTGTTCCTGGCGACCCGCAAACGGATTCAGCTGTTCCAAAGCATGGAAAGCTACACCGAGGACCAGCTCCTGCAAACCCTGTCCGACCTCGCCCGGCAGGAAAGAGCGCAACGCATTCTCACGCTGGACTACGACAACGCTTCCTTCGCCTTCGGTCTCCGCGGCAAGGTCGACCACAGCGACCACGGCATCGGTGCCAGATACTTCAGAAAAGCCGGATATCTCTCCGGCATCCCCGTCGCGTCCTACCTCGGATACACCATGTCGTCACTTGAACCCAACCTGCCCCCTGAACAAGTGGCCGAAAAGGAAGCGTCCGTCAGGCGCTACATCGCACATGCCGATTGCCATTCCAAGATTAGCTGCGCCATGGCTGACACCTATAGGGGGCCGCTCCAACTCGACGATTCGGACTGGGTTCACCGTCAGTACCAGCAAGAGCACCGGAACCCACGCCTCGGCGAAATCATGGGAGACATCGGAAGAACGACCGAGTTCAGCAGCAGGGATCCGGAACAGTGCCTCGAAGCGGTGAGCACGCAACCGAAGTACGGCGCAGTCCGGATCAACACCTGCAATGGAACCAGCGCACAGAAATGGGAAATCCGAGACGCCGGAACGATCAGAACACGACTCTACAGAGGATATTGCCTCACCAAACTGACCAGCGGCGCCGGCCTGGCACCGTGTAACGCATCACGTCCAGAACAGAAATGGGCACAGAAACCCTGGAATAGCACCACCTGGAAGCGCACGGCATGGCGAATCGTGGGAGAGAAAGGCATGTGCCTCTACCAGGACGACCGCTCGCTCCCCCCTTACTGGAATTCAATGAAGGCGCAGCACCCCCGACTCGGTCTCGTCAGCTGCAACAAACGGCCTGAGCCGGAGCTCTATTGGCGATGGACAGCAGGAACGGCTCACAATGGCCCAAACATTGCATAGCTTGATCACGAACCTCGATCTTTCGCAAGATGTCCGTCAGCTTGTTGACGGACATCTCGCGTTTGCTGGGTCGGGAGTTGGGGTGTGGAGGCAGGTTCTCGAGTCAGGTGGGCACTGGGTTCCGTCCCTCCGGTCGGGGCAGCCCTTACGAGTTGGTGCGTGATAGCGAGTGAGGGTATCCCTGTTGGCCTCGATTCTTCCGAGGGCTGACGGCGGCGGCCTGAGCGGCTTGGTTGCCCGGTATGTCCCGCGCCGTGTCAGGACTGGCCGTCACCTGTCGCTGCGGGTGCGCCGGCTTCCACGGGGGCCGGGGTCCTGCCGGTCTGCTCCTTCCTGGTCCTCGTCGGGTGGTGGCCGGCCGTCAGGTGAGGGCCGGAAGCTGGGTGGCCCGTTGCCACGCGGTGGTGAACGTCGGCACCCATGACCAGGCGCGGTCGAGGTGGAGGGTGCGTCTGCGGGCGTGGGTGGTGAGGCGGGCGGGCAGGTGGTAGAGCTTCCTGCGGATCGTCTCGGGCTCGGCTCTGGCGAGTTCGGGTTCGTCGTGCAGGAGGAGGAGCCGGGTCCATGCGTCGAGGTCGGCGGCGATCGTGGCGGCCAGGACCCACGCGGCGTTGATCTGCCAGGACTTCGAGGGCAGCAGTCCGAGCCCGACCCGTTTGATCGCTTTCACGCGGTCCTCGACCTCGGCGTGGTCGCGGTAGAGGGCGTCGACGAACCACACCTGCCCGGAGCCGGGGACACCGGACAGCCCGCGGTGGGCGGGGATGTTCGTGGCGACGATCTGGTAGCGCCAACTGGTGGCCTGCTCGAAGGCGGTCAGCTTCTTCAGATCCCGCCGTGAGGGCTTGACCCGGCGCACGATCAGCCGCATCCCCTCGGGCCAGCCGGTGAGATCGCGCACCCCGGTGAGCTCGGCGACCTGGTAGGAGACCATGCTGCCGTCGGGGCCTTTGATCTCGTGGATCTCGCCGTCCTGCCGCAGCGCGGCCGTCCACACCTCCTCGGGCAGCAGCGCGATCGCCGCCTCGTCGGCGGTGTGGATCGCCCAGCCGGTCACCCACCGCACCCTCCTGCGGCTCGTGGTCAGGTGCTGGAGATGGTCCAGGACGTCGTGGCTGAAGGCCGCGCCGTCGATCCTGATCAGCAGCTTCGGCCACAGTGGCAGCGCAAGCTGCCGCAACGCGGCGGCCAGAACCGTCTTGTGGTCGGCGACGTCATTGGCGGCCGCGTTCCCGGGCCGCAGCAGCATCGCCACGCACTCACGGGTGTTGGCCACCCAGGCACCGAGCGGATGATGCCCCCAGGTGCCCTTGAACGTCCCCGCCGCCCCTTCCTTACTGCTGGTACAGGTCACGACGGTGGCGTCCAGGTCGAGAACGTACCAGCCGGTGAGTTCCCGGCCGCACACCGATATCCAGGGGAAACCGGCAGGTCGCAGAGCCAGCCAGGTCCACACGACCCGTCGTGTCACGGCGCGGACCCGCTCGATACGCGCCGCCACCGGGCCGTCGACTGCCTCCAGGACCCGTCGCAGGGTGCTGTCCGAGACCGGCTTCGGGAACAACGTCCGCCAGTGGTGTTGGAGTTGCTCGGCTTCCAGAACGCTCGTGACACCGAGCGCGATCGCGCAGGCGAGCTGGACCAGCGCCATACCCCGGTCCCGCCACCCCGGCCCGGCGCCCTGCGGCAACACCGCGCTCAGTGCGGCGGTCAGGCCGACCCGGTCGGCGACACGGCGTAGCAGCACGATCCCCGCGTGCCCGACCAGGTTCTTGTCGTCGGCCCGCACCACGAGCCGACTGTCCCAACTGGTAGCTTTCACCCGGAGGGTGCCTCTCCCGAACGATGCTCTTGATCTAGACAGTCCAGATCATCGCAGGTGAGAGGCACCCTTCTGTTGTCGTGGCGTCAGTTCGCATTCTCGGCTGAATACACGAGGTTGATCTTCACCCATGTGGGTGGCGCGTTTGGTTACTCCATTCGAGTGACACCTGCCGGGAGTGGGCCACCGGCGACGCAGGGACGGATGGCCGGTGCCGCAACCCGCCGGAGAGGCCTTGAGGGCCGTGCTCGCATTCACGTATGCAGGTATCACCAGTACGACAATCCTTAGAGCCGGCGCCAGCAGATGAGGCTGCAGGCGAGGGAGACGAAGGCGTCGTGGAGTTCGGTGCGGCGTTCCCAGCGGACGGCGAGTCGTTTGAACTGGTGGAGCAGAGCGAAGGTCTGCTCGACGACGTAGCGGAGCTTGCCCATGTCTTTGATGTTCGGGCAGCCCTTGCGGGAGATGACGGGCAGGATCCGGCGTTTGCGCAGCTCATCGCGGTTCGGGTTCGAGTCTTAGCCCTTGTCGCCGAGCAGGGCTGCTGGGCGTCGGCGGGGCCGGCCGGGCCTGCCCGCGACGGGCGGGATGCCGTCGACCAGGGCGAGGGTCTGGGTGACGTCGTTGACGTTCGCTGCAGTGGTGATGACCTTGAGTGGAGTGCCGCGTCCGTCGCAGATCAGGTGGTGTTTGCTGCCCGTCTTCCGCCGGTCGACCGGCGACGGACCGGTGTCGGCGCCCCCTTTTTCGCGCGGATGTGGGAGCCATCCACACAGGCCCGGGACCAGTCGAGCTGGCCGGCTGCATTGAGCTCGGCGAGCAGGATGCGGTGGAGCTGGTCGAAGACGCCGGCCTTCTGCCACCGCTCCAGTCGCCTCCAGCACGTCTGTCCGGAGCCGAACCCCAGCTCCAGCGGGAGCAGTTGCCAGGCGAGGTCGTTGCAGAGCACGTACAGGATCCCCTGCAGGCACAGCCGGTCCGGAACCGGCCGCGGCCCCGGTGACCGCTCCGGCCAAGGCGGCAGCAACGGCTCGATCAGCAACCACAAGTCGTCGTCCACGATCCACCGGCGAGTACTCACACACTCCCGAACGGTCGAATCGTCACACCGGTCACGGCCGACCAGGCCACTTCAGCAAGATCCTGTTACGAGCTCTAAGGGACGGGGAGGTGCTGGTCAGCCTGAGTGCGGGAGGCTTTCGAGCCGTTGCAGGGTGTCGGTGATCAGGTGGGTCCAGGGCAAGCACGCCGCAAGGCGGAGGACGCGGCGACGGCCGGTGGTCACGAGTTGGTCGGCGACGGAGAGCAGTTGCAGCCACAGGCGCCCTGGTTTCCCGCTCCGAATCGCCCCCGCGGCCACCGAAGGTCGGCCCCTTTCCGCCGAAGCGAATCAAGCTCACGGTACCCGTCGATGAAGGAGGCAAGGGCAAGGATGTGCCATGATTCGATCCTTTCAAAGGATCGAGTCCCTACCGAACCCGGAACGGTTCAACTCAACTGACCCGGGAAATCAGGCAGAGGCAGACGCAGGGCACAACACAACATCCCCTACGCTGCACTGCAGCGGTCACCAACGGGCGGCCGGAACAGAAAGGCGGCATCATGACCTCCGCAACGAGCACCCCGGGCAGCGTCGAAGCCACAACAGCTCTCCTGCAGGCGGAACTTCCGCGTCTGGAAGAGCGCAAGCAGGCCCTGGAGAAGGAGCTCGTCACAGTCACCGAGCGCCTGGATTCGGTGCGCACTGCCCTGACCGCTCTGCAGGCGCTGTCCGCCGCACCCCCCTTGCCGGCACCCGCTGTGGTTGACGGGGAATCCGACACCCGGCCTGCTTCGTCGGCCGGCAGCGATGCGGACGCCGCATCGGAATCGAAGGCCACACCGGAGGGTCACCACGAACCCGGCCCCTCCGCCGTAAGTGAAGACACACCGGAAGCAGTAGCCATCCCCAGCCCTCGCAAGGCCCGCAGGACTGCTGCTGCCAAGGGCAGTAAGGCAGCTCCCAAGGCTCCTGCACAGCAGAAGAAGGAACGCCCGTCCAAAAAGGCCACTCCTGCCAAGTCCGAGAAGGCACAGACCGCCCGGAATGCAGCACCTGTGGAGGCCAAGGACGGGGGCCGTCTCATCGAGCAGGTCATGCAAGTGGTGTCCGCGGCCGGCGGCACGCCCCTCCGGGCGCGCGACGTCACCAAGGCCCTGGGACGCGAGCTCACAGCCGGCAGCATCAACACCGTGCGCAGCACACTCGACCGGCTCGTTGCCACATCCAGGGCTCATCGTGCCGGACGCGGCCTCTACCAGGCCCCTGCCAAGTAACGCTTCCCGCACGTGAGCACTGTCGTGGTACGTGGACGGCAGCGCGCCGGCGCTGCCGTCCACCATCGAGAAGCCGGTGCCTGCTACAGCCGTGAGTGAGCGGAGGTAAAGCTGGGACGATCTGCCGGTCGGAGCGATCCGGCTGATTGAGGCAACGACGCGCATTCACCGCCTCGCTCCTGGACCAGGGCAGTATCGAACGCGCATGGCCCCACCCTGCTGTCCCGACTGCCTGCGTTGACCAAGCTCAGAGGCCCGGCCCCGCCCGCGGATGCGACCCCAGAGCCGCAGCAAGCCCTGAACTCCTCCTGACCGCGAGCCGCAGCAGACGCGCGCCAGAAGGCGGTGGCCGGCAGGTTGCTGTACAGCACCGGCGTACAGCAACTGCATGGCTGCTGCCGCCCCCAGGGCAAGAACACTGCCGCTGACCTCGATTGCGACTTCAACTCCGATCTGAAGTGGCCCCGCCTGCGACCTGCCACTCGGGCCCGGTCGGCGCATCTGTGTACTGCACCGGATACCCGGACAGTTGGCCGCTGTCCGCCAAGCCGGCCAGGGCCCCGCCGCGGCCATGACGGCTTCTCAGATCAGGAGACCCCCAGGCGGTCCGGTCTGGCCAAGGTCCGCAACTGCGGGCGTTTTCTTCGCAGATGGCCTGGCCCTCAGCCGGCAGATCCTGCGCCGACATGGCCCTGTCGCCGACAGGCGCGAGATGTTCACCACCGGGGATGACTGTGAGCTCCTCTCAGACAAGCCGTGTCCATCGAGCAAGCCATGGGTTCCAGTCGGCAACGGCCCTTCCGCCGTCCTGTCGCCAGTTCTGACGCTGAAGCAGCCTGTGGCGTGCCCGCAGCAGCACGGCACGGGTGCGGTGAGCAGCAGCGCGGCGCTCGGGACGGCCGAACCAGAGGGCGGGGAGGACGACACTGGCTGCCGGCTATTCCGCGGCCCGCTTGCGGGCGCGGGCGATGCGGACGCGAGGGGTCCGCAGGCGACGGCGCTCGGCTTCGCCGCGACGCCCCCGGAGCCGGAGCCGAATAACCCTAAAGGTGATGAAATATGTCACAGAAGACAACGTTCAACGTTCAACTTATTTGGGAGTAGCGTCGCTCCTGCCCCACCACCCTGGGGCACCCGCCAGGGCCCCCATCCATGGGGCTCCGGCACGGAACAAGGAGAAAGATCATGAATCGCACCTTTGGACGTCGCGCCGCCGCCACGGCCGTCGCTCTCGCCGCCGTGGTCGGCACCCTGCTGACCACGGCCGGCGCCGCCTCGGCAGCTCCGAACCCCGCGGCCGGCCATGCCGCGCCGACCTCCTCCCACGCCCCGGCCGCCATGCAGTACGGCGACCACCACGGAGACCGAGACGGCCACCGCGACGGCTGGAGCGGCCGAAACGGAAACGGCCACCGCTGGAGCGACCGAAACGACCACCACGGCGACCGACGCTGGGACGGTCACCGCCGCTGGGAGCGCGAGGGCCGGTACTGGTACAGCAACGACCACGGTCACCGCTACCGCTTCGACAACCACCGCTTCTACCAGTGGGAGCGCGGCACATGGGTCGTCGTGATCGGCAACGCGCACGGCTTCGACTACAGCATCTTCCGCTGACCTCACGGACCACGGCAAGCGCCGGACCCGGGCACCGATCCTGGCGCCCGGGCCCGGCGCCCCCCGGCCCCCACACGTCGAACCATGACCAGTTGCGTAGAACACATGCTCCACATGGAGCTCGCGTCCCCTCTGGGTGAGCGGATCCTCGTGCCGACCCACCTGCTCTACAGATCGCAGGACCCGCTCGCCGTGCAGCTCCTCTTCCAGGACAGCCTCCAGGGCCCGATCCCGTGGGTCTTCGCACGCGACCTTCTCGCCGCAGGGACTCGGGCCCTCAGCGGGGAGGGCGACGTGCGGGTCTGGCCTGCCGAAACCGGCCCCGAGGCGCTCCTGCACCTCCTCCTGTCCTCCCCCCACGGGTCCGCCCACCTCACAGCCCCACTCGGTGCGGTCGAGCGATGGCTGCGCCGCACATACGAGCTCGTGCCCGCCGGCAGGGAAGCCGAGGCACTGGACCTCGAATCCCACCTCGCCCAATTCCTGGACGGAGCGCCCTGAACCGTCACGGGATCCCCGGAGGCCCGCTTTCAACCCACGCCTGACCGCCTCGCCCGTCCGACGCCGACCGTGACGGGCCGGCGCGACGGCAGCGAAGACGGCGTACCCACGGGGCGCCACAGGTGACCGTGGCCGACGTCACGAGGTCAAAACGGACAAACGATGCCATCATCGATGTCGTGCAAGATTCAACCATTCAGCTGGAGCGCACGCCGGTGGCAATGACAGAGCCGATGCGTCGCCTCACCGGCCGGCTCCGTACCAAACGGGCCGACCACGTGGTGCACGGCGCCAAAACCCTCATCGCAGCACTGCTCACCTGGGGCATCGTGGCCCCTTGGTCACCCGAGGGCCGGCCCTACATGGCGGTCGCCACGGCTCTGCTCATGGTCAACGCGTCCACGGTCTACCAGTCCGTGACCAAGGCGACACAAAGTGTGGTAGCGAGGGTTGCCGGGCTGATCCTCGCCCTCGCGACGGCCCGGCTGCTGGGACCGACCGCAGGTGCCGTAGCAGTCATCGCGGTCATCGCGGTCCTGGCGGGCCCCCGCCGCACCGCTGACGACCGTCTCCAGATCGCCTCCACCGCAGTCATCGCACTGGCCGCCACCGCAACCGATCCCATGGGCAGTCTCGTATCCCCCGCGCTCCAAACGCTCACCGGCGCGGCCGTGGGCATCGCGGTGAACGCTCTCATCCTGCCTCCGCTCTACCTGAACGAGTCCGATTCCGCCGTACGCGACCTCGCCCGCTCCATGGGCACGCTGCTGCACGACATGGGTACCGGCCTCTCCCGGCGACAGCTCACCTCGAAGGCCCACAACTGGCTGCACCAGGCGCGCAACCTGGACAAACGCCTCACTCGTGCAGAGGAACAGGTGCGGCAGGCCGACGAGAGCCTGCGGTGGAACACGCGCTGCGTCGCGCACACGCGACGCAAGGAGACGACCTTCAACGACACGTTCATGGCCTTGCGCGGCGTGTCGATCCAGGTACGCGGAATCGCACGGACCCTGGCCGACAACGCGCACGACAACCACGCCGATCACCACCTGGGGCACCAGTTCCTCGACCGATACGCCGAAACCCTCCAGCTGGCGGGGGCGGCCGTCCAGGCATTCGTCGAATCCGACCCGGCGACCGGCTCACCGGACACATCTCCCCGTGAACGCCTGCGCGGAGCAATCGACGGCGCGCTGGCCTGGCACGACACCATGACCGACATGATCGGCCGGGGCACCCTCACCGAGCCGGGTGCCTGGCATGTCTACGGCTCACTCATGACAGACGTGGAAAGGCTGCTGGCCGACCTGGACCGCGCGGACACTCACTGACCGGGCACTTTCACCCGGCCCACGCGGCTTTTGCCCTCGTCCGAGCTTTCAGTTCGGGACCGAAGCAGCACGTGGTCGTCCACTGGAGTCGTAGGGAAACAAGCCGTCGCTTCCGGTCGCAGTCACATGGCGACTCCGAAGGAGTGTGCGGCCAACAGGACTCACACTCGGTGGTTTTGTGCTGCTGCGGTTCCTGAGCGGGCGGCAGCGCGGGCAACCGGGGCACGGCGGCGTACAAACCGTTACGTGTGCCGCTGGGGTGAGCGAGTACGGCCGGGCGGGGGACGCAACCTCGCCGAGGAACCGATCCGTCGGGGTCATCCGTCCCGGCGGTCACGGCCGGTCGGCTGCCGCAGGGGAACGACTGCAGCCTCCAGGCCGAGCCAAGACCCTGGAGGGCCGGCAGCACCCGAACCGCAACAACCGGTTCCGGTCCATCAACGAGCAGCTCAAGCGGCACCAAGGCGACGGCGGGTCGGTCGTCAGCATTGGCGCGAAGAAGAAGCTGCTCTGCCGGCTGCCCAACCTCGGGGCGGCCGGCGACCGATGGGGGCTCCCGGAAGTATTCCGAGGCAACGATTTTTCGGGGCATGGCGTACCTCACTCCGCAAATAGTTCATCGTTCAACCAACTCCGAGTACTGTCGTCAGTGCCTGATCAAAGGCAAGCCCTCCCGGCCTGTTGTGCAGGTCACGGGGTAAGCAAGGAGGAAACATCATGGCTTTCAGGATTGCGCGGCGCGCTGCTCTCGCGGCCGCTTCTGTGACGGTCGCAGCGGCCGGACTCCTCGCGACGGGTGGCCCCGCCTCGGCAACGGCCCTCCCGACCGACGGCCGGGCAGCCGTCGTATCCCACCCTGTGCGGCTCGTCGACACTCATGACGAGGTTCGGCACGGCAGCTGGGTCGAGGGCCGGGACAGCTACGACGACGGCCGTGGACGCTGGGTCAGTGACCAGATCGAATGGATGCGGAGCCACGACGGGGTCAGCCACCGGCCGAGCGACGACGACAGCCGTCGACGCTGGGTCAGTGACCAGATCGAATGGATGCGGGACCACCATGGAGCTCACCACTGGGTCTCGGAGCACGAGGGGCGTTCACACCGCTGACGGCCACCGTTGGCTCCTGTGGAACACCACGGCTGCAGACTTCGATCAAACGTGGCAATAGGCGCCGCCGATGGCCGGGATGGCCGACATCTCTTGGACGCCACAAGCCACGGCCTGGCACGGTGGGTTCCATGGGATCTGCCCCCGACGGCGAGGATGATCCTGTACACGTGAGGAGCGAGTCTTGTCATCTGCCGAACTGACCGACGTGGAACACCAGCACCTGGAGCGGGCCGTACAGCTGGCGGCCGAGGCACTGCAGGCCGGGGACGAGCCGTTCGGCTCCGTCCTGGTGAGTGCCGATGGCCAGATTCTCGCCGAAGACCGCAACCGCGTGCACAGTCTCGGCGACAGCACCCGGCATCCGGAGTTCGAACTGGCCCGCTGGGCCGCCGTGCACCTCCCGGCGCGCCAGCGGGCCGCGGCCACCGTCTTCACCTCCGGCGAGCACTGCCCCATGTGCTCGGCCGCACACGGCTGGGCCGGCCTCGGCCGCATCGTCTATGCGCACTCCGCGGCCCAGTTGACGCAGTGGCTGACCGAGCTCGGCGTACCGTCATCACCGGTGCGTTCCCTGGCGGTCCAGGACGTAGTGCCCGGGATCGTGGTCCAGGGCCCTGTTCCTGCTCTCGCCGGCCGTCTGCAGGAGATGCACCGCACCTTCCACCTGCCGAACAGCCCTGAGGGAACTCTCCGGACGATCATGTGACTGCGCTGCGGTTGGGTCGCGGATGTGGCCAGGCAGCGTGGTGATGTGGCGCCGCCTCGAAAACCCTGCTACCGCCGAACGTTGAGATCCTCCCCGGCGGATAACCGCAGGCCGGGGAGGATCTCAATCCTCCGTCACGTTTTCGCGGCCCTGCAAGAGGGCTGCGGTCACGTCCCGGGGGTGAAGCTCGACGTGAAGGTCCAGGTGCCCGATCCCACCTGGTAGATCTGCACTCCGTCCCGGTGGCCGGCCGGCCGGGCGCCGTCGGGGGCGGTGACCTGGCCCGAGGTGGACGGAACCTCGACGGTGGCCGTGGTGCCGGCCGGAACGCGCACGGTGAGGGAGAGCCTGTCCTCGTCGCGCTGCCACTGGCTGGCCGCCTCGCCGTACGGCGTGGTGTAGGTGGCGCGTGCCGAGGTCAGGTCACCGACGACGGCCGGGGCGATCCGCAGCACGCGGTAACCGACCGATCCCGGTGCCTGGTCGAGGCCCGCCAGGCGGGTGGTGAACCAGGAGTCGATGGCGCCGAGCATGAAGTGGTTCTGCGACTGGCCCGAGCCGCCGTCCCAGGACTCGCCGAGCGCGGTGTTGCCCGCCAGGACCTGGTAGCCGTAGCTGGGGCTGGTGGTCTGCGTGGCGATCCGGTGGACGATGTCGTCCCGGCCCGCACCGGACAGGACACGGAACGCGGCAGGCAGGGATATCTCACCGAGCAGCAGATGGTAGTCGGCTGCCTCGACGGACGCCGTGAAGTGGTCCAGGAGACGGTCGCGTTCGCCCTCCGGGTAGGCGCCCATGTCCAGGGCGAGGGCCTCCGCGCCCTGGCCGCCGCCGGCGAAGGTGCCGCCCTGCTGGTCGTAGTACTTGTCCGACAGGGCCTTGGCGCTCGCGTCGGCCTTGGCGCGGTAGGTGGCCGCGTCCTCGTCCTCTCCCAACACCTTCGCCATGTCGGCCAGGGTGTCGACGATGTGCCAGTAGCCGTACGTTCCCGACACCGCCTTGGGGAAGGTTTTGTCCGGGGTGAACCAGTCGCCGAGGGAGTAGTCGAGGATGCCGCCCGAGACCTTCTGCTCCAGGAACGTCACGTACTTCTTCATGTGGGGGTAGTACGCGCGCATCGTCTCCTGGTCGCCGTAAGTGGTGTACAGCTGCCAGGGCACGAGAACGAACGCGCCGCCCCAGTTGGCGTCGTTGCGGTATGTGCCCGCCAGTGTGACGTAGTCGGGGACGGTGGAGGGGATCAGGCCCTCACTGGTCTGCGCGTCGGCCATGTCCCGCACGATCTTGCGGAGGTAGGCGCGCATGTCGTAATTGGCGGCGAGGGTGGGGAAGACCAGCTGGTCCTGCTCCAGCCAGCCGAGCTTCTCACGGCTGGGACAGTCGGTGAGGATGCTCATCATGTTGCCCTCGACGGAGCGCCGGATGAGCGAGTGGATGCCGTTGATCAGGTCGTCGGAGCTGGAGAAGGAGCCGGCGGAGTCGTTGTCGGCCCGCAGCACCTTGCCGTTCACCGAGACGGCGGCATCCTTGGGCAGGCCCTTGATCTCGATGTAACGGAAACCGTGGTAGCTGAATTTGGGGTGCCAGGTCTCGGACTGCTTGTCGTTGCCGGTGGTGTAGCTGTCCCACAGCGGGCCGCCGACGTTGCTGATGGACTGGTAGGCGTGCCCGCCCTTGAGGCTCTCGGCCGGGTAGGCGCGGATGGTGGTGCCTTCGGGGGCGGAGACGGTGATCTCCGGCCAGCCGGCGATATTACGGCCGAGGTCGAAGATCCGGCTGCCTTCGGCGGCCCCGTCGACCTCCTTGCCGCTGAGTGTCTCGACGACCCGGACGGGTTCCGTCTCACGAGCACTCAGGGCGGCCGGGGCCGAGTCGGCGCCGAGGGTGACGGCCCGGTCCCAGTGGGAACGGTCGCCCCGGGGCTCGTTCCAGCCACGGATCTCGCGCCGGGCGTCGTAGTCCTCGCCGCCGTACCAGTTGGAGGAGGTGGTGGCGCCGAGGGTAGTGCGCCAGTCGTCGCCGGTGGCGATGCGGCGCACGGTGCCGTCGGCGAGGGTCACCTCCAGCTGGGCGATCAGCTTGGGGTCGCTCCGGTTGCCGTACAGCTTGCGGTACCGGTCGGCGGTGCTGAGCTGGTTGGAGATGCCGTTGCCCAGCTCGACCGCCAGCGTGTTGTCGCCGCTGCGCAGCCGGTTCGTCACGTCGTAGGTGGCGTACTGGACTCGGTCGGCGAAGTCGGTGTTGGCGGGTTCCAGGACGGCGTCGCCTACCGGTGCGCCGTTGACACTGGCGTCGTACACGCCGAGTCCGGCGATGTAGAGGCGGGCCGACCGGATGTTCCTCGGGAGGGTGAAGTCCTTCGCGAACAGCGGCAGTGCGGAGGGCAGGTAGGGCTTGGGCGGCTTCTGGCCGGTGACCTGTGCCGCCCGGGTGTACGAGCTGCCGGGCTCGTCGGAGGTGGACAGCGTGTAGTCGACGGGGAAGCCGGGCACCTGCCCGTCGTCGGTGAGGACGTCGGCCCTCGGGTACAGCACGACCTGGTCGAAGGTCTTGGTCACCTTCAGATCGAGGGTGACGGTGACGGGAGCGTCGGAGACGTCGGAGCCGGTGTGCGGCAGGCTGGAGTAGCCGGCTGCCTGGTTCCAGGCGCTGTTGGTGACGGCGTCGGTGGCGAGTTTGGGCTCCCACACTTTGCGTTCGGTGTCCGACTCGGAGGCGGTGACCGTGGCACCCTGGGCGAGGTCGGTGCCGGGGTCGTCGCTGTCGCGCACCTCGATCTCGGCGAGCTGGAGCCGGTGGGCGAGGACGGGGAAGTCGTCGGCGAGGGGCAGGCCCAGCTCGGTGACGTCGAGACGGACGTACCGGGCGGTGGTCCGGGGCACCTTGACGGTGACCGGTTCGACGGTGTGCTTGCTCAGCTGCCAGTCGTCATGGGTGATCCAGTCCGCGGACCAGTCGGAGGCGCGGGTCAGGCCGGTCTCGAAGACGACGGGGCTGCTCCAGTTGCCGGGGCGTGAGCCGCCGCGGGACCAGAGCTGGACCCTCCAGTAGACGCGGGCCCGGGAGCCGGGCGCGCGGCCGGCGTAGGTGGCCTGCGGGACGGACGACTCGACCTTGCCGGAGTCCCACAGGTCGGGCCGTGCCGACATCAGCCGGTCGCGGGTGGTGGCGGCCTGGATGCGGTAGGCGGTCTGGGCCGTGTCGCGGCCGCTGGAGATGAGCCGCCAGCTCAGGTCGGGGGTGGTGTCGTCGATGCCGAGGGCGTTGCTGAGGTGCTGGGTGCGCAGCTGCTCGGCGGTGACCGTGCCCTGCAGCGGGGAGGCCGCGGCGGGCGGGGCGAAGGGCGCCGTGGTGACCAGGGCGGTCAGCGCGGAGGCGAGCACGAGGGATCGTCTTGACGTGCGGGGTGTGCGAGATGTGCGAGACATGCGGAACTCCACGGGTACGTCGGAAAGAAGGGGTGACCGGTACGGTCCGGGCGTCAGCCCAGTTCGACCGTGAGCGGCAGGCGCGGAAGCAGCTTCACCGGGCCGAGCAGGCCGGAGGGCAGGGGCTTGTTCCGCTCGTTGGAGAGGGTGTTGGACACCCGTACCGAGAGCTGGTTGACGCCCGGCTTGAGGGCCTCGGTGACGTCGACGAGGTAGGGGGACCACAGGGCCGGGGCGAGCTTGTGCCCGTTGACGGTGACCTCGGCGACCTCGCGGACCGTGCCGAGGTCGAGGATGTGGTGCCGCCCGGCCAGGGCGCGGGCGTCGAGGGTGACGTCCTTGGTGTAGGTGCCGCTGCCCGAGTACAGGCGGGCGATGTCGCTCCAGTCGGCCAGGGGGCGGGTGACGGGTTCGGCGCCTTCCTGGGCAAGGGTGAGCGTCCAGTCGCCGTCGAGGGCGATGGGGGTGAGCTGCTCGGTGACGCGGGCCGTCCCGGAGCGGATGTGATTGCCGTCGCGGGCGGTGAGGCGGTACGTGCCGGGGGCCTCGCCCAGGGCGGTCACCCGCAGCCTGTTGCCGTGCCGGGTGATGCCGGTGACCGGCAGGCCGCCGGTCTCGGTGAGGTAGGGGGTGTCCTCGGCCTTCCGGCGCACCACGACCGCGAGGGTCTCGTAGGGGGACAGGGTGAGCCGCACCCGGACGCCCTTGGATGTGGGCAGGCCGCGCACCAGGGCGGGACCGGTGGCGCCGGTCGCCGGGTCCCACACCTCCGGCACGCCCTGGGCGGGCAGCAGGGCCTGGGTGGTGACGGCCGTACCGCTCTCGTTGTTGAACAGGAAGGCGACGTCCTCGCCGCGCCGGGTGCGCAGCACCCGCACGGTCTCGGCGGCCGGTTCGAGGACCGCCGCGGCGGCCCCGGCCGCCTGACAGGCGACGCCGAGCCCGGCGCCGTCCGCGACCCGTACGGTCTTGCCCCGGCCGACGGTGCGGCTGCCGGGGCCGGACGGGAAGAGCTCCGCGAGGGAACGCCTGAGCGTGGTGTTGTCCCCGTCGGCGGCGAGGGCGGGCAGGTCGCCCACGGCGATGAGGGTGCCGCCGCCCCGGACGAACGAGGTCAGGGTGTGCACCGCGGCCGTCTCAAGCACCGGGGTCACCGGCAGCACCACCAGGTCGTAGGAGGCCTCGCCGACCCGGAGCGCACCCTCGCGCGGCTCGGCGTGCGCGAGCAGGTCCGGGTCACCGGCCAGGGCGCCCTCGTGGACCAGGTCGAAGTCGACCTGGGCGCGCTCCAGGGCGAACGCGGTCTCGTCGAAGGCGGCATCGACCTCGCCCTGGCGGGTGGTGGCGGTGAACTGTTCGGCGGCACGCTGCGGTTGCAGCAGCGCGGTGCGGGCGCCGGAGGTGCCGCGGGCCAGCTCCATGACCCGCCCGATCCAGGCGGTGATCGGAGGCATTGCCCACCACCAGGGGTTGCGGGGGCCGAACGGCGGCGCGAAGTAGACATGGGTCTCGTCGGTCCACAGCGCGTGCAGCGCGGTGAAGTTGATGCCGCGGGTCGCGTACGCGCCGAGCAAAGCCCGCATGAAGTCGGGGGCGACCTGCCAGCCCATGTTGCCGAAGGCCTCCATCAGCACGCGCGGGCGCCCCATCTGGTGGGCGACGGAGGCGGGGTTGCGCGGGTCCATGGTGGGCGTGTCGAGTTCGTACTCGGCGGTGATCGCGTCGCCGCCCGGGACCTGCGCCCACTGGTTGACCTTGTGCAGGTCGCCGGTGGACTGCATGCGCTTGGAGGGGGCCGTCTCGTCGTAGAGGGGGTTGGTGATCAGGCTCACGCCGCGGTCGCCGTACCAGGTGGCCTGCTTGGCGAAGTACTGGGCGAACCGGTTGGAGACGGCCTCCCAGTAGCGGCCGTGCAGGATCCGTCCCTGTTCGCCGAGGTCGTCGAAGGCGCTGGCGTAGGCGGCGCCGGGCTCGGCGCCGACGGCCTTCAGTTCCGCGGCGAGCGTGGGCGACCAGGGCCGGCGCTTGAAGGGGTGCGGGGCGGCGGAGGCGATGAACGGCTCGTCGTCCCAGAAGCCCTTGATCACGGAACCGAAGAAGCGGCGGAAGCGGCGGTAGTACTCCCCGGGCACGATGTCGAGGAAGAGTTCGACGGGCTCGTCGTCGAGGAGGTCGGCGTACCCGCGCGTGTAGCCCTTGGAGTCGTCGGTGAGCGTCGCCCCGCCGAACAGGTCGATCTGCCAGCGCCCCGCGGGCACCTGCCAGGTGCCGTCGAGGTGCCCGGTGAGTTCGATCAGGTCGCCCGCGTCGGTGGAGCCCACGGGGCGGGCGGTGGCGGCGACCGGGCGGGCGGCGTCCTTGGGCAGGTCCCGGACGGTGAAGTCGCCCGCGGCGGACGGTTGGTCGAAGGTCTGCTGGTAGAGGGCGGTGCCGTCGGCGGCGGTGACGGTCAGGTTGTCCCACAGGGAGCGCTGCCCGTCCCGGGCGTGCACGCCGACGCCGCCCTGGACCAGGGTCTCGTCGGTGACGGTGCCCTTGTCCTTGCCGTCGAGGGTGACGGTGACCGTGGCGCCGGTGACCTTGACGGCCAGGGTGTGGAACTTGGTCTTGTTGAAGCCGTCGGTGCGGGTGGACCGGGCGAGCTGGGTGACCAGGGTGCCGGCGACTCGGCTGATGGTGACGACACCGGTCTGCTCGAACTCCACCAGCAGTGCGTTCTCGCCCGCCGCCGAGGCCTTCACCAGCATTCCGGCCGCGGTGACGTCGGGCTTGACGCTGGCGGAGACGGTGCAGTCGCCCCATCCGGCGCTGTCGCTCAGCACGGCGGGGCCCGCGAGGACCGCCGCGTCGGCCACCAGGCTCCCGGTGTCGACGCCGACACCGGTGGTCCGGGTCGGGCGCACGCTCGTCGGTCCCTGGACGATGTGCGTGGAGCGCCACAGGCCCTTCAGGCGCAGGTCGGGGCGGGCCTGGTAGGTGCGTGAACCGACGGTGCCGCCCTGGGTGATGAAGTAGCCGGCCCGGCCGCTGGGGAAGTGGTTGTCGTTGAAAAGCCACACCTTCATGCCGGTCTTCTCGGCGGTGGTCAGCACGTGCTCGATGATGTCGAACCAGCCCTCGGTGAAGAAGGCCGGCTGCATCTCGGCGTTGTCGTAGGGGAAGACGATGACCTCGTACATGCCCTTGGAGCGGAGGTCGGCCATCTGGGTGTCGACGAGCTCGTTGGTGACCGGGCCGTTCCAGTACCAGTACACGGCGGGCCGGCTGTCGCGGCTGGGGTCGGCGAAGTCGACGTCGCCGAAGGCGGGCAGGGACGTCACGTCGGAGTGCCCGGAGGCGAAGGCGGGCAGGCCGTTCAGAGCGCCGCCGGTGACGGTGGCGGCGGTGAGCGCGGCCAGGGTCACGAAGCGGCGCCTGGTCAGGCGGGAGGCGCCTTCGGGAGAGCTGAAGATGTGCGACATGGCTGTGCGCTCTGCTTTCTGTGCTGGTCTGCGAAGGGACGGCGCGCCACGGTTTTGCGTGACGGCACAGGAGAATGACGATCTGTCATGCCCGGGGACGACGGCGTCCGGCCGCCGGCACGGGGGGCGGCCCGGATCACGCCGGGCCCCCGCCGGCCGAGGGCCCATGCTCCTCGGCCGATCGGTCCTCAGCCGTCGGGGGACGGCCTCATCTGCGTGCCAGCGCCGCCATGTCCTGCGGCGACAGCACCCGGTTGTGGATGCGGAAGTCCGCCACGGCACCGTGCAGGTAGGGGTGGGTGGCGTTCTGCGAACGCCCCAGGTAGTTGCGGCTGGTCTCGCCGAGCAGCAGGGGTGAGCAGACCATGGCCTCGTTGCGGCCGGTCTCGGCCCCGTCGATGTACAGCACTCCCGTGCCGCCGCCGAGGGTGAGCGCCACATGGACCCACCTGCCCTGCGGCAGCGACACGCCGGAGTCCACGACGTCCTCGCCCTCCATCCCGGCGATCTTGAGGGCAGCCCGCGGGAAGCCCTTTCCGGTGCGGGCGGCGAGGAAGAGATAGGTGCCCTTGTGGTAGCCGAGGTCGAAGATCCGTGCCGAGTTGGCCACCGAGTCCAGGCGCGTCCAGGCACTCACCGTGAGCTCGGTCAGGCCGGTCAGCAGGCCGCGCGGCAGCACGACATGGCCGCCCGCACCGTCCAGGGCCACCGCTCCGGCCGCTCCGCGTCCGGCGGTCCATGCCGCGCCCTCGGCAAGCCGGCCGTCGGGGTGGTGTCCGGTGGTGTCGGCGACAGCGGCTCCGGCACCCTCGTCGAGCAGGTAGCGGGCGATTTCTCGCGGGCCGTCCTGGCGGGGCGGGCGCGCGAAGTAGACGTTGTAGTGCTGGTGGTGGACCTGGTGGAAGGGTCGCAGGGTGACTGGCCTCCCGTCCGCGCGCGCTGTGAACGCGGTGCCCCCGTCCGTAGCCGGCCGTACCGGGCCGCCCTCAAGGGTGGGAATCGTCACGGACCCGGTCGTCCCGTACTCACCGGCCAGCACCAGCGGTCCGTAGGACAACCCCACCACGTGCGGGTTGTCCGGGGCAGGGCGTTCCACGACCTCGCGGGGCAGGGTCATCTCGACGGTGTCACCGGACCGCCACTGCCGGTCGAGTGTCGCGTACGTCCCCGGCCTGACGTCGCAGTCGACGGTGCGGCCGTTGACGGTGATACGGGCGGTCCGGCGGCGCGTGCCGTCGGCGAGCCATCCCGGTATCCGTATCCGCAGCCGGAACCGGGACGGCGAGCCGGTGACCGTGAGCCTGACCCGCCCGGACTCCGGATATCCACCACCTTCCTGACGGATCGTCACCTTCTGTTCCTGCCAGTGCAGTTCGGAGGGGATGAAGAGGTTGACGTAGAGCTCGGGGCGGTCGGCGCGGGCCGAGTGGAAGTAGATGCTGTCCGCGAACTTCGTGTGGGTCTCCAGGCCGGTGCCGTGGTCGCAGGAGAAGTTGTCGTAGTCCCCGCTGTAACTGCCGGGCGCGGCGCCCAGACCGCCCTTGGGCTGACGCTGCGACCCCGCCCACAGGCCGGTGTAGTAGGTGACGAAGCCGTGTTCGGAGTCGGGGTCCTGCTCGCCGAGCATCTGGTTGTACAGGGCCCATTCGTAGTGGTCCATGCGCTCGGCCCGGGCGGGGTCGTGGAGGAACAGCCGCCGCCCCAGCTTGAGCATGTTGTACGTGTTGCAGTTCTCGCAGGTCTCCTCGGACAGCCGGCTGACAATCTCGCCGGGCGGGCCGAAGAACTCCTGGTTGGCGTTGCCACCGATGACGTAGGAGTGGTCGTGGACCACGATGTCCCAGAAGTTCGAGGCGATCACGCGGTAGCGCTGCTCGCCGGTCGCCTCGTACATCCGGGCCGCGCCCACGATCTTGGCGATCTCGGTGTTGGCGTGCCGGCCGTTCAGCTCGTCGCGCCCCTCGGCGAGCGGACCGAACAGGTCCTCCTGGTCGAAGCGGCGGGCCGTGCGCAAGGCCGCCTGGCTACCGGTGGCCAGGTGCAGGGCGGCGAGCACGTCGTTCATGCCGCCCCACTCCACCCGTCGCACGTGGTCGAGCTGATCCGGGGTGAGCGGGGCGGTGCGGCGGTCGGCCCAGGCTGCCATGGCTTCGACGAGGCCCAGGGCCCGCTCGTTCCCGCACAGCTGGTACTGATCGAGGAGACCGGCCATGATCTTGTGGATGGTGTAGTACGGCGCCCAGGGCTTCGAGCCCGCCTCCAGGTCGGCGAAGACCTTCTCGGGGAAGGCCGAGAGGTAGCCCTCGCCGTATCCCGCTGCGGGGGACGCGGCCTGACACTCCGCCAGGGCCTCGACGATACGACGACCCTTGTCCGCGTACCGGTCGTCCCCGGTGCCGGCGTGCGCGAGCGCGAGGCCGGACAGCAGGTGGCCGGTGCTGTGGCCGCGCAGCTGAACGCCCGGGGCCTCCCAGCCGCCGCAGGGCTGCGCGCTCGACGGCAGGCCGACGTTGGTGCGGAAGGTGTGCAGGAGACGGTCGATGTCGACGGCTTCGAGGTAGGCGCAGGTGCGCCGCATGTTGTCGCGGAAGGGGCTGTTCAGCAGCCGTACCGATCCCGGCGCGAACTCGGCCAGCGCGGGACTGGAGGGCGTGGACCCGGCCCGGGGCCCGTGGCCGTCGGTCGCCGCGGCAGGCGCCCCGGCGACCGCCCAAGCTCCGACCGCCACCCCGGTTCCGATCACGAAGCGTCTTCGCGTCAGGTTCTGTCGTGGCATGCGGCGACTCCTCTGCACAGCAAGAGTTGAATCGTTTTTTGGACGACGGCCACTCTGAGGGCGGAGATCGCCGCGCGTCAAGACGTACGCAACAGCTCTTTCCTTCACCCCTATTGCCTTGAGTACACCGAGCACGTAGATTTCCGCCGCGTTAATTGAATCGTTTGAACGGCGTTTCAAATGAACCTGCGTTCCGGGTCCCGGTGCTGCGCGCCCCGGTGGGCCCGACAAGGAGCAACATGAGCCTGCGACGGCGAACCGTACTGACGATGGGGGCCCTGGCCGGTGCGGCCGCGACTTCCCTGCCCCTGACGGCAGTTCCCGCGGCGGCGGAGGAAGGCAAGGGCAGCACCGTGCCGCGCGGCTTCGGCGACCCCGAGTCCGGCGTGCGCCCCAAGTTCCGCTGGTGGTGGCCCGACGCGCTGGTGAACACCCGTGAGATCGCGGACGAGATCGGGAGCATCGCCGCCGCCGGTTTCGGCGGCGTGGAAATCGCGGCCGTCACCCACAGCCTCAGCCAGCAGATCGACGCCCAGCGCCACGGCTGGGGCACCCCCGCGTGGACGGCGGCCGTCGAGGCCGCGCTGCGAGCCGCGAAGCGGCACGACGTGGTGGTGGACCTGACGGTCGGCCCGGCCTGGCCGGCCGCGGTTCCCTCGATCACCCCGGACAGCACCGCGGCGGCCAAGGAACTCGCGCACGGCCAGGCCGTGGTGGCGCCGGGCGAGACCTACTCGGGGCCGCTTCCGGCTGCCGTGTCCGAGGCCTCCGAGGATGTCACCGTCCAGCGGCCGCTGCTGGTGCAGGCCGTCCGGGTCGCCACGGGCAGCTCGGCCGGCGCCGTCCCCGTCGTCCTGGACCAGTCCAGCGTCACCGACCTCACCTCGGCGGTGCGCGGCTCCACCCTGACCTGGACCGCGCCCGACGACGGCAGCTGGCTGGTCGTCGCCTACTGGGAGCGCGGCTCCGGCCAACGCCCGGAGGGCCCGGCACACACCGCCCCGCTCTCCTACGTCGTCGACCACTTCAGCGACGCGGGCACCGGCGCCGTCACCGGCTTCTGGGAGAAGCACATCCTCACCCCGGAGATCCGGTCGCTGTTGCGCGACGTGGGCGGCGCGCTGTTCGAGGACTCCATCGAGCTGGAGACCGACGCCACCCTGTGGACCCCGAAGCTGCCCGCCGAGTTCGAGCGCCGCAAGGGGTACTCGCTGCTGCCGTACCTGGCGACCGTGGTCGAGAAGAAGGAGAAGCCCGTCTTCAGCTTCGGCCCGGCCGTCGACAAGCCGGTGCGCAGCGACGTCATGGACGTCATCACCGAGCTGTACATCGAACACCACCTGCGTCCACTGCAGAACTGGGCACACACTCTGGGCCTGAAGCTGCGCATACAGCCGTACGGCCTGGAGACCGACGCGATCTACAAAGCCGCGATCCTGGACATCCCCGAAGGCGAGTCCCTCGGCTTCAAGAACCTGGACGACTTCCGATGCCTGGCGGGCGGCCGGGACATGGGCGGCCGGCTCGTCCTGTCGAACGAGGCCGGCGGTGTGGCCAACGGCGCCTACTCGACCACCTGGTCCGCCACCTTGAAGAAGCTGGTCATCCAGTACGCGGCCGGCGTCAACCAGGCGGTGTTCCACGGCTTCGCCTACGCCGACGCGCCCGGCGCCGCCTGGCCGGGCTTCGCCGCCTTCTCGCCGTACAGAGGCGGTGCCGGGTACGGCGAGGCCTGGGGCCCGCGCCAGCCGACCTGGCAGCACGCCGACATCGTCGCCGACTGCCTGGCCAGGATCCAGCAGGTGCTGCAGACCGGGGTCAATCGGGTCGATGTGGGGGTGCTGCGGCAGAAGGGCTACGCGGGCTCCGGGCTCGGGGCACCGTGGTTCACCGGTGACGGTGTGCCCGTCGGCTGGACGCACACCTTCCTCAGCCCGCGTCTGCTCGACCTGCCCAGTGCCGTGGTGCGCAACGGCCGATTCGCCCCCGACGGCCCCTCCTGCAAGGCGCTGGTCGTCGACGGCGACGTCATGAGCGGCCGTGAACACACGCTCCAGCTCGATGTGGCCCGGAGACTGGTCGCCTACGCGGACGCGGGTCTCGCGATCATCCTGATAGGCAACTGGTCGGACGCGCACGTGCCCGGGATGCCCGCCGCCGCGGACGACAACACCCGGCTGCGCGAGCTGCTCGTGGAGCTGCAGAAGCGGCCCACCGTGCACACCGTCGCGGACCGCCCCAACGTGCCCGAGGCCATCGAGGCGCTGGGGCTGCGGCGCGACGTGGAGTACGCCCAGTCATCGATGCTGCTGCACGCACACCGCCGGGACGACGACGCGGACTACTTCTTCTTCGCCAACGACGCGGTCAGCAAGAAGGGGTCGACGGGTTCCCGGATCCGTCACGATGTCACCCTGACCGGCCATGTCCGCGGGGCAGTCCCCCACCTGCTCGACCCGTGGACCGGTTCGGTCACGCCGCTCGCCGCGTACACCCGCACCGAGGACGGGCGGATCCGTCTCACCGTGGACCTGGCGCCCGGTGCCGTGAGCATCGTGCGGCTGTCCCGGCCCACCGGTGGCGTCTTTGCCCGGCACGTCACCGCCACCCACGCCGACGAGGTGGTCACCGCCGACGGCCGGACGTTCGAGGTGCGGGCCGCCGCCGCGGGCGTCTACCGCACCACGTTCGACAACGGGCGCTCGGTGAACGCCGTCGTCCGGACGGTGCCGGCGCCGTTCGCCCTGGAGTCGTGGAAGCTGGACGTGGAGGACTGGCAGCCGGGCTCGAAGGCCACCGAGACCGTCCGTGTGCGGCACCAGCTGTCGCTGCCGGACGGACTGCTGCCGTGGTCGCAGATCATCGGTCTGGAGGACGTGTCGGGCGTGGGTACCTACCGCGCGGCGTTCACCCTGGGCGAGGAGTGGACCGAGGGGACCGGGGCACGGCTGGAGCTGGGCGAGGTCTGCGACACCTTCCGCATCCGCGTCAACGGCCGAGACCTTCCGCCGGCGGACCAGGTGACGCGGGTGGTGGACCTGGGCTCGCGGCTGCGGCAGGGCTCCAACACCGTCGAGGTGGAGGTGGCGACGACGCTGCTGAACCGGCTGCGGGTGGCCGACGCACCGGTGTTCGGCGCCGCCACACGCCAGGCGTACGGGCTGCTGGGCCCGGTGCGGGTGGTGCCGTACGGGACCGCGACCGTGCACGCGTGAGCACGGCATCGCGGTGAGCACGCGGGCCGGGGCGGTGACCAGGTGTCCCCGCCCCGGCCCGCCGTGTTGTACGGGGAGGGCTGAGAACGGGTGGCGGCCCGGGGCGGCCGGGCGGCACGGGCATGGCAGAACGCAGAACACCGGGGTCCGCTCCCCCGGCTTCGGGAAGCGGACCCCGGTGTTTCCAGGCCCGGCATTGCGGACCCCGGCGCTCCGGACCCTGGTGCTCCGTGGCCCCCGGCGTTCCTCAGCCGCCGGCCGTGCTCGACTGCCGTACCACCAGCTCCGGCGGGAGTACCACGTGTTCGTGCCGGTGCTCGCCGGCCTTCTCCCCCGTCTCCTGCAGCAACAGGTCGGCGGCGATGGAGCCGATGGCGTAGGCGGGCTGACGCACCGAGGTGAGCGGCACGGTGGCCGCGGCCGCGAACTCGATGTCGTCGTAACCGACGATGGCCATGTCGTCCGGCACTCTCACCCCCGCGGTGTAGAGCGTCTGGAGCACTCCCAGGGCCAGCAGGTCGTTGGCGCAGAACACGGCGGTGGGCCGCCGCGCCAGCCCCAGCAGGCGGGCCCCGGCGTCGCGGCCCGCGGCCACGTCGAGGCGGTCGGTGGGCAGTTCGTGCAGTGCCTCGTGGGGCAGCCCCGCCTCGTCGAGGGCCGCCAGGGCGCCCGCCCGCCGGTCCTGCACCTGTTTGAGGTGCTCCGGCCCGCTGACGAAGGCGATCCGGCGGTGGCCTGCGGCCGTCAGGTGTCTGATGGCCAGAGCGCCGCCTGCCACGTTGTCGACGGCGACCGAGCAGCCCTCCTCGTTGCCGTCCACCCGGTCCACGACCACGAAGGGAATGCCGAACCGGCGGAACTCGCGCAGTGTACGGCCGCTGGAGTCGGCGGAGGTGACCAGTGCCCCACGCACCCGTTGCTCGGCGAAGAGCGCGAGGTAGTCCGCCTCCTCCTGGACGCTCTGGCCACTGTTGCAGACCATGACGCCCAATCCCGCGTCGCGTGCGGTGCGTTCGGCGCCGCGCACGACGTCGACGAAGAACGGGTTGCCCATGTCCAGGACCAGCAGCGAGACGATACGGCTGCGGCCGGCCCGCAGTTGGCGTGCGGACTCGCTGCGGACGTAGCCGAGGCGGGCGATCACCTGCTGGACATGGCGGCGGGTCCGGTCGGAGACCCGTTCGGGGCGGTTGAGCACATTGGAGACGGTGCCGACGGAGACCTTCGCCTCCCGTGCCACGTCCTTGATGCCGACTGCGGACCTGTCGCCCGTCGTACGCCTCGCCAAGGCGCCTTCTCGGTCGGCTCCGCGGATGACGGGGCCGTCGGTCGGCGGGAACGGCAGGGAGCCGTCCGTCCCGGAGAAGCCCAGCCCGGTTCTCATGGCAGGTGGAACACCTCCGTGAGGGGGAGCATGGCGGCGTCGGGTGCCCGGCCGTCCAGCTCCTCGAAGAACTCGGACATCTCGGCCTGCCACCGCGCGTTCACGTCGGTGGCGTCCATGGCGGCGCGGGCCGCGTCGAAGTCCTCGGTCTCCAGATAGCCGACCAGCAGACCGTCCTCGCGCAGGAAGAGCGAGTAGTTGTGCCAGCCGGCCGCGGAGAGCGCATCGCGCATCTCGGCCCACACGTGCTGGTGGCGTTCGCGGTACTCCTCGGCCCGGTCGGGCCTGACCTTGAGCAGGAAGCAGACACGCTGCATGTCATGTCCTTGATGGGTGCGTACGGAGGTGGGACCGCTTCCCCGCGGTCGCGGCGGAGCGGCCCCACCTGTGCTGGGATCAGAACTTGTACTGGTCGATGTTCTTCGCGTCGAAGACGGTCGGCTTGCCGAGGGAGACCACACCGTCCTTGCCGATGGTGTAAGTCCCCATGCCGCCGGCCTTGAAGGTCTGCCCCTCGGCGCCGGTGATCTGGCCCGACTGCAGGGCGACGGCGGTGCGGGCAGCGAGCTCACCGAGCTTGTTCGGGTCCCACAGCTCGAAGGCGTCGACGGTGCCGTTCTTGACGTAGGCACGCATGTCGTTGGGGGTGCCCAGGCCGGTCAGCTTGACCTTGCCCTTGTACTTGGAGCCGGACAGGTACTGGGCGGCGGCCTTGATGCCGACGGTGGTCGGGGAGATGATCCCCTTCAGGTCGGGGTACTCCTGGAGCAGGCCCTGGGTCTGCTGGAAGGACTTCTGGGCGTCGTCGTCGCCGTAGGCGACCTTGACCAGCTTGATGTCCTTGTACTCGGGCTTCTTCAGTTCCTCCTTCATGAAGTCGATCCAGGTGTTCTGGTTGGTGGCGGTCTGGGCGGCGGACAGGATCGCGATCTCGCCCTTGCCACCGATCTGCTTCGCCAGCTGCTGGACCTGGGTGCGGCCGAGGTCCTCCGCGGAGGCCTGGGAGACGAAGACCTGGCGGCAGTCGGCCTTGGTGTCGGAGTCGTAGGTGACGACGCTGACGCCGTTCTTCATCGCCTGCTTCAGCGCGGTGCACAGGGCACCGGGGTCCTGGGCGGACACCGCGATGGCGTTCACCTGCTGCTGGGTCAGGGTGTTGACGTAGGAGACCTGGCCGGAGGTGTCGGTGCCACTGCTGGTGCCGACCTCCTGGTAGGTCGAACCGAGCTCCTCGACGGCCTTCTTGCCGGCCGTGTCGGCGATGGTGAAGTACGGGTTGTTGACCTGCTTGGGCAGGAAGGCGATCTTCAGACCCTTCTTGGTTTCCGCGTTGGCGTCGGCCTTTCCGGTCACGGCGGAACCGGACTTCTTGTCCGTGTCGTTCTTGGTGGTGCCGCCGCAGGCGGTGGCGCCCAGGGCGAGAACGGTGACGGTGGCGACGGCGAGGGTGAGTCGACGGGTTCTGACGATGGCGAGAGACATGAGCGTCCTATCGTTGCGAAGTACGGCTTTGTACGGGGGTGTTGCCTGGTTCGGGGCACGGCGGACGGTGCCGCTCCGCCTCCCCGGAGGGGCTGCCGACGGCGTCGGCGTCCCTTCAGGAGGTGGCAGCCGGCGGTCTCAGGGGAACCGCGGTCGCCTTTCTGCGAGCCCTGCTCTGGGCGATCTGCCGGCCGACGCGCGGGGCGAGGACGGAGACCACCAGCAGGACACCGGTGACGACGATCTGGGACTGGGCGGAGACGTTGAGCAGGCTCATCACGTTCTGCAGGGTGCCGAGCAGGAACACACCGGCGATCGCGCCGCCGAGGGTGCCCTTGCCGCCGTCGAAGTCGATGCCGCCGAGCAGGACCGCGGCGATGACGGAGAGTTCGAGGCCAGTGGCGTTGTCGTAGCGGGCGCTGGCGTAGTGCAGGGCCCAGAAGACACCGGTGAGCGCGGAGAGCAGACCGGTGGTGACGAACATGGACAGCTTCAGGCGCTTGACACGGATGCCGGCGAACCGGGCCGCCTCCTCGGACGCGCCGATCGCGAACAGCGAACGCCCGACGGGGGTGGCGTGCAGGACGACCACCGCGATGGCCAGCAGCACGAGGAACGGCAGTGCGGCATACGGGATGAAGGTGTCGCCGATCCGGCCCGCGCCGAAGTCCAGGTACTGGGAGGGGAAGTCGGTGACCGAGTCGGAACCGAGGATGATCTGGGCGATGCCCCGGTAGGCGGCCATGGTGCCGATGGTGACGGCAAGGGAAGGCAGGCCGAGGCGGGTGACGAGCAGTCCGTTGATCAAACCGCAGACCACACCGAGCAGCAGGCACAGCGGGATGATCGTCTCGATGCTCATGCCCTCGTTCCACAGGGCACCCATCACCGCTCCCGACAGGCCCGCCGTGGAGCCCACCGAAAGGTCGACCTCGCCGGAGACCACCAGCAGCGTCATGGGCAGCGCGATCAGGGCGATCGGCAGGGTGTTGCCGATCAGGAACGAGACGTTGAGCGCGTTGCCGAAGTTGTCGACGAACGAGAAGGAGCACAGCAGCAGGACGACGAACAGGGCGCCCACCGCGGTGTCCCAGCGCACCGCGCCGCCGAGGCCGCGCCGGGCCGTGGCCTTCGTAGTGGTGTCAGTCATGGCGGGCACTCCTCATCTGTGCGGCCTTCTTGCGCAGCACTGCGGCGACCCGCAGGGCC
The DNA here is from genome assembly GCF_042801455.1 of Streptomyces sp. NPDC057565. Lineage (NCBI taxonomy): Bacteria > Bacillati > Actinomycetota > Actinomycetes > Kitasatosporales > Streptomycetaceae > Streptomyces > Streptomyces sp. NPDC057565. The sequence goes on along the minus strand of NZ_JBHVFU010000010.1, from coordinate 186,923 downwards.
AGGATCCGGTCGACGGCGATGGCGAGCAGCAGCAGGATGCCGTTGATCGCGGTGACCCAGACCGAGCTGACGCCGATCGCGGGGAGCACGCTGTTGATGGAGGTGAGCAGGACGGCCCCGAGCGCCGCTCCGTAGACGCTTCCGGAGCCGCCGGTGAAGGCGACGCCGCCGACCACGACGGCGCTGACGACGGTGAGTTCGTAGCCGTTGCCGGTGGCGGAGTCGACGTTGCCGAAGCGGGCGAGGTAGAGGGCGCCGGCGAGTCCGGCGAGGGCGCCGCACAGGAGGTACGCGGTCATGATGCGGCCCCGTACCGGAACACCCGCGAGACGGGCCGCCTCGGGGCTGGAGCCCAAGGCGTACAGGTCGCGTCCGCTGCGGTAGCTGCGCAGGTAGTAGCCGACCGCGAGGAGTACGACGAGGGCGAGCAGGGCGAGGTAGGGAACCGCCCAGATGCCGTCGTGGCCGAAGCCGACGAAGCCTTCGGGCAGCGCGTCCGCGGTGATCTGACGGGAGCCGACCCAGATGGAGTCGATGCCGCGGATGATGTAGAGGGTGCCGAGGGTGACCACGAGGGCGGGCACCTTGCCGAGGCTGACCAGGGCGCCGTTGAGGAGCCCGAAGAGCGCTCCGAGCGCGACTGCGAGCAGTACCGCGAGCAGCGGGCTGCCCCCGCCGTTCAGCCAGTTGCCGGCGGCGAAGGCGGAGATGCCGAGCACCGAGCCGACCGACAGGTCGACGTTCCGGGTGATCACCACGACGGCCTGGCCGGTGGCGACGAGGGCCAGGATGGTCGCGTTGAGCAGCAGGTCCTTGATGCCCTGCTCGGACAGGAACTCACCGTTGTAGATCTGGGTGGCGCCGAGCATCACCACGAGCACGGCGAGGACTGCCAGTTCGCGCGCCTTGAACATCTTGTCGATGAAGGTGCGCGCGCCGGCGGTCCGGGATGCGGGTGCGCTCCGCACCGGTTCGGCGGTCGTGGTCATGCCGCGTCCCTCCCTCGGGCTGCGCGGCCGGTGGCCGCCGCCATCACGGTCTCCTCGGTCGCCTCCGCGCGCGGTATCTCCGCGGCCAGGCGGCCCTCGTGCATCACCAGGACCCGGTCGGCCATGCCGAGGATCTCCGGCAGGTCGGAGGAGATCATCAGCACCGCGACGCCCTCGGCGGCGAGCGAGGAGAGCAGCCGGTGCACCTCGGCCTTGGTGCCGACGTCGATGCCGCGGGTCGGCTCGTCCACGATCAGCACCTGGGGCGCGGTCGCGAGCCACTTGGCCAGGACGACCTTCTGCTGATTGCCGCCCGACAGGGTGCCGACGACGTCGGCCAGTCGGGCGTACTTCACCTGGAGCTTCACGGCCCAGTCGACGGCGCGGTCGCGCTCGGCCCGGCGGTTCATCAGGCCGACGCGGGTGGTTTCGGCGAAGCCCGTGAGCCCGATGTTGCGTTCGATGGACATGTCCATCACCAGGCCCTGGGCGCGGCGGTCCTCCGGGACGAGGGCGAGGCCCGCAGCCATGGCCAGGCTCGGAGCACCCGGCTTGAGCTTCCGGCCGAGCACCTCGACCTCGCCGCCGTCCCAGCGGTCGACGCCGAACACGGCCCGTGCCACCTCACTGCGGCCCGCTCCCACCAGTCCGGCCAGGCCCACGATCTCGCCGCGCCGCACCTCGAAGGACACGTCGGTGAAGACGCCCTCACGGGTGAGCCGGCGCACCGTGAGCGCCGCCTCGCCCGTCTCGGTCTCCTGCTTGGGGTACAGCTCGTCGAGGTCGCGGCCGACCATGCGGCGCACCAGGTCGTCCTCGGTGAGTCCGGCCAGCGGCTCGCTGCTGATCCAGGTGCCGTCGCGCAGGGTGGTCACCCGCTGGCACAGCTCGAAGATCTCCTCCAGGCGGTGCGAGATGAACAGCACGGCGGCGCCCTGCTCGCGCAGCGTCCTGACGACGCCGAAGAGGCGGGACACCTCGCTGCCGGTGAGGGCGGCGGTCGGCTCGTCCATGATCAGCACGCGGGCGTCGAAGGAGAGCGCCTTGGCGATCTCGACGAGCTGCTGGTCGGCGATGGACAGTCCGCGGGCGGGCTGTTCCGGGTCGAGGTCGACTCCGAGGCGGGCGAAGAGGTCGGCGGCGGCCTGCTTCACCGCGCGGTGGTCGACCCGGCCGAAGGAGCGGGTGGGCTGGCGGCCCACGAAGATGTTTTCGGCGACCGAGAGGTCGGGGAAGAGCGTCGGCTCCTGGTAGATCACGGCGACGCCCGCGTCACGGGCGTCGGCCGGGCCGTGGAACTCCACCGGTGATCCGTCGAGCAGCACCGTACCGGTGTCGGGCCGGTGAACGCCGGCCAGGGCCTTGATCAGGGTCGACTTGCCCGCACCGTTCTCGCCGGCGAGGGCGTGGGCCTCTCCGGCGTACAGCCGCAGGGAGACTCCGCGCAGGGCCCGGACGGCGCCGAAGGACTTGCTCACCTCCTCCAGCGCGAGGACCGGAGTGGCATCCGGTTCGGGTTGCGTCATGTGTCTCTCCATGGGGGTCAGGGTCGGCCAGGGGATCTGTGCACGCCGAACCGTGCCGATGCGATCACCCGGCATGAAATGTTTCAGTGAGGTTGCCCGGAAGCTAGCCCTGCCCGCCCCTCAGGTCAAGGGGTCGACTTCGACGCAACGGGGCGAAACAGGAGAAGGGCAAGCAAGTGCACCGGCCAATCCCCCATGACCTGTACGGAATAAGGCCTGCCTGCGGGCTGCGGAAGACCAATAACACGATTGCGTAACGCGGCGGCCTTCAGCGCAGACCCTTGACGCCCACGAAACCCGGGGTTAGCTTTCCCGTGTAATGAATCGATTCACACATTTGTGTGTCTGCCGGCCCAGTTCCGGGCTGTCGCGCTTCCCGAGGTGAACATGACTGACATCGCTGCCGTGAAGGCCGCACTCGCCGGACAGCGGATCGAGACGCCGTCCTGGGGCTACGGCAACTCCGGTACCCGCTTCAAGGTGTTCGCCCAGGCAGGAGTGCCACGCACCCCGTGGGAGAAGCTGGACGACGCGGCGAAGGTCCACGAGTTCACCGGGGCCGCGCCGACGGTCGCGCTGCACATCCCCTGGGACAGGGTCGACGACTACGCGGCGCTCGCCTCGTACGCCAAGGAGCGCGGCCTGAAGCTGGGCACCATCAACTCCAACACCTTCCAGGACGACGACTACAAGCTGGGCAGTGTCTGTCATCCGGACGCCACCGTCCGCCGCAAGGCCCTGGACCACCTCCTCGAATGCGTCGACATCATGGATGCGACCGGTTCGAAGGACCTCAAGCTGTGGTTCGCCGACGGCACCAACTATCCCGGCCAGGACGACGTCCGCGAGCGCCAGGACCGGCTCGCCGAGGGCCTGGCGAAGGTGTACGAGCGGCTCGGCGACGACCAGCGACTGCTGCTGGAGTACAAGTTCTTCGAGCCCGCCTTCTACACGACCGACGTGCCGGACTGGGGCACGGCGTACGCCCACTGCCTCAAGCTGGGCGACAGGGCTCAGGTCGTCGTCGACACCGGGCACCATGCACCGGGCACCAACATCGAGTTCATCGTCGCCACCCTGCTGCGTGAGGGGAAACTCGGCGCCTTCGACTTCAACTCCCGTTTCTACGCGGACGACGACCTGATGGCCGGCGCCGCCGACCCCTTCCAGCTGTTCCGGATCATGTACGAGGTGATCCGCGGCGGCGGCTTCACCCCGGACGTCGCCTTCATGCTCGACCAGTGCCACAACATCGAGGCCAAGATCCCGGCGATCATCCGTTCGGTGATGAACGTCCAGGAGGCCACGGCCAAGGCGCTGCTCGTCGACCGTGCGGCGCTGACGGCCGCCCAGCGCTCGGGCGACGTGCTCACCGCGAACGCCGTACTGATGGACGCCTACAACACGGACGTACGTCCGCTGCTGGGCGAGGTGCGCGAGGAGCTGGGCCTGGACGCGGACCCGGTCGCCGCGTACCACCGTTCCGGCTGGGCGGCGAAGATCGCCGAGGAGCGGGTCGGCGGGCAGCAGGCCGGCTGGGGCGCGTGAGCGCCGCGGCGGATTCGTCCGGGCCGCCACGGGACCGCGAGCGTGCGGCGGTCCCGCCGGAACGGCATGGATCCGCCGCACGGCCGCCCGCCAAGGCGGCACGGTTCCCCGCGCCCTTCAGGGCTTCCGAGCACAAGCAGACACTCTCTCTTAAGGACTAGGAACATGGCTCCCCATCCCGAAGCCGCGGCCCTGCTGGCCCGGTCCCGCCGGCTCGGCGCCGACCCCCGCAACACCAACTACGCCGGCGGCAACACCTCCGCGAAGGGCACCGAGACCGACCCGGTGACCGGCGGCGACGTCGAACTCATGTGGGTCAAGGGGTCGGGCGGCGACCTCGGCACCCTGACCGAGGCGGGTCTGGCCGTGCTGCGCCTGGACCGGCTGCGCGCCCTCACCGACGTCTATCCCGGTGTGGAGCGCGAGGACGAGATGGTCGCCGCGTTCGACTACTGCGCGCACGGCAAGGGCGGCGCCGCCCCGTCCATCGACACCGCGATGCACGGCCTGGTGGACGCGCCCCACGTCGACCACCTGCACCCGGACTCCGGTATCGCACTGGCCTGCGCCGCCGACGGCGAGAAGCTGACCGCCGAGTGCTTCGGCGACAGCGTGGTGTGGGTGCGCTGGCGCCGCCCCGGCTTCCAGCTCGGCCTGGACATCGCGACGGTCAAGGAGGCCAACCCGCAGGCGATCGGCTGCATTCTGGGCGGCCACGGCATCACCGCCTGGGGTGCCACGGCCGAGGAATGCGAGCGCAACTCGCTGCACATCATCCGCACCGCCGAAACCTTCCTCGCCGAGCACGGCAGGGCCGAGCCGTTCGGGCCGGTCGTCGAGGGGTACGAGGCCCTGTCCGAGACGGAGCGCCGGGAACGGGCCGCGGCCCTGGCACCGTACATCCGGGCCCTCGCGTCGCAGGACCGCCCGCAGGTCGGCCACTTCACCGACTCCGACGTCGTCCTCGACTTCCTCGCCCGCGCCGAGCACCCCCGGCTCGCGGCGCTGGGCACCTCCTGCCCGGACCACTTCCTGCGTACGAAGGTCCGCCCGCTCGTCCTCGACCTGCCACCGGCCACGCCCCTGGACGAGGCGGCCGCCCGGCTGAAGGAACTGCACGCGTCCTACCGCGAGGAGTACGCCGCCTACTACCAGCGCAACGCGGAGCCCGACTCCCCCGCGATGCGCGGCGCCGACCCGGCGATCGTGCTCGTCCCCGGCGTCGGCATGTTCTCCTTCGGCAAGGACAAGCAGACCGCGCGCGTGGCCGGCGAGTTCTACGTCAACGCGATCAATGTGATGCGCGGAGCCGAGGCCGTCTCCACGTACGCGCCGATCGAGGAATCGGAGAAGTTCCGCATCGAGTACTGGGCCCTGGAGGAGGCCAAACTCCAGCGGATGCCGAAGCCCAAGCCGCTCGCCACACGCGTCGCGCTGGTGACGGGCGCGGGCAGCGGCATCGGCAGGGCGATCGCCCGCCGACTGGCCGCCGAGGGCGCCTGCGTCGTGATCGCGGATCTCGACGCGACGAACGCGCAGGCGGTCGCGGACGAGCTGGGCGGCCCCGACAGGGCCGTCGCGGTCACCGTGGACGTCACTTCCGAGGAACAGATCACCGAGGCGTTCAAGGCAGCGGTACTGGCCTTCGGCGGTGTCGACCTGGTCGTCAACAACGCGGGCATTTCCATCTCCAAGCCCCTGCTGGAGACCACCGCGAAGGACTGGGACCTCCAGCACGACATCATGGCCCGCGGCTCCTTCCTCGTCTCCCGCGAGGCGGCCCGCGTGATGATCCAGCAGGAGCTGGGTGGCGACATCGTCTACATCGCCTCCAAGAACGCGGTCTTCGCCGGCCCCAACAACATCGCCTACTCCGCCACCAAGGCCGACCAGGCCCACCAGGTACGGCTCTTGGCGGCCGAGTTGGGCGAGCACGGCATCCGCGTCAACGGCGTCAACCCGGACGGCGTGGTCCGCGGCTCCGGAATCTTCGCCGGCGGCTGGGGCGCGCAGCGCGCGGCGACCTACGGCATCGAGGAGGAGAAGCTCGGCGAGTTCTACGCCCAGCGCACCCTGCTCAAGCGCGAGGTACTCCCCGAGCACGTCGCGAACGCGGTGTTCGCGTTGACCGGCGGGGACCTCACACACACCACCGGCCTCCACGTCCCGGTCGACGCCGGCGTCGCCGCCGCCTTCCTGCGATAACGCAGACGCTGTCACCGGGCCGGGCACACCGCGCCCGGTCCGGTGACAGCCCGCCGACCCCGCCGGCGCCGGCCCCGCACCGCCGGCCCCGGCTTCCCCCGCACGGGGTACGTCCGGACGGTTCACCACCGCACAGGCCGTCCGGGCGTCCCCGTGCGCCCACGCCCACGGGTCCGCGGACAGCAGGGGCCCCGCGCGCCCGGTTCCCTGCCGGGGCGGCAAAGCCACGTCACGCCGCTCCGGGCCCGCCCTCCCCCATCGACACCACCGCACGCCCCGCGGAGGAGCCACCTCATGACCACCACCCCACCCCCCTCCGCGTCACCCGCCCTGTTCGCCGCGGCCGACCTGGGTGCCACCAGTGGACGAGTCGTCCTCGGCGAAGTCGCGCCGGACCGCCTCGTCCTCACCGAGCTGCACCGGTTCGCCAACACACCGGTGCGGCTGTCCGACGGGCTGCACTGGGACGTGCTCGCCCTCTTCCAGGGGGTCCTCGACGGGCTGCGCCGGGCCGCCCGCAGTACCGACGGTCGAATCGCCTCCGTAGGGGTGGACAGCTGGGCGGTGGACTACGGGCTGCTGGACCGTGACGGCGCGCTGCTCGGGCACCCCTTCCACTACCGCGACAGCCGCACCGACGGTGCCGCCGACACCGTGTTCTCCCGGATCGACGCCCAGGAGCTGTACCGGATCACGGGCCTTCAGCACCTGCCCTTCAATACCGTCTTCCAGCTCGCCTCCGCGGCCGGCACCGCCCAGATGGACGCCGCCCGCACCCTGCTGCTCGTCCCCGACCTGTTCATCCACTGGCTGACCGGAACCGTCGGTGCCGAGGAGACCAACGCCTCCACCACCGCACTCTTCGACGCCCGCACCGGCACCTGGCGCCCCGACCTCCTCGACCGGCTCTCCCTCGCCCCCGACCTGCTGCCGCCGCTGCGCGCACCCGGTGATTCCGCGGGCACGCTGCTGCCGCACGTCGCCGCGTACACCGGACTAGGCACCGGCACCCCGGTGACCACGGTCGCCTCCCACGACACGGCCTCCGCCGTCGTCGCGGTACCGGCCGCCGCCCCCCGTTTCGCGTACATCTCTTGCGGGACCTGGTCCTTGGCGGGACTGGAGCTGAACTCCCCCATCCTGAGCGAGGAGTCCCGGAAGGCCGGCTTCACCAACGAGCGCGGCGTCGACGGCACCATCCGCTACCTGCGCAACATCATGGGCATGTGGCTCCTGGAGGAGTGCCGCCGCACCTGGGCGGCGCAGGGTTTGCCGACCGGACTGCCCGAGCTGCTCGCCGAGGCCGACCGGGCCCGGCCGTTCGTCTCGGTGGTCGACCCGGACGCGCCGGAGTTCCTCGCCCCCGGTGACATGCCGGAGCAGATCCGCGCCTACTGCCGCCGCACCGGGCAGCCTGTCCCCGACAGTCAGGGCGCCCTGGTGCGCTGCATCGTGGAGAGTCTGGCGCTGGCCCACCGCCGGGTCCTGCGGCAGGCCGCGCGGCTCGCCGACCACGACATCACCCAAGTCCATCTGGTGGGCGGCGGCTCGCGCAACGAGCTGCTGTGCCGGCTGACCGCCGACGCCTGCGGGCTGCCGGTGGTGGCGGGCCCCGCCGAGGCCACCGCGCTCGGCAACGTCCTCGTCCAGGCCAGGGCCGCCGGTCTGGTCGGTGACCTCTCCTCGATGCGCCGACTGGTCGCGGACACCCAGCAGTTGCGCCACTACCCGCCCGGCGGCGACCCTGCCGCCTGGGACGCGGCCGAGGCCCGTCTCGCGCCGGCCGGAGAGGACCTGTGATGCGTGCCGCCTCTTCGCCACCTGTGTGAACGACCGCGTCTTCCGGCCATGGCCGTCGCCACCGTGAAGCTCCTCGAAACCAGCCGGAGTGCGGTCGATCGCCGCACCGCCCACCGCCGTCACCGGGCCGTCCTCCGGCCGGACGGCAGCAGACAGGAGCCCGGCAGGCCGTGGGAGCGGCGAAGCCGGCCGGCAGACCGCTGAGCGCGGCCGGTGAGTTGCGGGTCAACGTGGTCCGGAAGATGGTCACGCCCCGCGTCTGACCCAGACTTGGCCAACCGCCGGATGGGCGAGGAAGCCCCCATCAAGCCGCTGAGCCGATGCAACCGAATTTCGATTGCATATTCGAGTCGGGCACCGGAGCATGGGTCGACCGAAAGCGATTTCGCTACCGATAGGCACACATAAGTGACCCTGCACGACGAACAACGCCAGACTCTCACCGGCCCCGATGGGCTGCCGGTTCTGACCTACATCCAAGGCACTCGCGACGGTCATCCCTGGGCCGACCTCGCCGAGGTGGTCGGCCCCGATCCAGTGCCGTCCATCCTCACCAGCATGTCCGGGTGGGCCGTGTCAGGATCCGTGGAACTTGGCGAACAACTGATACAGCACGGCGCACACGTCATGCGACACGCCCACAGCATGCACTTTGACTTGGTCTCCGACCCTTCCCCGTCCGAGTGGTCAACCATCAACCTGCCCGACGGACTCCACATCGCTCCCTGCGACCGTCCGGCCCGTGACCTGTTCCCGGCGTGGCGGGCTGCCTTCTCTCCCGAACATCCGGATCACTCGCACGGAAGCGACGAGCAAGCCCTGGAGACACAGCTGGCCCCGCTGCTGACCGGCGAAGTGCTGGGCCCGGTCATGCCCTGCAGCACACTGGCGACAGATGAAGCGGACCGCGTGATCGCCGGAGTCATCGTTACGAACCGTGACGGCCTTCCGTGGATCGCGACCGTCTTCCGCCGGCCAGGCCCCCGCTATGCCGGTCTTGGCTCCGTGCTTCTGCGCCGGATGCTGGCAGACGCCGCGGCCTCCGGTCTCACAGAGATGGCGCTGGTGGTGAGTGACGGCAATCGCGCCCGTCATCTTTACGAGAAGCTCGGATTCGAGCTCACCAGCACTTCCCTGACCGTCCTCGTCCCCTGACCCTGAGGCCTGGGCTCCACTGCGCGTTCAGGGTGTCACCACCATGGGGCCTGGCGTCGGTGCGGACGAGGCCGGCCATTGCTTGGCGGTGGCAGGTCAGGGCGGGGTGGACGAGAAACTTGGCCGCGTCCAAAATCGGGTGTCCAAGTCGAGGCGGTTGGCGAGGTCGAGCTGCGACCGATCGCGGTGCGGCCGCCGTCGGTCGCAACGTGGGCCTGCTTCGGGTGTGAGTAGGTGAGGTGCCGAAGGCCGCCCTCGCGTTCGACCTCCGAGGTTAAAGATCAAGTTAGTATGGCGGAAGCCGATGTACAGGGCACCGGGTACCCGCCGCGCGTACCACCGTCCCGAACGGGCCCTCGCCCACAGGCGCCCCCATGCCGGAAACCCCGGCCCGATTCCGACGGGCCGGGGTTTCCATGTCATGCAGACACCCGCGTTACCACCTGTGGAGGTGGTTCCTTACCACTCCTTGTTGAAGTGGTCCCGGACCACCCGGAAGCTGCCCACGACACCGTTCTTGACGAACACGCCGCCACGGATGTGCTGACGGGTGAAGACACCGTTGCTGGTGCTCCAGGGACCGACCGTCGCAACCGGGGAACCGTTGTCGCAGGTCGCCCCGCGGAAGAACTCAACAGTCCGGCGGCTGTCGTTACGGACGTTGAAGCTCCGGGCTCCCAGACCGCTCACCACCGTGATGCAGCCATCCTCACCACGAGCCGAGTACGACCGCTCGTTGATGAAGATCCGGCCCTCCTCCTTGTAGCGGAAACCACCACGCTCGTTGCCGCCACCGCCGTAGCCGCCACCGCCGTAGCCGCCACCGCCGTAGCCACCCTCGTTCCCCTTGCCCCCGTTGCCGTTCCCGTTCCCGTAACCGTTGCCGTTCCCGTAACCGTTGCCGTTCCCGTTCCCGTTGCCGTTCCCGTTCCCGTTGCTGTTCCCCCTGCCGTTCCCGTTCCCGTTGCCGTTCCCGTTGCCGTTCCCGTTGCCGTTCCCGTTCCCGTTGCCGCCGTCAGCCAGCGGAGCAACAGCCGGAGCAGCCTGCTGAACTGCCGGGGCAGCCGGAGCGGACCCGGAAGCCGAGGCATACGTAATGCCGGTAGTAGCCAGAACCGCTGCGCCTGCTACGGCAGCGGTTACAGCGACTGTGCGCGTGGTCATGTCACTTCTTCCTGTCTCAGAGACGCCGGCTGGGCAGCCGACCTGAGACGAACGTACTTACCGCCTCATTACCTGTCATATCGGGACAGATCCACGGCGTGACACCACAGGGCCGACCGGGTGTACGCACCCCACCCCCCACCCACTCCAGGATCACCTGACGGGTCATCAAATAATAAGCAAATAAGCCCTCCTGGCACAGGATTAGCCCTTCCGGGCGACATACACCCACCCCCTCACCCTCTCGGCAGCACCCCACCCCAACCCATCGCCTCCCACAACACCCAAAGACCACACCCCACCACCGCCCCTGAACAACCATCACTGTCCCGCCACAGCCAACACACCCTCACCACCCCAGCCCGGCCACACCCGCACCCGCACCAACCGGCGCCACGACGGTGTACGCCCCCACCCTCTCGGTGTCCAGCCACGGCCGTATCCGCCATAGCGGCGTCCGCCAACAGCTCCCGAAGAGGTGGCCGAGGCTCCCGGGGAAGTCGTCGTCGCCTCCCCATTCCCGCCATGCGCCACTTGGGCCGTCCTCTCCCACGCAGCCGGTCAACGAAGTTTCAGGACCGCCGGCCATCCATGCATAAGCGACGCTCACGCAATCAAGCGGCTGCGGCCTTGCCGACCTGCCGCCGGGAGGCCAGTTGTCCGTTGATGGGCCGTGGGCATGTCGCCGCGGATCGTGCCGGACGGGCCGCGAGAGTGGACCGAGCCGCTGCTCCTGAAGCGGAGCACAGGTTTCGCCACCCGGACCGGTCCGGGACATCGGACCGCCGCCGGCATCGCTGTGGCCAGGCGGCTCGGGATGACCAAAGACGGCGCACTGCGGGAGAGCTACCTTCACCGGGGGAAGCGGCACGACGAGGAGATCTGGTCGGCCCTTGCGCCGGAATGGCAGGCCGGCAAGCAGGCGCCTTGAGCTCCTCACGCAATGCGGGACGCAGGCGTTGCCGGCAGATGGCCGCAGAGCCTGGAGTGAGGAAGGCCTGGTTGGATGTCGGCCTTGGCCGCCCATCGGATACGAAGGCTGCGGAACCGGTTCACGGAGTCGACCAAGCCAGGAAGCGACAAGCGCCCCGTCGATCGCGACAGCACCCGAAGAATGAAGGCCTCCCCGCCGGGTTCATTCATAGATCCGGGAGGAAGGGTTCCTTCCTGGCCACCGCGCAGACCGCCGCCCTCGCCATGACCAGCACCTTCACGACCAGCATCGAACCGGCGGTCGACCGACGGAAAACCTCCGGTCCCGCCGTTCCGGACGTCGCACGTCCCCCTCGACTCAACTCCGGACACGGAATGAGCTCGAACGGCTACTCCTCGCGTTCGTACTCAGCCTGCGCCCGCTTCTTGTCGAGTTCATCCTGGGCAGCGCGGTAGATGTCGCTGACGACCTTGCGGACAGCCTGGGCATCGGCCCCGGACGAGGCGTCCCGGATGCGGTCGGCCCACTCGTCTACGCCTTGCAGATTTTCCGATTTCTCGCTCATATGACATTTGTACTCTTTCGAGGCTTCGCTTGTCTCCTCTACCGGTGGGTGAAGCGGCACTGGAGACCGCCCACAGACCGCGGCGGCTTAGGTGGCAGTGGCCAGGCGGGCAATCGCGCTGGAACAGCTGCGGCGGACGCAAGCCGGGCCGGATCAGCACCAGCCCGCCCCGATCGGTGTCGCCTGTGGTGATCGGGGCTGCGGCTGTTCGTCCGGCCGGCCCAGGCACCTCCGCCCCGATGTCGGCACGTCACAGACGGTCGCAGCCCGAGCCCGCAGAGTCCCCAAGAGCTGTTCAGCCGGCCGCAGAGTGCTCCTTTGCTCGTGCAGGGCGCTGGCCAGAAGCGGCAGGAATCGCTGCCGACGCCTTGATCAGCCCGCTCCGAAGCTTCGTGGAAAGCGTGTAGCGGCCCCGGTAGACCTTCATCGTCCTGACTCAACTTCCGTCATCACGTTGCTGTGAGTGATATGCGTCAGGAGACCAGCGGGACCGAGGACAAATATCAGGTGTAGATGATGGGGCAGCCACGCCGGATCGAATGCTGGGCAGCGCGCAGGAACAGTGCGACGTAGAAGGCTGTGTCCAGGTCATCGCCCCACGGTCCCGGTCGAACGGCGGCCAGTTCCTTCGCTGCTCCATCCATGAACCACGCGGTCAGGTCGAGGTTGTCGCACGTCGCCGGGGTCTCGGCCGACAGGTCGACAGCTGCCGCCAATTTCTCCGCGATCGCAAGGGCCTGAGGAGCGCCGGCGACCATGGTCGAATCCGTAGAGGCGGAGTTGATGGGCAACCAGATCTCCTCGTCGAGGGACAGGGGCACGAGCACCGTCCAGCCACGGACGGTCTCCACTTCCTCCCGTGACAGGTGCGCCTGGCACAGAGCATCGAACCCGTCCATGGAGGGAATCAGCTTCTCCTCGAAGGCCTGCCCCGAACCGCGAACGAAGTCCGCTTCCACCGGCACCGACTCATACGGCGGCAGCCCCCGCCGACTCAACTCGACGTTGAGCGCCGAGGCGACTCCACCCCGCCCGTCTTCCTCGTCATCGAACCATTCTTCCGCAGCAACGCTGACCAGATATACGCCCATGTGCGGACCGTACAGCGCACGGCTGACATCGCTCCGAGAGCCGACAGGCCGCGCTTGCGTCGGAGCGTGAAACCGGCGCGGCCGAACGTCGGCGTCTGAGCATCTTGATGCGGTTGACGCGCCCTCACATCCTGGAAAGAAGAAGGCGTGCTGGGCGCCCGGGCACGCACCTTTCTCGTCCCGTACGCCGGATGCAGTGAGCGCATCACTGATCTGCGTGCGCTGCTCCGCGTCGATGCCGTGGCCGAGCTCTGCGAAGAACATGAGCACCCCGACGTCGTGGTCGGCAATGCCGCCGGTGGCCTCCAGCAACGGTTGCTCAGCCCGGAGCCGTCGACCTCGATCGCAACGCCCTGGGCGACAATCTCGTGTGCCATGGCCCATCGCGTCGTGCAGCGTGCGACGCCATCAACTCCCTCACTCTGCGGGCTCCTAACGGTCCGTTGTATGCGGGCGCGTGCTCCGGCCGGCCTCCGGTCTGCGGTGACCGCACCCCGCGTCGCCTGCCGAGGCAACCGTGGCGGAAGTATGCCCGGCAGGACTCTGCAAGGACGCCGCCCACCGGGCACGCGCGGCAATGGGCCCACGACGACCCGGATACTGACCCGCCCCGGGGGCGTGCCGAGGGATACCCCCGCATGACATGGAAACGCCGGCCCGATTCCGACGGGCCGGAGTTTCCATGTCATGCAGACCCTGCTCTACCACCTGTGGAGGTGGTTCCTCACCACTCCTTGTTGTAGTGGTCCCGGACCACCCGGAAGCTGCCCACGACACCGTTCTTGACGAACACGCCGCCACGGATGTGCTGACGCGTGAAGACACCGTTGCTGGTGCTCCAGGGACCGACCGTCGCAACCGGGGAACCGTTGTCGCAGGTCGCCCCGCGGAAGAACTCAACAGTCCGGCGGCTGTCGTTACGGACGTTGAAGCTCCGGGCACCCAGACCGCTCACCACCGTGATGCAGCCATCCTCACCACGAGCCGAGTACGACCGCTCGTTGATGAAGATCCGGCCCTCCTCCTTGTAGCGGAAACCACCACGCTCGTTGCCGCCACCGCCGTAGCCGCCACCGCCGTAGCCGCCACCGCCGTAGCCACCCTCGTTCCCCTTGCCCCCGTTGCCGTTCCCGTTGCCGTTCCCGTTCCCGTTCCCGTAACCGTTCCCGTTCCCGTTCCCGTTCCCGTTCCCGAAACCGTTCCCGTTGCCGTTCCCGTTGCCGTTCCCGTTCCCCCTGCCGTTGCCGTTGCCGTTCCCGTTGCCGTTCCCGTTCCCGTTCCCGCCGTCAGCCAGCGGAGCAACAGCCGGAGCAGCCTGCTGAACTGCCGGGGCAGCCGGAGCGGACCCGGAAGCCGAGGCATAGGTGATGCCGGTAGTGGCGATGACCGCGGCGCCCACTGCGGCAGCGGTCACGGCGACAGTACGCGTCTTCATGTCACTTCTCCCTTGTCTCTGAGGGTCGGCCGGGCAACCGGCCTGTGACGAACGTACTTATGGCGCCTTTAGCTGGCATCTCGGACGTATCACCAGGGGGCCGACCGGGTGTACGCACGCCCCGCACCGCCCGCCGATCGCCACATGACACGCCGTCAATACGTGTGAAAGTAAGCTTATTTGGTACACGATTAGGCCTTCTGGGCGACTTGATGACGCCCGATCACCCTGTCGGCAGCATGTCGCCCGGCCCCGCACCGAAAAACCTCACCCCACGACCCTGAACACCAGTCACCGGCACCCACCCCACCACCCCGAACGCCACTACGACCGACCACACCCCTCTCGCAGACCAAGACGGCGTCGGCATGCCTTGCACGCCCTGCGATCGCCACCGTGGCCCAGGCCATCGATGGAAAAGCCACTGGCCCGGAATGAAGGCGCAGCTCAGCCGGGCGATCGGCCAAGCGCCTGGCGGGTCCATCGCTCGTAAGAGGTCACGTCGCCTGGAGCACGCGTGTCACTTACATCCCCTCTGCAGCAATGTGCTAGATAACTGCAGTAATCCGGTGCCCCACGCCGGACCCGCGGGACGGCCCTGATGCCACGCCGATGGTGTCAGGGCCGTCGACGTTCGGTGAGGTCCGCCGACACGGTGGCGTGGTCGAACTGGATGACTCTTCTCGTCGGCACCGGCACGTCACCCTCGTCACCGCCGCCCACCTCTTCCTGACCGAACATGCTCGTCATGCGTGGAGGCGACAACGGAGTGCCGCGTTCGGATATGACAACCACGACTCGACCTCGGCAGGATTCTATGAGCGAGTCGCCTCGTAGTCGGGGAGTGCGGCCGGGGTGGTCCGGGTTGCCGGGCGCATGGTCAGGATCAGTACGGCCAGCCCGGCGAAGATGACCGCGGCGACGACGCCCGTCACGTGCAGGCTGGCGGTGAACGCCTCCCGCGCGGTGTGCAGCAGTTCCGCACCCTGGCCGGCGGGAAGGCGCTCGCCGGCGGCGACCGCGCCGGCCAGCGAGTCGGATGTGCCGTCCATCCGACTGCGGTAGACCACCGCGGCCACCACACCGAGCAGCGCGAAGCCGAGAGAACCGCCGAAGTAATTACCGGTCTCCGACATAGACGCCGCCGAGCCGGCGCGCTCCGGCGGTACGGACCCGACGACCAGCCCGGTGCCCAGCGCGAACAGCGGGCCGGTGCCCAGCGCCAGTACGGCGATGCCGATCATCACCAGCGGCAGGGCGCTCGCACCGTCGACGCCGACCAGCAGCAGGCTGCCCAGCGCCGACCCCACCAGCCCGCCGGCGATCGCGGTCGTCTGCTTCATCCGCCGGCCCAGCGCCGGCGCGGTCATGGTGCCGACCGCCACGCCCAGGCCCATGGGGGCGAACAGCACCGCCGACGCGAACGGCGAGTAGCCCAGCACGCTCTGCAGGTACTGGGTCACCAGCAGGCCCGTACCGGCCATGGCGATGCCGGCGAAGACCAGCGCGACGAGTACGGCCGTGAACGGGCGGTTGCGCAGCAGTCGCAGGTCAAGCAGCGGCGTCTCCAGCCGCAGTTGTCGGCGTACGAACAGGAATCCGATGGCCGCGCCGACGACGAGGGCCACCGCCGAACCGGCCGGCTCGCTCCCGACGGTCAACTGCTTGATGCCGTAGACCGTCAAAAGTACTGCCACGAGCGACAGACCGACGCTGGCCAGGTCCAGCCGGCCGGCCCGGTCGCTGCGGTACTCCGGCAGGAGGACCGGCCCGGCGAGCAGCAACAACGCCATCGCCGGCACGGCGACCAGGAACACCGATCCCCACCAGAAGTGTTGGAGCAGGAATCCGGCGAGTACGGGTCCGAGCGCGCCGCCGGTGAACTGGCAGGTCGCCCAGATCGCGATGGCCTGCCCGCGCTGCCGTTCGTCGCGGAACATGTTGGTGATCAAGGCAAGCGTGGACGGCGCCAGGGTCGCGCCGGCGACGCCCAGCAGCGCACGCGCGACGATCAGTGTGAGCGGGTCGGCCGCGAAGGCGGCCACGACCGACAGCACCGCGAACGCCGCTCCGCCGATCATCAGCAGCCGTCGACGGCCGATCCGGTCGCCGAGCGTACCCATCGTGATGACCATGCCGGCCACCATGAATCCGTAGCTGTCACTGATCCACAGCTGCTGGACGTTGGTGGCACCCAGGTCGGCGCTCAGCCGTGGGAGCGCGAGGAGCAACGCCGTCATGTCCATCGCGACAAGCAATGTCGGCAGCATGAGGACGACCAGTCCCAGCCACGCCCGGTTGACTCGCATATCCGAAACTCCCTGTTCTCTCGACGTTTCGCCGGTTGGTCGGAGCGGTCGAGAGCTTCTTGACATCAGTACGGACGGAAATCTCTCGCGTCTGCCACGGTGGGACGTCACCAGAAATGACGACCTCGCGGTCCGGGCGATCGACGGCGAAAAACTCATGCCAACGTTCGGGCGGGGGATGTCAAGACGACGGCGGCGGCTCCGACCAACCGGTCGAAGGGCCCAGCTGGGGCCCGCGAACCACGAGGAGTACAAGATGAAGTTCCTGATCAGCCTGCATATCAACCCGGCCGTACTGGACGCGCTGACCGACGAGGAGAAGGCGGCGATCGGCAACGGCCACGGCAGGTTCATCGAGGCGGTGAAGAAGTCCGGCGAGCTGATCACCACGCAGGCGCTGGTCGATCCGTCACAGGCCGCTGTGGTGTCCGTACGCAACGGCCAGCCGGTGGTGACCGACGGTCCTTTCCTGGAGTCCAAGGAGTATCTGGGCGGCTTCTATCTGATCGACTGCGAGAACAAGGAGCGGGCGATCGAACTGGCATCGCAGATCCCGGACACCACGATCGAGGGTCTCGGGGTCGAGGTGCGGCAGGTGATGTTCGCTGACGGACAATTGGAGGCATGACAGCACGAGCCATCGAGGACCTGCTGCGTGAGCTCACGCCGCAGGTCCTTGGCGCATTGGTACGTCGGCACGGCCAGTTCGAAGGGTGTGAGGACGCCGTACAGGAAGCCGTCCTCGCCGCCACCGTGCAGTGGCCGGCCGAGGGAGTGCCGAACAACCCGCGCGGCTGGTTGGTGACTGTCGCGTCCCGGCGGCTCATCGACCAGATGCGCAGTGACCACGCGCGCCGCGAGCGGGAGTCGGCGACGGCCACCGAGGTGGTGCCCGAGGACGTACCGGACACCGACGACACGCTCGTCCTGCTGCTCCTGTGCTGCCATCCGACGCTGACCGCGGCCTCCCAGACCGCCCTGACGCTGCGGGCGGTCGGCGGCCTGACCACTGCCGAGATCGCCCGCGCATTCCTGGTGCCGGAGGCCACGATGGCGGCCAGGATCAGCCGGGCCAAGCAGCGCATCAAGGCCGCCGGAAGCTCGTTCAGCCTGCCGGACGGCGCGGAGCGCGAGGAGCGGCTACGGGTCGTCCTGCACGTGCTCTACCTGATCTTCAACGAGGGCTACACCGCCTCCTCGGGCAGCGAGCTGCACCGCGCCGACCTCGCGCACGAGGCGATCCGGCTGGCCAGGATGGTGCACACGCAGCTGCCCGAGGACAGTGAGGTGACCGGGCTGCTCGCGCTGATGCTGCTGACCCACGCCCGCCGGGAGGCACGTACGACCGCGGCCGGCGACCTGGTGCCGCTGGACGAGCAGGACCGTACGCAGTGGGACCGCGGGCTGATCGACGAGGGCACCGAGCTGGTCAAGACGTCGCTGGCCGGCCCGGCGCTGGGGCCTTACCAACTGCAGGCCGCGATCGCCGCCACGCACGCCGACGCCGCAACGGCCGAGGAGACCAACTGGCCGCAGGTACACGCCCTTTACCTCATCCTGGAACGGATCGCGCCCAACCCGATGGTCACCCTCAACCGGGCGATCGCGCTCGCCGAGACCGAGGGCCCGTCGGCCGGGCTGGCCCTGCTGTCCACATTGGACAGGGACGAGCGGATGGCCGGGCACCACCGGCTGCTGTCCGTGCGGGCGCATCTGCTGGAAAAGACCGGCGACACGGCCGGGGCGTACGAGCACTACCGGCGCGCCGCGAAGTCCACCGCCAGCATCGCCGAGCAACGCTATCTGGAGTCCCGGGCCGGCCGGGTAAGAGCATAGATGCTGCCCCGATCCCTCCCCTGGATCACACACAGCTCCCGCGCATGGAGGTGCAGCAGGAAGCTCACGACGTCGTCGGACGTGGGCGGTGAACGACGGAGCTGCCGGCCGGCCCCGGCCTTCCGGCGGGTCAATCTGGAGATCCGGGGGAACAGGGACCCCTTCTTGCATGCACGTGTCTGGCCACGGTTCGAGTGGGAACCGGCCGATCTGGTGGGTGCGCCGGTGTGGCTCTATCCGCGTGACCGGTGGCACGACGAGCAGTTCAGGCTCGGTCCGCAGCACGATCTGTTGCGGGATGCGATCCCGGATCGGATCTGCCGGTGTCGGCAGGTAGGGGGACGATGGACACACTGAAAGCTATGCACGGGAGCCAGGGCGGCGAGGCGGTTCGCGCGGGCGGTGTGATGGACCTCTGAGGGGAAGGAGGGTCCGGCCGTGACTGAGGCCGACGGCCTGCTGGGCGACGCTGCGCCGGGGGCGGCTGACCCTTCGGCCGCTCCGGGCGGGCTGCTCGATGTGCTGGGTGTGGCCGCGGTGGTCCTGAACGCCGAGGGCCGGATCTCCCTGTGGAGCCCCCAGGCCGAGGAACTGTTCGGCTACACCGCCGGGGAGGCACTGGGCCGCAGCGCGATCTACCTGCTCATCGAGGAACAGCATCGGGAGCAGGTGGCGTCCCTCTTCGCGCAGGTGATGGCGGGCTGCGGGGCCTGGGCCGGGGTATTCCCGGTGCGCCACAAGGACGGCAGCACCCGACTGGCCGAGTTCCGCAACATGCGTCTCGAGGACGAGCACGGCCACCTCTACGCACTGGGCATCGCTTCCGATCGCGCGACGCTGCAACGGGTGGAGCGTGATCTGGCCCTGTCCATGCGATTGGTGTCGCAATCCCCGATGGGCCTTGCGGTCATGGACACCGACCTGCGGTACGTGCTGGTCAACCCGGCGCTGGAGCGCATCAACGGCCTGCCCGCCGAGCAGCACCTGGGCCGACGCGTAGGCGAGGTGCTGTCGTTCCTGGACGCGGACGCCACCGAATCGGCGATGCGGCGCGTGCTTGCGGACGGCGTGCCTCGGCTGAACCAGTTCACCACCGGCCGCACCGCGGCCGACCCTGACACGGAGCACGCCTGGCGTGTGTCGTTCTACCGGCTGGAGGACGCGTCCGGGCGAGTGATCGGACTGGCCACCTCGGTCGTGGACGTCACCGAGCAGCTGCGGGCAGCTGCCGCCGCCGTCCGGACCCGGCGGCGCCTGGCCCTGATCGCCGACGCGTCCGCGCGGATCGGCACCTCCTTCGACCTCGAGGTCACCGCCCGGGAGCTGGCCGACATCGTCGTGCCGGAGTTCGCCGACATAGTCGCCGTCGACGTCCTCGACTCCGTACTGGGGGGCACGCAACCCCACGACGACGGCGACACGGCGTCGTTCCGTGCGCTCGCGGTGAAGACCGCCTACCCCACGCCGGCGATCCGGGCCGCCGACCCGGTCGGCGAGCTGGCGAGTTACGACGCCACCCGGTTGGTCACGCAGAGCGCGAGATCCGCCCGCCCCGTCCTGGTGTCCCGCGTGCAGGAGAGCGACCTTGCCCGCATCGCCCGCGACGCGGAGGCCGCCACCCTGCTGAAGGAGGCGGGCCTGCACTCCTACCTCGCGGTGCCACTGATCGCCCGAGGTGAGGTCCTCGGCGTGCTGGACCTCAAACGCGCCCGCAATCAGCAGCCCTTCGACCACGACGACCAGGTCCTCGCCGTCGAACTCGCCGCCCGCGCCGCGGTATCCATCGACAACGCCCGCTGGTACCAGCGTCAACGCCGCGCCGTGCTCACCCTGCAGCGCCACCTGCTGCCCTCCGAGCCCGCTCCCAGACCCGGACTGGAGATCGCCTACCGATACCAACCCGCTGCGGCGGCCGACGAGGCCGGCGGGGACTGGTTCGACGTCATCCCGCTGCCCGGTGAGCAGACCGCGCTGGTGGTCGGCGATGTGATGGGCAGCGGCATCAACGCGGCCGCGACCATGGGCCAGCTGCGCATCGCCGCTCGCACCCTCGCCGCACTCGGGCTGGAACCCGATGCCGTCCTCGCTCAACTCGACGACATCGCCGTGGGTCTGGACGGCGCCATGGCCACCTGCGTCTTCGCCGTCTACGACCCGCACCTCCTGCGCTGCCGCATGGCCACTGCCGGCCATCTGCCTCCCGTGCTGACCCGGCCGGGTCACGTGCCGGAATTGCTCGACCTGCCCACCGGAGCCCCTCTGGGTGTCGGCGGCGTTCCCTTCGAGACGATCGAGTTCCATCTGGGTATCAGCGACGAACTGGTCCTCTACACCGATGGGCTGGTCGAGACCCGCGACCAGGACATCGACGCCCGCCTCCAGGCGCTCACCGACCTTCTCAGCAACCCCCGCCGTCCTCTGGAAGAGACCTGCGACCTCCTGCTGGGCGCGCTGCGTCACCGGGACGACCACGACGACGTAGCCCTGCTCATCGCCCGGACCCGGCACATGCAGTCCGGACACGGGCCATGAAGCCGCGGCGCGGCGTCCCGACGGCCCCGTCCTGCTGAGGGGCCGCTCGTGGCCGAGGTGGCGCAGGGTCTCCCCTGCAGCCGTGGTCCGTAGCCGCATACCTACGACGCGGAGGGCATACCCACCCTCCCTCGCGGGCGGGGGGGCAGGGTCGGTCCCGGTCGGTCGGGTCATCAAGGCACCATGGAGGTCAAGAGGGCTTCCCCTTCGGACGCGGCGAGTGCGGTCCGAGACCCCACTCGGTCTCCGCGCTCACGGTCGGATGGCATTGCCTCGAAGCTTCGGCGCAGGGCCGCGTTGACAGCGGTTGGCAGTCGACGTATCCCGGAATCTGAGGGTGAAAGGCACGTTCGAGGCCGAAACCGGCCGGTGCGGTTGCCGACCGCGATTCGCCGGGCCCGGACGCCGCGCCCCAGGTGCCGCGGAGCAGCCCCGACACCTGCCCGGCGAGGAGCATGGAGAAGGAGCGGGATCATGGCACGCTCGATCGGTATCGACCTCGGTACGACGAACTCTGTCGTCAGCGTTCTGGAGGGCGGCGAACCGGCTGTGATCCCGAACGCCGAGGGCGCCCGGACAACCCCGTCCGTCGTGGCATTCGCCAAGGGCGGCAACGTGCTGGTCGGCGAGGTCGCCAAGAGGCAGGCGGTGACCAATGTGGAGCGCACCGCCCGGTCGGTGAAGCGGCACATGGGTGAGGCGGCCTGGCGGTTCCCGGACTCCGGCAGCGTGGAAGGGAAGCGCTACACCGCGCAGGAGATCTCCGCGCGGGTCCTGCAGAAGCTCAAGCGCGATGCGGAGGCCTATCTGGGTGAGGACGTGAGCGACGCCGTGGTCACGGTGCCCGCGTACTTCAACGACGCGCAGCGCACCGCCACGAAGGAGGCCGGGGAGATCGCCGGTCTGACGGTACTGCGGATCGTCAACGAACCGACCGCTGCGGCCCTGGCGTACGGCCTGGACAAGGAGAGCGACCAGACGATCCTTGTCTTCGACCTCGGCGGTGGCACGTTCGACGTGTCCCTCCTGGACATCGGCGAGGGCGTCGTAGAGGTGAAGTCCACCAATGGCGACACCCACCTGGGCGGCGACGACTGGGACCAGAGGATCGTCGACCACCTGGTGAAACAGTTCAAGAACAACTACGGGGTCGACCTCGCCAAGGACAAAATGGCCGTTCAGAGGCTGCGCGAGGCCTCGGAGAAGGCGAAGATCGAACTGTCTGCGGCGACCGAGACGACCATCAATCTTCCCTACATCAGCGCCTCCGCCGAGGGCCCGCTGCACCTCGACGAGAAGCTCACGCGTGCCCAGTTCCAGCAGCTCACCGCGGACCTCCTGGAGCGCTGCAAGAACCCGTTCCATCAGGCCGTGAAGGACGCGGGAATCCAGGTCTCCGGCATCGACCACGTCATTCTGGTCGGCGGCTCCACCCGGATGCCCGCCGTCACGGGACTGGTGGAGGAGCTGACGGGCAAGGATCCGCACAAGGGTGTGAACCCGGACGAGGTCGTCGCGATCGGCGCAGCCCTGCAAGCCGGTGTCCTGAAGGGCGAGGTCAAGGACGTCCTGCTGCTGGACGTCACCCCGCTGTCCCTGGGTATCGAGACCAAGGGCGGCATCATGACCAAACTGATCGAACGCAACACCACGATCCCGACCAAACGCTCGGAGATCTTCACCACGGCCGAGGACAACCAGCCGTCCGTCCAGATCCAGGCCTACCAGGGCGAACGCGAGATCGCGGCCTACAACAAGAAGCTCGGCGTGTTCGAGCTGACCGGCCTGCCCCCGGCCCCGCGCGGCCTCCCGCAGATCGAGGTCAGCTTCGACATCGACGCCAACGGCATCATGCACGTCGCCGCCAAGGACCTCGGCACCGGCAGGGAACAGAAGATGACCATCACCGGTGGTTCCGCGCTGCCCAAGGACGACATCGAGCGGATGATGCGCGATGCCGAGGCCCACGC
The DNA here is from genome assembly GCF_042801455.1 of Streptomyces sp. NPDC057565. NCBI lineage: Bacteria > Bacillati > Actinomycetota > Actinomycetes > Kitasatosporales > Streptomycetaceae > Streptomyces > Streptomyces sp. NPDC057565. The sequence continues at coordinate 163,864 of NZ_JBHVFU010000010.1, read as the reverse complement.
GGAGGAGGACCGCCGCCAGAAGGAGGCCGCCGACACCCGTAACAGCGCCGAACACCTCGTGTACACCACCGAGAAGCTCCTGGCCGAGAACACCGACAAGATCCCCGCGGACGTCAGGACGGACGTCGAGAACGCGCTGGCCGACGTCAAGGAGAAGCTCAAGGGCGACGACACGGCCGCCCTTCGTTCCGCCGTGGAACGAGCAGCCACCGCTGCTCAGAAGATCGGTACCACCCTCTACTCGCAGGCACGGACGGATCAGCCCCCCGGTCCTGCTGCCGACACCGGACAGGGCGGCGAGGAGGAAGTCGTGGACGCGGAGATCGTGGACGACGACACCGCGAAGGGAGGCACGTGATGAAGCAGCCGGACCAGCCCCCGCGTCCGGATCTCCCACCCCTCGTGGTCATCCGCGACCGCAGGAGCATCGATCCCGTCGCTCTCCGCCCCCGCCGACCTGAAGGTCAGGAGGCCACACCGTCGGCGCACACGGCGGCGACGGCCGGCCCACCGGTTACCGGCAGGAACGCCGCCCACAGTCCGTCCGGCCCCGAGGACCGCATCCGGCAGTTGGAGGCGGACCTGGCCGAGCGCACCGAGGACCTGCAACGGGTCAAGGCGGAGTACGACAACTACCGCAAACGTGTACGGAGGGACCGTCTCGCGATCCGGGAGGCGGCCGTCGCCAATGTCCTCGCCGGGCTGCTGCCCGTCCTGGACGCCATCGACCGGGCCCGCGCACAGGGCCACGTCACCGGTGGATTCCACCAAGTCGCGGGGATTCTGGAGTCCCACCTCGCCGCGCTGGGCCTGCACAGCGTGGGCGAGGCAGGCGAACCGTTCGACCCCCACATCCACGAAGCCCTCACCTCCACCATCGCCTCCGGCACCACCGGCACGACCTGCATCGAGGTGCTGCGCCCCGGCTACCGGGTCGGCGCACACCTGATGCGCGCGGCACAGGTGGCCGTAGCCGAGCGGCCGGCCCTGAGCCCACCCCCGCCCCGCTGACCTACGGCGGGTCACAAGCGCCCACACCGCAGCACGTGACGGGCCCCCTCTGCCGAGCGGTCGGCGCGGAGGCGGGCAAGCGGGGCCGGCACCTCCCGGATGACCCCCCGGTCGGAGGGCCGGTGGGGGCAGGACATAGCGTGTGCGGTGGAGAGTACTAAGCCAAGCCTTACTTCCACTGCTCTCTGCCCGCGTTCAACCGCCCCATGGAACGAAGGAACAACAGCCCCATGACACGCCCTGTCCGCGTCGCCATTGTCGGAGCCGGCCCCGCCGGTATCTACGCAGCCGACGCGCTGCTGAAATCCGAGTGCGCACTGGACCCGGGTGTATCGATCGACCTGTTCGAGCGCATGCCCGCCCCCTTCGGCCTGATCCGTTACGGAGTGGCCCCTGACCACCCCCGGATCAAGGGCATCGTCACCGCGCTGCACCAGGTACTGGACAAGCCGCAGCTGCGGCTGTTCGGCAACGTCGACTACCCCCATGACATCGGCCTCGACGACCTGCGCTCCTTCTACGACGCGGTGATCTTCTCCACCGGCGCCGAAGCGGACCGTCCCCTCGACATACCGGGGATCGACCTCGACGGCTCCTACGGTGCGGCCGACTTCGTCTCCTGGTACGACGGGCACCCCGAGGTGCCGCGCACCTGGCCGCTGACAGCCGAGAAGGTCGCCGTTCTCGGGGTGGGCAATGTGGCCCTGGACGTGGCGCGCATGCTCGCCAAGACCGCGGACGAGCTGCTGTCCACGGAGATCCCGGCGAACGTGCACGAAGGCCTCAAGGCGAACAAGGCGCTGGAGGTGCACGTCTTCGGGCGGCGCGGTCCGGCGCAGGCCAAGTTCTCCCCGATGGAGCTGCGGGAGCTGGACCACTCCCCCAACATCGAGGTCATCGTCAACCCCGAGGACATCGAGTACGACGCGGGATCGGTCGAGACCCGGCGGGGAAACAAGCAGGCGAACATGGTCGCCTCCACCCTGGAGAACTGGGCCATCCGGGACGTGGGCGACCGGCCCCACAAGCTGTTCCTGCACTTCTTCGAGTCCCCGGTCGAGGTTCTCGGGGACGACGGCAGCGTGGTCGGCCTGCGGACGGAGCGGACGGAGCTGGACGGCACCGGCAACGTCCGGGGCACGGGACGATTCACCGACTGGGATGTCCAGAGCGTCTACCGGGCGGTCGGGTACTACTCGGATGAACTGCCGAAGCTTCCGTTCGACCCCACCTCCGGCACGGTCCCTCATGTCGCCGGACGGGTTGTCGAGGGTGCGGAGCCGATGCCCTCGGTGTACGTCACCGGGTGGATCAAGCGGGGACCGATCGGCCTGATCGGCCACACCAAGGGCGACGCCAACGAAACGGTCGCCTGTCTGCTGGAGGACCGGGCCGCGGGCCTGCTGCCGGCCCCGACGCAGCCTGATCCGGACGCGGTCGTCGCCTTCCTCGAGGCGCGCGGTATCCGCTACACCACGCGTGAAGGCTGGCACCGCCTGGACGCTCACGAGCAGGCTCTCGGTGCGGAACAGGGCCGTGAGCGCATCAAGGTCGTGGATCGCGGCGCCATGCTGGAGGCATCCGGCGCCTGACCGTACGGCCGCGCCGCCGGTGGTCTCCTCGGCAGGGACCACCGGCGGCGCAGCGCGTTGCGCAGAGTGCTCGGCGGGCGGGCCTGGGGGCGTTGAAGGTTGTCGTGAACGGTGCAACGATTCCGGGGAACCGCTCGCCCGCCCTCGGAGGGAACGCCTCGATGGATGACCAGCTCCGCCCCACGGCCGCGAAGGTCTTCGACGCTCTCGGCGCCGACTACGAGCGAGCCTTCGCCACCTCGGCGGCGCACCGGGACTCACTGCAACACCTACTGACCCGACTCGACCCGCACAGCCGGATCCTGGACGTAGGCAGCGGAACAGGCCGGCCGACCGCACAGACCCTGGCCGACGCCGGTCATGACGTGTTGGGGGTCGATGTCTCGCCGGTGATGGTGGACCTCGCGGCCCGGCAGGTACCGGGGGCGGCCTTCCAGTGCGCCGACATCCGTGAACTGGCGCTGGAGGACGAGAGTTTCGACGCTGTCTGTGTGTACTTCTCGCTCCTGCAGATGTCGCGGGCCGAACAGTCACGGCTGCTGCACCGGCTCGGGCGGTCGCTGAGACACGGAGGGCACCTGGTCGTGGCGACGGTGCCGCTGGATGTGGAGGATGTCGGCGCCGTATTCATGGGCCAGAAGGTCCACGTGACCAGCTTCGGCGCCGATGAGTTCACCTCGGTGGTGATCGGGGCGGGTCTGGCGGTCCAGTGGGAGCAGAGCAGTGTGTTCACCCCGTCCCACCCTGAGGCGGTACCCGAGCCGCACCTCTTCCTTCACTGCGTGCGCCTCTGACGAACGGGGATGATCGCCGGATGCTGGTCCGCGTGGAGGCGGTGGCCCGGGGCGCGGGGGGCCGATGAGGGTGCTCGTCCGCTCGACCGTCGGACTGGCGGTGGCCCTCCGACGCGACGCGCCAAAGGACGTGGGCGGACGGCACCATGTCGAGTGAAGCGTCGACGAGGGCCTGAGACGATCACCTACGGGGTGAGTCGGATGGGCCGCCCCTATCGCTCAACCCGCCTTCTGCGAAGGTGTGGCATGGCCCTTCCCGGGGAACCCGAGCCGCTGTCCGCTGCTCAGGTCCGCGGTTGTCCGAATCACCGCAAGAGCCCTGCCGGTCCGCGGCTGTGACAGCAGCGGACCGGCAGGACCAAGGCAATGATCTACGGAGTCTTGTGGCGCTCCGGGTTCCGGGCGTCGAAGACTACGATCTTCCGGTCGAAGTCCGCGTAGAACGTGGCCGCATAGTGGTCATCGGTGACGTTGAGCGTAAAGTCCTCGCTCGTCTGCCAGTCGGCGCCCTTCGGCACCTCGGGCCGGATATCCGACAGCACCACTGGCGTACCGGGTTCAGACTTCCATACGTAGTCCCGCCGCAGTCTCGCGGTGTCACCGTCGCCGAGATGGACCACCCCGGAGACTTGGAAGTCCGAGGGGCCGGGCACCACCGACCGGGGGTCTCCGAGAATCTCTCCCTTCCACACCACCGCCTCGAAGTCACCCAGTTCGGGGAAGTACTCCCGGACAAGCTTCTTGTCCCGCCGGATGCCTTGGTCGGACTTCCGGGCGGCATCGACGCGTGGAGCGCCGGTGCCTGCGGATTCTGCCTGCTGAAGCTCACCGCCGCAGCTGGTCAACAGGCCGCAGACGGCCAGAGCGGCAACCGCCGCAACAGCACGCCCGGCCCACCGGTCAACTACGCCGCTCTGCGGCCCGGCTACTCGCCTACCTGTAAACATCGTTCCCTTCCGTGGTGCTGCCCGCCTGTCCGACCGTCCACGTCACGTTGCGCGTGAATGTACCGCGCACCAGGAATGGCTTGGCCCAGCCCAGCGTCGCGAAGCGGCCGTTGACATCGTCCGGGACGCCGGACCTGATGTCCTTGGCGCCATCGTTGAAGTCGTACTGGTCCAAGGCGTGCACAGTGACCTTCATGGTCATCTGGTCGCCCTTCCTCGTGACCGTGGCACTGCCCCATACCTTGTGGTCGCCGAGGGCCTTCTTCCAGTTCTCGGTTTCCGGGTATCCCGAAATGTTCCGGAGCTTTCCCGTCATTTCGAAGGAGTCCTTGTGCAGGCCCGAACTGAGGCCTTCCGCCGCAGCCTGTGCGCGGGCGATCTCATTGTCCACGTTCGTCTTGATCGCGGCGTCCTCGTAGTACGCCTCCCGGTAGTTGACCTCGTCGTCCGTTCCAGACCCGTCGCGGTAATGCGAGTAGAGCGGAACGGCATCGTCCAGGGCGCCGTCCGAATAGAAGCCCAGCGCGGAGGCGACCATGCCGCCGTGCATGATGGCGTCCCACTTGTTCCAGTTCCAGTAGTCCTTCCAGCCTGCTTCGGCATTCGGGTCGTACGGGAAACTGTTTCCGAAGTCGAAGGACGGTTCCGAAGGCGCGCCCTCCGTGTATCCGCCGCTCGACGCCTGGGCCTTGTAGTCGACGTCCCAGCCCCCCGCACTGTTCATCGAGCATGTGTAGCCGGACTCGACACACTCCGCGGGCCGGTGGCCGTCCAATTCGATGAAGCTGGTTGGGTTGCCACCGGTGAACGCGTACCGGTTGCTGGTGTAAGGGTCGGCTCCCAGACCCATGTCGGCCAGCGCTCCGGTGTACATGTCCCGGGTGGTGAAGCGGTTCAGACCCGGGCTGTAATCGCGAAAGCCCATGTCGTAGGTGCCGGACTGGGCGTCCCAGCGCTTCGCGTTGAACCGGTACGGGTTGTACTCCTCCTTCGTCGGGTCGGCGGCATCGGGCTTGTCGATACCGGTGAACTCGGAGTCGTCGTTGTTGCCGTAAGCCGTGTACCCGTACGTGGCCTTGGTGTCACCGTTCTTGTCGGTCAGGGTCTCGACGTCGGTGTGGCTGTTGTAGCCGTAGTAGCCGTCCTCCGTCGTGCCGTCGGTGTTGTGCTTGACCTGGGACAGACGCTCGCCCCACGGGCTGTACTGGTACGACTTGGTCAGCCGGCCCGCAACCTCCTCGCCGAGCACCTCATTGGACAGGCCGAGGTAGGTGTAGTCGGTCGTCTTGCCGTCCGCGGTCTTCGACGAGGTGCGGTCGAGCGGGTCGAAGACGTACTTCGTGGACTTCAACGCCCCTGTGTCGTCGGCCTTCTGGGACTCGACGACGTGGTCGAAGCCGTCGTACACACTGCGCTCGACGACCTCCCCGGCGGAGGTCACCGTCTCCTGCCGGCCGAACGGGTCATAGGTGTAGTTGGCCGTCACGCCACTGGTGGTACCGCTCAGCAGCCGGTTGCGGTCGTAGTTGAACGTGGTGGACGTGCCGTTGACCGTCTGACTGATCACGTTGGCGTTGTCGTCGTGGACGTACGTCTCCGTGGCCGCTCCGTTGCCCGTCTTGACCGACTTGGCGAGCCGATCGGCCGGGTCGTAGGTGTAGTTCGTGGTGGAATCGAGGTACACCGCGTGGTTGTCGGCGTTCATCTTCTTCGCCGCATCCTGCGCCTTGTTCCCGTTCGGGTCGTAGGCGTAGGTGTGCGAGGAGACCAGCGTGCCATTGGACTTCTTCTCGGCGCTCGTCTTCAGCCCACCGTCGAGGAAGTACGTGTAGTCGACGGTGTTGCTGTTGTCCTTGGTCTCCCTCAGCTTCTGGCCGCGGTCGGTGTAGGTGTACGAGGTGACCTTCGGAGCGGCGTCCGTGGCGGACTTGCCGACCGACACCGTCTTGACCAGCTCGCGCAGGTCGTACGTGTACTTGGAGAACTGGTCGGAGTGCGTGACGGTGTCCGACTGGCCATTGCTGTCGTAGGTGTAGCTGGTGGCCTTCTTCTCCTGGCCCGCCAGTGCCTCGGTCACCTTCGCCACCTGGTTGAGGCCGGTGTAGGCGACGGTATATGCGTCGATCTTCGACCCGGACGAGGTGTCATCGATGGAGTTCAGATTGCCGTTGACGTCATAGGCGTAGGAGAACGAGTTCTTCTCGTTGTCCGTCTCGCCTGTGGTGCTGCGCACGAGTTTCACGCCGTCGGCAACGACGATGCCGCCGCTGTTCTGGTCCAGCTTCAGCTTGGCGTCCTCACCTTGCTTGAGGGAGTAGGAGCCGAGACTGACCCAGGTACCGGTGGCAGTGTTCTGGTCCTTGGTGACGGCCGTCTCGGTCGTCGTGCCGTGCGTGAGCGTGTACTTCGCCGTCGTCGCCGCGCCGGTCACCTTGGGGAACCTCACGTACGCGGCATACGTGCCGTCCTTCGGGATGTTCAGGGTCCACGTGAAGGCATCCGTGCCCGTACCGGCCGCATGCGTGCGGTGGTCGTAGCCCTGCTGCCCTGCGATGTCGCCCTTGGCCCAGGTCCCGGCGGAGGACGTGTTCTGGGTGTCGGAATTGTCGACCAGAACGACCGACTTGCCGACCGGAACACCGTCGTCCGACTTCGACTTGAGTGCCCCGTCGGGGTAGTACGACCACGTCATCGTGCGGTCGGCGTCGCCGCCCGCGGAGGACAGGGTGCGCTTGATCTGCTGCCCCAGGTCGTCGTACTCGTAGGTGGTGGCGATGTCCCACGCGTCAGTGGACTTCTTCGTCCAGCCGTTGTCGAAGTAGGTGTAGCTGGTGTCGTTGCGCACCGTTTCACCGTCCGACGGTGGCAGCGATGTCTTCGAAACCCGCCCGACCTCGTCGTACGTGGTCTCCGCGTACACGTCGGCCTTGTTGTAACGGCCGTCGGCCGGGTCGTAGGGCTGGTACTGCCTCTTCGGCCGGTTCAGAGCGTCGTAGGTGGTGCGCTGCTCGAAGTCGTCCGCGGCGGCGGTCGCCGTGCCTCGCGGTGTGATGACCTTGGTCGTGTTGCCGACCTGGTCGTACTCGTACTTGGTCGACCGGTACGTGATCGGCGAGGTGCCCTCGTGCGGGACCTTGACCTCGGTCTGCTTGCCCCGCTCGTCGTAGGCGACGGTGGTGGTGTTGTTCTCCTTGTCGGTGGCGGAGACGGTCAGGCCGTCCTTGTCGTAGGACTGCTTGGTGAACTTCCCCGCCGCATCCGTGACCTGTGTGACCCGGTGGTTCAAGTCGTAGGCGGTCTTGGAGGTGTAGTCGTTGAGGTCGGCGGTCGCATTCTTCTTGGGGTCGATGACCGTGGTGACATTGCCGACGTTGTCGTACTCGTAGGAGATCTTGTCGTCATCGGCGTTCACCACCGATGTCAGCTGATAGATCCCGTCGTAGTTGTTCGTTGTCATGTAGTCGGTCGGGTCGTTCGACGTCAGTGAACCCTTGGGCTCCGTCGTCGTCTTCAGGTTGCCGACCTTGTCGTACGTGTAGACGGTCTTCCGCGGGTCGGTCTGATTGTTCGCCGGCGCCGTGGCCGAGGTGAGCTGGTCCGCATCGTCGTAGACGGCGGTGGAGACCGCACCGTTGGGTGAGGTCGACTGGGTGATGTTGTCGTTGGCGTCGTACACGGGCGCCGCCGTGGTGATGAGCACTCCCGCCGTCTGGTCCTTGGGCACGGTGCTCACCAGTGGCCGACCATACGTGTCGTACGTCTGCGTGGTCTTCTTGCTCAGTGCATCCGTGACCTCGGTGACTCGGCCCACCTCGTCATACACGAACGACATCGACTTCTGCAGCGGGTCCGTGATCTTTGTCGGGTACCCCATTTCTGTGAACCCGCTGTTGACGGTGGCATTGCCGTTGGCGTCTGTCGCCTTGGTCAGCTGGCCATTAGCGTCGTACTCGTACGACGTCGTGTAGTCATTCGCCGTCGCGGTGGCCACGCCCTTGGGGTCGGTAACCGTCTTCAAGTTTCCGAAGGCGTCATAGCCGAACTGCCAAGTGCGGCCCTCCGGGGAGGTCTTGGTGTACAGGTCGGCCGAGAACCCGTCCAATCGCGTCTGGTAGGCGTACTTGGTGGAATTGGCCGGGTAGGTCCCTGGCGCACAGTCCGACTGGGGCGGCACCCCGGCCTTGTTGTTCTCCGCGTCGCGCTGCCATAGCGGGTAGCCGGTCTTCTGGTCGTAGCAGTACGCGGTCTTGGCGCCGTTGTCCTCCTCGAGATAGGTGACATTGTTGTCCGCGTCCCAACTCATCTTGGATATCTGGGACTTGGCGTTGGTTGTCTGCACCGGGCGGCCGAAGTCATCGGTGACGTACTTGGTTGCGTGCGCCTCGGCGTCCGTCGCCGTCGCGTCGGTGAATTTCGTGTTGGTGGCGTTCACCGCGTAAGCGAAGCCGGTCGCCCCGTTCAACCGGTCGGTGATGGTCTTCGTCCACCAGTGGTACTTCGGGTCGTCGCCGGTCTGCGGCGCGTAGTACGCCAGTTTGGTGCCGTGCTGACGCGGGTCGGTCGCGGTGACCAGTTTGACGTTCTTGTTGCCTTGCGTCGCGTCGTAGGTGAACTTGAAGACCTTCGGCTGCGCGGATCCGTCACCGTCGGTGAACTGACCGAGAAGGCCCTTGGTGGTGTAGTGGAAGGAGATCTTGCGGCCCGAGATGTCCGTCATGGACTTCACATGGTCATAGATCTTGGAGTTGGTCAGGTTGGTGCCGCTGACCTTGGCGCCCGTGTCGTCGATGTAATCGAACGACGCGTCACCCTTCAGGTAGTAGTCGACGCTCAGCGACTGCCGGCCCGCCGGGTCGGTGATGTATCTCAGGAACTTGATCGGCTTATTGTTCGACTTTCGTTCCTCGTACGTAAACGTCTGCGTGTTGCCGTTCTTGTCAATCGCGGACGTCATGTAGCCATCGCAGCCGAACACGAACCGGGTCCCGTCGGGGCGCGTGAGCGTCCAGGCGTCGGGGATCGGGTCCTTGTTGGGCGTGCAGTCGAGGCCGGACTTCATCGTGACCTTGTAGTGCACCCCGGCCGGGGCCTTCCACGTGCCGTCACCCTGCTTGGAGAATAGGTGCGTCGTGCCGTCGCCGTCCAGGAGACGGATCTTCGTCGGGTTCGGATTGGGGTGGAAGTCCAGCGGCGCGCCGAGCCGAATCGGCCCCGCCGCCTGCCCGGACCAGCCCGCACCGAGCACCGTGTCACTCGTGTCGAGCGAGTTGTACGAGAAGCGGGCGAAGGTGTTGAGACCACGGCCCGGGTTGGTGAATGCGTTGTAGGACCACACCGTGTTGCCGGAGGCCAGGTTGTTCATGACCGAGGAGCCGGCACCGGTGTTCTTGCCGGTGTAGGAGTAGAACTTCTCAAGCCCCAGCGTGTTCGACGTGGGGTCCTCGACGGCCACGTTCTGCTTCAGCGAGGGAATGCCGCCGGTTCCGGCCGACAGCCAGCTGCCGTCCGAGAGCTTCCGGACGTCCCAACCGAGCACGTAGTCGGTCCGCTTATTGCCCTCATCCGAATTGATGGGCGTCTTGACCTGTGCCTGGATGGTGGCCGACTTGCCGGGCAGCAGCGCCGGGATCGCGGTGTTGAGCTGGTTGCCTCCGGTGGTGACGTCCGTGCCGTCGGGCAGCTTCCAGGTGTAGGAAAGCTGACGCTCCCCCGTCGCCCAGCCGGTGCTGGTGGTGTTGGTGACCGTGACATCCACCGTGTAGGTGGAGTTGGGAGTCATCCTGGCCGGGGTCTGCGGTGCGTAGTACGTGTTCTCGGTGGTCGAGTCGACGTAGATGACGCGGAGCAGCGGGCCGAGCTGCTGGTCGCCGGTCTCCGACGCCAGGAACAGGGTCCGCTCCTGCGGCCCCGTCGTCGTCTCGTCCTTGAGCTTCAGCAGGGCACCCTTGTTACTGGACGGGGTCTTGACCCAGCCCTGCGTCATGGACGTGGCGTCCCACCAGTGCCGGCCGACCTCGGAAACCTGCGCGACGGTGTCCGAGACCGTGGCCCCGAAGTCACCGCCCGGAGTCGTCCAAGGTGTCGTCGACGTGGCGTTGTTCCACGTCGCCGTCGTCTCGTCGAAGTCCTTGTTCAGTGAGTGCAGTTCGTAGATCGCGCCGTCGGTGCCGGTCGTGGTCTCGGCACCCCACATGTACAGCTTGGAGTCCAGCACCGTCGCCGTCGCCGGGATCGAGCTCGTGGGGAACTTCAGCGTCGAGCGCGTCTTGCCATACGTGCCGGAATTATTGCCCACGCTCAGCCACTTCTGCGGCACGTAGGAAAGGATCGTGTCCTCGTTGGTGGTCGGCTGGGCCGAGGACAGCGTGGTGTCGGTGACGCCTCCGGCCGTACCCTGGATGAGCTTCATCGTGCGGCCAGCCTTGGGCACGCCGACGATGCGGGTCGGGGAGCCGAGCAGCGTGCCGTTCTTCGTCTTCACCGCGATTTGGTAGTAGTACGAGCGTCCGATCTCAGCCGACGAGGAGTCGGGGGTCGGGGTCGCGGTGGTGTCGGTGTAGGCGGTGACGGCCTTGCCGACGGGGGCCACCAAGGTGGCCGCGGACGGCGTGAACACCTGCTGCGTAGAGCGGTGTAGCTGGTACTCGACGATGTCCTGACCGGTATCTCCGGTGGTATTGGTGTACTTCGACCAGGAAAGCTCCGGGCCCGTGTCATGCACCACGGTCGGCGAGCTGAGGGCCGAGCCGACCTTGCCGTACGTGATCGTGAGGCGCGGGTACGTGGCGGTCTCACCGCCGTAGTCTCCGTCACCGGCCTCATAGCGAGGACCGCCGGTCGGCGTCGCGGCGAGGGCGTCGTCCTTGGCCTGCAGCACGAAGCCGTTGTTGGTGGCCGTGCCGGAGACCCACTTCTGAACCGTGTCCGTCACCGGGAACTTGTGCCAGGAGTTGTACTCGCCGGTGTTCTTGACGATCTGCGCCGGGTTCACCAGGCGGATCGAGTCGGCGATGTTACGGGTGGTGGAGCTGCCCGTGTCGCCGAGGACGACCTTGCCCGCGTTGCCCTTGGCGAAATAGAACTGTCCGCTGTTGACCGTCTTCCACGCGGCGACGGTGCCGGACTGATTGACCGTCCCCGTCGCTGTGCCGTCGCGGTGGTTGATCGTGTACGGGGCAACGGTCGCCCCGTCCGACGCGGGCGGGAAATGCGCTTCCACCCGGTAGGACGCGGTCTCCGGGATCTGCGGCTGCCAGGTGTACGACTCGCCCGTCGCGGTGTTCTTGTTGTAGGCGAAGTCGTCGTTCGTGGCGGCGCCGCCGGTGGTCGTGGCCCTGGGCCACTCACCTACGGCCGCGGTGCCGGTGTCGCCGTCGTCGATCTGGTACGTCGTACCCGACAACTCGCCAGACAGGGCACTGGTGTTGGACCAGGTCGCCGTCGACTCGTCCCACGCGCCGGTGGCGCGGTGGGCCTCGATCGTGACGTCGTTGGCGTTGGTGGTGTGCGTCTGGTCGTAGTACATCTCCAGACGAGCGGAGTCAATCTTCGTGCCCGTCGGGATCTCGTTCAGCGGGAACTTGATCAGAGATCTCGCTATACCTGTGTCGGTCTTGCCCGCCGACAGCTTCCAGGTGTTGTTGAAGTTCGCCGCCGGCTGGTCCGACAGGACCATCGTGTCCTGGGACGTCGCCGCGTCGGGCGTGATCGTGATCGTCGGATCGATCGTCACCGGGTACTGACGGGCCTTCGCGGCCAGCCACTTGGCGTCCGGGGTGACCTTGATCAGCCAGTTCTTGCCGTCCCGGACGAGCTTCTGGGTGACCTTGGGGCTGTAGGTCTTCCCGTACGGCGACGACGCGTCGTTCTTGGCGTCCGTCATGTACGCGGCCGGGATGAGCATGACCGGCGTGTTCGGCAACTCGCCGTACAGCGCGATCGACCCGTCCTTGCGGGCCTTCGGCGTCAGACCACCCGTGTTGAGGGTGAAGGTGTAGGAGACAGGCTCGCCCGGCGCCTTCGCCAGGACGATGTTCTCCTTCACCCGGCCCGGACCGACCTGATACTCCAGGTCGGCGCCACCAGCCGCCACGCCCTTGTACGTCACCGTCGAACCCTTGGCCGACGGATCCACGGACCTCCGCATCCCCTTCAGGCCCAGCGTGACGGCAGGACCTTCGACCCCTGCCTGGAATTTGAGCAGCCGATCGGCGTCCCCGCCGAACCAGCTACGCCCGGAGTTGGACGTGTTGGCGAAGTCGAAACCCTTGGCATCGGTCGTGCCGACGCCGGTGTCGATCTCCTTCCAGGAAGTCTTCTTGCCCTTGCCGCTGCGGTACGCGGTCGGCACCGCCGACACCTCGGCCTGGACCCGGCCATCCGACAACTGCCAGAACCGCGCGTGCTCGGTACGGCGGGATGCCAGCTCTCGAACCCGCTTCGCCTCGGCCCGCGTCTTGCCCTTCGGCAGCTTCTCCCGGCTCGATATCTCCAACTTGCCGCCCGCGGGCGGCTTGCTGTCGCCGTCATCGTCATCGTCGGAGAACCACCCCGCGATGGTGTCGACGACGCCCTTGCCGTCATCGCCCCCGGAGGCGGAGGCCGCATATGCCATCTGCGGCAACCCGGCACTCACCACCGCCGATGCGACCAGGCAGGAGATTAATCTCCCGTATCGGACTTTCACGTCCCATTTCCCTTTCCTCAGCGACGCCCCCGTATTCCACGCACACCGAAATCAGCACGCAGGCGAAATATGGGCACGCCGGACCTCCGAACGGGGTATTCCGCCCGGACGACTTTTGTGCGCCCTGCAGGAGAGTCGGCTTCGAGTAAAGGGTTGTAGAGGCCGACGTGCGTCCGGAAACCCCCTGGGGAAAGAGGACTTCGGGGCACGCGTCGGTCAGCGGACAGGGGGTCTCCGTCGTGGCGGCATGATTTCTAATCAGTTGCACATGCCCCTGTCAATAGAGATCATTTATCGGATATATAACCTCTACCTGGGCATACCACCCTCTATTCCTGCAAGGTCCCTCTCGAAGCCGAAGGTGGGCAAGTGAAAAACGCACTCCACTACCGCTTCATATTTTTTGCACAACGACGAAACGTCGAATTCAAGCCTCCGTCGAGCCGCCCACACGGCGTCACACGGCCGAGCGGTCCGGCCTCATGTTGTGGTGTGCAGGCGACGACCGAGTCTGGGCGCCCCGCTTGGAAATGGTGCGGTCGGCCCGTCGGGCAAGAGCAGGAGCCTCGTCCGCGGGTGCCTTCCTGTTCTGCCCTCGGCACCGACCGCGGTACCTGTACCTTCTCATCGCCCCGCGGTCGCCGAAGCGTTCGCGCCGTGCGGGCCCCGACTCAATTGTTCACCGTACAAAAGATGTTGACGCTCCTTCCGTTCGGTGGGGAGCATGAGGGCTCGCACACGATCAGCACACGAACGGGGTGGGGCATGTCGAGGATGACACGATGGATTGCGGGCCTGGCGCTCGCGGCGACGGCGTCGGTGGGCCTGGCGACCGCGGTGGCGAGCCCGGCACAGGCGGCGAGCGGGACGTACATCGCCACGTACCGGTTTCTGTCCGACTGCCAGAGCACCGGCGCGATGTACGTGCACTACGACGGTGCGAGCTCGTACAGCTGCACCGGCAACTATGCGGTGGGGTATTCGCTGTACGTGCAGTACAACGCCTGAGCCGGCGTGAACGGGTACCGCCCCTCGGGGAGGGGCGGTACCCCGAACGATCGGGTGCAGGGCGCGGCGGCACCCTACCCACGGCGCGGCCGCGGTGCCCCACCTCCTCCGGGCTGTCCCCGGCGCTTCTTCCAAGGAGACTGAGCAACTCCACACGGCCGCTCGGGGACCGCCGCGGCGGATCCTGGACGCCGCCGGTCACGCCCCGTGCGCAGGCACCGCATCGGTTCAGCGGCCGCCGGAGACCCTCAGCACCGTACCGGTGGTGTAGGAGGCATCGGCCGACAACAGCCACGCGATGGCGGCGGCGATCTCGTCCGGTTCGCCGGGCCTGCCGAGCGGGATCTGCGCGGCGGACTTCGCGGGCCGGTCGGGGTCCCCCATCTCGGCATGCATCTCGGTGTTCGTGATGCCGGGGGCGACGGCGTTCACCCTGACACCCATCGGGCCGAGTTCCTTGGACAGGCCGATGGTCAGGGCGTCGGTGGCCGCCTTTGTTGCCGCATAGTGCACATAGTCGCCGGGGCTGCCGAGGGTCGCGGCCGCGGAGGAGACGTTCACGATGGCGCCGGAGCCCAGCGCCGCCATGTCGCGTGCAGCCCTGCGGCAACAGAGCAAGTAGCCGAGGAGGTTGACCTCGACCACGCGTCGCAGATCTGCGGTGCGGGCGTCCGAGAGCCGTCCCAGCGGACCCGTCACACCGGCGTTGTTGACCAGCCCGGTCACCGCGCCGAGTTCGGCCGTCGCGGTGTCGAACAACCGCTCGACGCCGGACTCTTCGGACGTGTCGACCTGAACGGTCACACAGCGTCCTCCCGCCGCGCGCACCGCGTCCGCGGTCTCCTTGGCGGCCGTCGCGTTCTTGACGTATCCCAATACCAGATCGTGCCCGTCAGCTGCCAAGCGGAGGCACGTAGCGGCGCCGATACCCCGGCTTCCCCCCGTGACAATGGTGACCGGACGTGACATGCACTGCCTCCCGTGACTTCTCATGCGGTGGTGACGACGTAGCAAGTCGTACCTCAGCGCCGCCCTGCCACCAAAACCGTGCCGCATCAGGCGTAGTTTCGGGCATGGTGCTGGCACGGCCGGATGCGCCATGACGCGACGCGGACCGCGGACGGTACGACCGTGCGGTGACGCCTTGGAAGCGGGAGCGCCGGCGTGAAGCCGCTCCGGTTCGGTCCACATGGGGGCCGCCCGCGCACGGGCTGCGCACGACGGACCGGCGGAGTGTGCGGGTGTCGGCCGTGGCCCGACACCGGGGCGAGCAACACCAGGCTCTCCTCACGCGCGACAACTGCGGCCCTACTGGCGGCAGCTGAGGGCGTCGTCCATTACGCCGGGCGGCGCCGCACGACCGGCCGTTGAGACGCTCGAAGCGGGACGCAGGCGCGGAGCGGTGGTCCGGTCCCTTGCGGATACTGCCAACGCCCACAACCCGCATGCCGCACCTGCCCCAAGAGCCCTTACAGGGATGAACCCGACTGGTCACTGCGCCGAAGTCATCCCCCGGAGAATTGACATCGACGTGGTCGTGGAGACCGCCGGCGTTCCGGCCCCCTGTCCCCGGATTCGGCAAGGACCACGTCATCGTGGTGCCGAAGCACCATGTGCGCTCGCTTCTCGAACTCGATGCTGCCCTGGCCGCCCACCTGTTGGAAGTCGTCCGGACTGCCGCCCGCGACGTCGTCGCCCGGCACGGGGGTTGCCAGGTGCTGACCACGCTCGGCAATGAGCAGCACAACCGGCACCTGCACCTGCACATCGCTGCCGGGGACGGCGTCGCCCGGTTCGTCTCCCGGGACTGACGGACCGGACGGGCCGAGCGAAGTCTGGTGGACAGAGCCATCAGCACGGGGGACAGGGACAGACCGCCGGCGGTCAACAGCAGACCGGCGCCGGTCCCCACCGGCCGGTCGGAAAGCCACCGCGCCGTGAACCGTGGGACGATGCCGGTGTGGTGTTGACGGGGGTACTGGACGCGATCGACGCCGTGGACTGGGCTGCCGTGCCGGGCCGCGCGGGGTGGTACCGGCCGGGCGACGCCGCGTCCGGGCTGCGCGATCTCGCGTCCGCCGCAGGGCTGGTGGCCGTGGCGGAAGCGGCATCGCGGCTCGCGGGCGGCGGCCTGGTGCACGGCCACAGCGGGGCCGTGTTCCCTGCGGCCGTGATCGCGGCGCCGATCCTCCTGGACATCGTGGAGGGCGGGCCCCCCTCGGCCGGACGGGCGGCGCTGGGTCTGCTCGACGAGGCCCTGTCGTCGTACCCGTTCGCCGGGGACACCCGGGTCGGCACGCCGTACGGCGCGGCGGTCCCGCTCTGCTGTGCACTCGCCGACCACATCCGTGCGCGCCGCGAGCTGCTCGCCGGTCACGGCAGGGCCGGCACCTCGTTGCTCGCCGAAGCGGCCGGGCACTGGCGCTTCGTCATCGACGACTGTGTCGGGACGGGCAGCGACACGTCGGCCTTCGGAGTGTTGGCGGGCACCGTTCCGGACGGCTCCCACCCCGCCGAACTGCACACCGCCGACGGTGTCACCGGTCTCGATGCGGTCCGGGTCGAATATCCGCCCGTGGACGCGAGCTTCGAGGCGTGTCTGCGTGTCGTCGGTGTCCCGCCCGGGGCGCTACCGGCGGGCGCGGTGGTGTTTCCCGCCGTGTGCGGCGAGCGGGAGCACTGACGAGACGCATCTGCTCAGGCCGGAAGGTGCACGAATCGGACGGTCAGTGAGAGGGTCGCCGGTCCCTTGATCATTCCGCCCTTGTTCCAGGTGAGCCCGAAATCGGCACGATCGACGTCGATCTCGGCAGTCAGGGTGACCGCCGTCGCGGTGGACTCGGTGGTACGGGCCGAGAAGGTGAGCGGCCGGGTCGTGCCGTGGACGGTGAGCCGGCCGGCCACCTCCACGTTGCCGCGGGCATCGGGGGTGGCACGGTCGACGGTGAAGACGAGCGTCGGGTAGCGGTCCGTGTCGAAGAAGTCGGCCGAGCGCAGATGCGCATCACGCTTCGCGTGGCCGGTGTCGAGGGAGGTCGCGTCGAGGGTGACGGAGCCACGCGCGGAACCGTCGGCGTCGACCTCTCCCTCGCCGGTCACGTCGGTGAAGGCGCCCTTGACGTTGACGAGACCCCACATCGTCTTGTGTCGCAGCGCGACGGTGGTCGCGTCCTGGTCCAGGGTCCAGCTGCCGGTGGCGGCCGATTCGGTCGAGCGGGTGGTCTCGGCGGGATTGGTCATGAGATCGGAGCTCTCCAGATAGACGGTGGCGTTCAGCGCTTGATTTAAGAGTAAACGTAACGCTGGCAATTAGGTAGCCAGCGAGATATTAGCGCGCTGACGTACCCTTGCAGAGATCACTGCACGTCGGAAGGGTGGGGGACCGGACCCATGGCAGAGACCACACCGGCTGAACAGACGGACGGCTGCCCCAGGGCCGAAGACGCAGCACTGCTGCTGCAGTGGAACACCCTGCACAGCGGGCTGCGACGGCTGGGCGATCAGCTGCTGGAGGACGTGGAACGGGCCTCGCACTCCGCGTCCTCGTCGGTCCAGGTGCTCTGGTACCTGCTGACGGTGCCTGACCATGCCGCGCCGATGAATCAGCTCTCCCAGCTGATGGGGTTCTCCACCGCCGGTACCACCAAGGTGGTCGACCGGCTGAGCGAGGCGGGCCTTGTGGAGCGAAGGCCCTCCCGGGCCGACCGCCGGGTGACATACGCCGCCCTCACACCTGCGGGCCTGACAGCGGCCGCCCAGGCCTCCACGGCCCTGGCGGCGGCCCTGCGGCGCCGCGTGGCGGCGGCCGGGATCAGCGAGGGCCGCTTCGCCGCCATGGCCGGCGACATCGCCCTGCTCGATCCGGCTCCCGGGCCGTGCACAGCGCGGCAGCACACCGAACACCGGGACACGGGGATCAGCGGCGTCGCCTGAGGACCTGGGCGCCGCAGGTCACCGAGGGGGCACGCGAACGGCCGGGTGACTTCCCGGGAGGCCGGACAGTCGACCGCCCAGCCGGTCCGAACCGCCCCGAGCCGGCTGGACAGTCGTCGTTCGGCGCCGCCTCAGGCCCCCGTCACCCCGTCCAGCCGCTCCCGCACCAGATCGGCGTGGCCGATGTGGCGCGCGTACTCCCCAATCATGTGGACGTGCACGAGGCGCAGCGAGAAGACCTCGCCGCCGTGGACAAAGGTGTCGTCGAGCGACGCGTCGGCAATGACGGCGTCCGCCAGTCGGCACTCCTCGACCAGGCGCGCGTAGTCGTCGGCGGCGCACGCCGGGTCCAGGTCCTCGAAGTCCGCGTCCTTGCCCCTGGCGGGGTCGTACATCGGGTCGAGCGACTGACCGGCGAAACGCTCCCGGAACCAGGTGCGTTCGACCTTCGCCATATGGCGAAGCAGCCCGAGAAGGGTGAGGTTGGACGGCGGTACGGTCTGTTCGGCCAGCTGCTCACCGGTCAGGCCGGCACACTTCTGCAGCAGGGTGCTGCGGAACCATGCGAGATATCCCGTGAGCATCTCCCGCTCACCGGCGACGAGGGATCCGGGCTTGCGCGTCGCGTCTGGCGCTGTCCATGTCATCGCCAGATCATGCCCGTCGGCCACCGGATCCTGCCAGGCCTTTCACCAGCCGTCAGTACGGTCCGAGGACCAGTCGGTCGTGGCGGAGGTGGTGATGTTCGTGGCCACGCCCACCACCAGGAAGAGGATCAGCAGGGCCTTCCCCGCTCCGCTCATGATCAGCGGCCGGGTGGCGGAACGAGGCTGCTGCTCGGGTACGGAAAGAGCTTCTTCGCCGAAGAACCCCTTGGGGTAGGCCGGGGTGAGCATCATGAAGTAGGCGTCGAAGCGGAATTCGTACCGGCGTGTCGCGGCCGAGGCCTCGAAGAGGGGCTGGGGCATGCGCCCCAGGATCAGTGTGATCAGCCACCAGATGAAGGACAGTGCCCACCAGCCGGAGGTGACGAGTCCCGACACCACCGCTGCCGGAATCATCAGGATCAGGCGGAAGAAGACGGCCAGCCGGTTGAGTTCCGTCGGCCGCAGCTCGATCTGGACCGGATAGTCCGGCGGCGGCGTCAGGGCGAACGGCGGATAGCGGTCGATCAGCAGCATCGCGCTCGCGCCGACCCGCGTCTGGTAGCCGAGATATCCGGCGAGAAAGCGGAAGACCGGTTCGGGCAGCCGCCCCAGGACCAGGGCGGCGAACCAGCCCGCGATGGTGGTGAAGAAGGCCGCGATGTAGAGGAAGAACAACACGATGAAGTGCGGGATCAACAGGAACAGCCGCACCAGCACCGTGAGCCGGCGCTGCCTCGCCGGCTCGACGATGTCGAGCACAGGGAGCCACTCCCCCGCGTCCGCCCCCCTGGGGCCCGTCCATCGGGCTTCAGTCATGTCGCTCCTCCTCGGCGGACGATGCGTACGCCATCGGCACCTACGACGTCACCCCACGCTGGGCCCGCCGGTAGGGGCCCGCAATCGGCCACGGGCCGATCGGGTGTCCGAACGGGCCGCGCCGGACCGGGCGGATCCCGGCAGTGATCCGTACGGCTGATCGCATTCCGGTTCTGCCGAATCTCCTGGGCGCCCACGGTCTTCGCGCACTTCCCGGTGACATCGCAGGGCCCTCCTTGGGGCTCGGATACATGGGGGGTGCACCTGGTCGAGCACGAGCCTTGAACCAGTGGGAGCGATTCCATCAGTCGACGTGCCGAAGCCGGTATGTCCAAACTGCACGGAGTGGCTCATGCGAATGTGGTCACCGCCTCCGGATCCGCCCCGGTCTGCACGGTGGAGTACACCACCGTCAGCCAGTGGGACGGCGGCTTCCAGGGATCCGTCATCGTGACCAACAACGGCTCCGCGGTCAGCAATTGGAGCCTTGTCTTCGATCTGCCCGGCCAGGAAAAGGTGACTCAGGGCTGGAACGCCCGGTGGTCCCAGTCGGACAGGACCATCACGGCGGCGAACGAGTCATGGAAGGGCACGCTCGGCTCTGGAGCGAGCGTCAGTGCCGGCTTCCTTGCTCATGAAGAACGCCTACCCGGCGCTCCAGAAACCGTGACGGCCGGGTCCGGGCGCTCCCCCGCCCGGACCCGGCTCACCGATCAACGGCCACGGCTCAGCAGCCGGCCGAACAGGGAGCGTCCGGAGGCAACCAGCCCGGGCGCGCTTCGGCCGGTCGCGGCCCCGCTCCGGGCCTTGGGCTTGGACTTCGGCTTGGGTTTGGACTTCGGCTTGGGCTTCGGCTTGGGCTTCGGCTTGGACGTGGAGGTCAGCTTCGAGTTGGATGTGGGCGTCGGCTTGGACGTGGACTTCGGCTTGGACGTGGACTTCGGCTCGGACCTCGACGCAGGCTTCCGCTTTGACCTCGGCTGGGGACCAGGCTTTGCCTTCGGCTCCGCAGCCGCCTCCGACCTGGTCGTTCTGTTCGCCAGCACGTGATAGCGATGGCTGACCCGCCGCCCCACCAGCAGATATCCGAGCAGCGCACCGCTCGTATTGAGGATCACGTCATCGATGTCGAAGGCGCGCCCGGTGACCAGGGCGCCCTGGACGAGTTCGATCACCACCATCACCGTCACCGTCAGCAGGACCATGCGCAGCATCCGGAGCCGGCGCGGCACGAGAATCGGCAGCAGGATGCCGAACGGGACGCCCAGCAGCAGGTTTCCACCGGCCTGCTTGCAGGCCGCGAGGAAGGTGTAGTCCTCGGCGTACTGCCGCAGCGATCTTCCCGGCCGAAGGTTGGACCGGACGAGGTCCTCCGATGCCGATGACGGGGTCAGCGTCACATTCGCCAGAGCGAAGGAGAAGGCGGTCAGGGCCACGAGGGCAGCCACCAGCACGAGCGTACGCAGCAGCGTGGCGCCCCATACCCTCCGTCGCCTCTCCGTACGGTCCGCCTCTGCAGTCATGGCACCCGAATGCCCGCATCGATCACGGCCACACCTGGGGAACGGCCTTCCATGCCCCGGCGGACCACCAAAGGAGCAGGGCAGGCCCGCTTGTCGACCCGCTGTCCCTGTCGAACTCCGAACGGCCGGCTTCCGTGCCCCTGCCCGTCACTCAACTCTCCGGACGGCGCGCCAGCATCATCACCGCGGACTGGCACGCACTGACTCAGGTGCTCTCGACGGTCGTACCGCGCGCCGTCGGCTGACGGGTCCCTGCCGGTTCGAGGAGAGCCGGCCCCACCGGGCTGTGTGTCCCTCGGCGCCCTGCTATCCGCCGACGTGGCGGGAGTTGTGGAGTCGCGCGATGTGTATGTGTCTGTTCACACCACCGAACCCTAGGGTGTCAGGCGTGTCCAGTCCCACTGTGCCCACCGGCCGGCCGAGCACGGGTTCCGTGCGCGATCCGCGAAGCGAATGGGTCCTGATACTGCTCTCCACCGCGTCCGGCGCGGCGGATGCGTTCGTCTTCATCTGCGTCGGCCAGGTCTTCGCCGGGGTGATGACGGGGAATCTGGTGCTGCTGGGTGTTTCCGCCGCCGGTGCCGGGGAGGAGGGGGTGGCGCTGCGTGTCGTGACCGCGCTCGTCGCGTACGGCTGCGGCGTCGCGTGCGGTGCGTGGATGAGTGAGCGGCTTCGGTACCGGCTGTCGGTGATATTGCTGGTCGAGGTGGCGCTGCTCGCGGCCGGAGCCGTGGTGTGGGGGCTCGACCCGGTCACGTCCGACTGGGGCCGGTTGGGGCTGCTGGCGGTCATTGCCCTGGCGATGGGAATCCAGGGTCGCATCCGCCCGACGCCGACCAATTACTTCACCGGCACGCTGACATCCCTCGTCAGCCGCGTGGCGCTGGGTGCGTTGCGCGAGGGGGACGGCTGGGTGATCGGCCGGCTTCTCGCCGTCGTGGCGGGTGCGGCGGTCACGGCGTTGGCGGTACGGCTCTGGCCGGGCACCGCAGCCGTGGTCGCGGCGGTGCCGGCGGCAGGTGCGTTGCTGGTCGAGGTGGTGCCACGGCGCGCATCACGGCAATGAGGGGCGGGCAGAGAGAGGCCCCGGCCGGATCGGGGGAATCCAGCCGGGGCAGCTTGGGGGTGGGCGCTGTGCGCGTCATCCACATATAGGTGAACGATAAACCATTGGATTCCGTTCCCTCGAATCCGTACCGCTCACTGTGACGCGACCCACGAGCCTCAGCGCCCGACGGCCGCCGTGGTCCCGTAGCGCCGCCGGAACTGCTCGATCCGGCCCGCCGTGTCCAGCACGCGATGGGTGCCGGTGTAGAAGGGGTGGCTCGCCGACGAGGTCTCCACGTCGATGACCGGGTAGCTGGCGCCGTCCTCCCACTCCACGCGCCGGTCGGAGTCGGCGGTCGAGCGGGTCAGGAAGGCGACCCCCGCGGCACGGTCGCGGAAGACGACCGGACGGGAGACGGGGTGGATGCGGGGCTTCATGCGCGTTCCTTTCCTGCTGCTGTGGGGAGGGCCTGCTACTGCCGGTCGGGCTCGAGGGGTCAGCGTTCCTCGCGGAAGAGGACGTGCTGCCCCGCGGCGGGGTCGTACTTGCGCAGCACCAGCCGGTCGGGGTTGTTGCGGCGGCTCTTGCGGGTCACATAGGTCTGTCCGGTACCGGCCGTCGACCTCAAAGTGACGACGGGGCGGGTTTCACTGCGTGCCATGGGCACCTCCGGTCGTTTCCACCGACCCCGATTCCAAGCTTGTGGGAATGGGTGTCGTTTTCGTTCTGCTGCTGTAACGCGGGTGGGTCCGGTGACATTCCCGCCCCGGACATCGGCGCGCAGCGATCAGGGTGAGGCGCGTCGCCGGTCTTGAATGTCGGGTATCGCAATCCCGCAGACGCCCCCCGCCGAACCCGAGGAGACCCCCCGTGCGCACCCCTCGCCCAGGCATCGACCTCCCCGCCTTCGGCCCGCAGGCGGGGCCGGAAGCCGTGGCCACCGCCGCGAGCGCCGCCGAGGACTCGGCTTCCGCAGCGTGTCCGTCGCCGATCGGATATGCGCACGGCAGACTCGATGTCGGCCTCGGCCAGGGGTGGCTGCGAACCTCGCACCGGAGGCGCAGGGTTGTGAGCTGCTGTCGGTTTGCTGAGCTGAAGTGAGTGGTGGTGTGCGGGAGTGAGTCCCGTCAGCGGGTTTGTGGGGGTGGGAACGGGGGTTCTGGGGTCGAATGGGTGACCTTGGCGGCTGCTGCTCGTTGGGCTGGACAGCGGGTGGCTGGCCTTTGAGGGCGGGGGTGATGTGGTGGGTGGTGTGCGGGAGTTGGCCGTGCCCTTCGTGGTGCCGGGGCCTTGCGGGGTGGCGGTTCGGGACCGTTTCAAGCACCTCACCTCCCGGGACGAGATGGTGCTGCGTGCGGTCGGTGAGCATCAGGGTGCGCTCGCTTCCCGTGATCTCAGGGCCCGCTGTGCGGACGGTCTGGAGCACAGCGCTCAGACGTGGGCGTCGCGTAAGCGGGACCTGACGCCGCTGTCGTCGTCGCGGATCGCGGGGGCGATCACCAAGGCCACGCACGACCAGTGGGCGCTGGCGCGCCGTTGCCAGGCCGCGCACATCCAAACGCTGGCAGCCGGGATCAGCACGCTGCGGCACCGCCTGTCCCTCCCGATCGGGGAGAAGGGCACCAAGCGGGCGGCGGGTGGCTACCGGTCGAAGAGCGAGTGGTTCCGCAAGTCCCGCCGCCTCGCGATGCTGGAGGCGCGGCATGCGGCCGTTGTCGCCGAGTGGCAGGCCGGACGGGTGCGCGTGGTGCGGGGCGGCAGACGTCTGCTCAACACCCGCCACCACCTCGCCCAGGCCCGGCTCACCGAGGAGCAGTGGCGGCAACGGTGGGAGGCGGGGCGCTGGTTCATTGGGGCCGATGGTGAGTCGGGGAAGCGGTTCGGGAACGAGACGATCCGCGTCACCCCGGACGGCGAAGTGTCCATCAGACTGCCTGCCCCGCTCGCGCACCTGGCCAACGCCCAGCACGGCCGGTACGTCCTCACCACCCGGATCGCGTTCGCGCACCGGGGTGCGGAGTGGGCCGACCGCATCACCGCCAACCGCGCTGTGGCCTACCGCATCCACCTCGACACCCGGCGCGGCCGCTGGTACCTCACCGCGTCCTGGCAGCGCCCCGTCGTGCAGACCATCCCGCTGGAGGCCGCCCGCGCCCGGGGCATGATCGGCGTCGACACCAACGCCGACCACTTCGCCGCCTACCACCTGGACCGGCACGGCAACCCCCTCGGAGACCCACGCCGCTTCGGCTTCGACCTGTCCGGCACCGCCGGTCACCGCGACGCGCAGATCCGCCACGCGCTGACCCGGCTGATCCACTGGGCGAGGCGTGTCGGTGTCGCGGCGATCGGCATCGAAGACCTCGACTTCACCACCGAGAAGACCCGGGAGAAACACGGCCGCAGGAAACGGTTCCGGCAGCTCATCTCCGGCATCCCGACCGGGAAACTCAAGGCCCGGCTCGTCTCCATGGCCGCCGAACACGGCCTGAGCATTGTCGCGGTCGACCCCGCCTACACCACTTTGTGGGGTGCCCAGCACTGGCAGAAACCACTGGTCACCCCCCGCCGCACCATGTCCCGTCACGATGCCGCGGGCATCGCGATCGGACGACGCGCCCTCGGGCACCCGGTCCGGGATGGGGTATCCCCTGCTCGAACGGAGTTGAGAGCTTGGGGAAGGACGGCACCGCCCCCGCACGACCGGAGCGATCGTGCGGGGCATCGGACCGCCCAGGCCGGACCAGGCGCCCGAGGACGTGAGGGAACCCGCCCACCCGCAACGGACCGGCCCCCCGGAGGGCCGTCACCGAACGGGACGCGAACGCGGGAACCCAGCGCATCCCACACCGCTCGGGATGCGCCCAGTACGCAACAGTGGGTCCAGGACTCACTCACGCACACTGGATAGGAACGGTCAGGTGTTGCAGGAGGTGGCGGGCGCCCATCCGTCGCCCTTCGCGGACGGCGCCACGAAGAGCGACGACGCTCGTTGATCGCTGCGGCCACGCTGACCGCGGCGGGCCCGGTGGCCGCCGCGGGTGACACCGCGCCCGCCTGTATCGCGCGTGAGGTCGTCAAGCAGAACAAGACGGCCTGGACGACCAACAACTGCGGAAAGAACATGCACATCCAGCTGGTCATCAAGAACGGTCCGGACAAGCAGTGCTGGACCACGTTCCCGGGCGAGACCCTGGAATGGAAGTAGAAGGTCGGCTCGTACGGGCGCATCGCCGTCTGTTAGCCGAGGCCACCATCGGCCCCCGGGGCCCCTGCACATCCACAGGGGCTCCTCGCATATGCCCGGACCGGGTGCCGCGCGACCCGCGGGACCCGGCGCACTCCGGCGCGCGCGGCGCCGCACACGCCGGATGACTTGCATCAACACTCCTCTACAGCAAGGCTGTTCGGAAAATCCGCCACCCAGGCAGCCTATGGCATATGTCAGATGCAACTACGTATCGAGTGTGGCCAAATCGCTTACGGGCATCCTCGGCCTGTGCCACAGTCGTCATCGGTCACCTTTCAGACCTGGTCGTGCCGTGCCTGTATCGGAGTACGAGATGCCGCCCCATCTGTCCGCGGGCCGCCCCACCCCGCAGCCGCCCGAACGCGATGCCGTCGATGTGCTGATCGACCGGACCCTTCGGCTGCGCGGAGACGTGGACGCGGTGCGGCGCGACGCCGTCCTGATCGACGAGGACGATCCGCAGCTGCGCTGGCAGCGTGCGCTCTGCGAACTGGCGGTCCATCATCTCGACGATCTCGGCGCGCATCTGGGACAACTGAAGGAAGGAATGCCGACGGGGGATGCGGAGCAGCTCGCCGAGGAGCCGGAGCCCGCCCAGGAGAAGCCGTTCGACGAGCCGCAGCCCGGTTCACTGCTCAGCCGTGTGGGCAGCGTCGAGTGGAATCTGCTGACCGACGAGGTCAGCTGGTCGGAGGAGCTCTTCCAGATCTTCGGCCGGTCCCCACAGGCGGGACCACTGTCGCTGGACGAGCTTCCGTCTGTGCTCTTTCCCGAGGATCAGTCGTTGCTCACCTCTCTGGTGACGGCCTGTCTGGTCGACGGGAAGCCGATAGACGGCGAGTTCCGCATTCTGCGGACTGACGGACGGATGCGCACCCTGCACATGATGGGCGAGCCCGTCCTCGACGCGGACGGCTGCACCGCCTCCATGTGGGCGGTTCTGCGCGATGTGAGCGAACTGCGCCGCAGCCAGCGCGTGGTGGGCCGGACCCGTGAGTCGATCCGGCGCCAGCAGCACATGGCGCAGACCGAACGACGGATGGCGGTCGAGCTGCAGGAGACCGTGCTGCCCCCGTGGCGCGGCTCGCTGCGCCTGCCGCAACAGGGACCCGGCGCACTGGATGTCGCGGCCCACTTTCTGCCTTCGGACTCCAGCGCCCTGATCGGCGGCGACTGGTACGACGCACTGGAGCTGCCCGACGGCAGAACGCTCCTCACGGTCGGCGATCTGACCGGTCATGGCATCCCCGCCACCACAGCCATGGCCATGCTGCTGGGCGCACTGCGCGGCATGGCCGTCGCCGGCATCGAGCCGGGCGCTCTGATGGGCCATCTCAACCAGTTACTCCAATCGTCGGCCCAGCCCGCGCTCGGCAGCGCGGTGTGCTGCCGTTTCGAACCGGCGACCGGCACCCTCGCCTGGTCGCAGGCCGGCCATCCCGCGCCACTGCTCTTCCGCAACGGAGCGGGACGCCCGCTGCCCCCGCCGGACGGGGTCCTGCTCGGTGCCGCGTCCGGGGTCGCGTACGAGCAGCACGAAGTGCACCTGCTGCCTGGTGATGTGCTGGTTCTGCACACCGACGGACTGACCCGCCGCAGTGACCGGGGTGCGGGCCCGGAGGCACTGCTCGGTCTCGCACCGCGCTTCGCCGAGGCCCGCACGGCACAGGAGTGCGTACGTACCGTCGTCGAGGAGTTCGGCGGGACCGAGCGCCTGGACGACGCATGCGTGCTGGTCGCCCGCATCGGGGCGTGAACGCCCGGTAGGCCGCCGGAGCACGAGAGCAGAGCGAATCAGAGCACGGCACAGGAACGCAGACGGCCGAGACCCCTACGCATGCTGTGCTCGGCGGTGGTGGGCGCTCCTCCTCCTCGCGGCGTCGGCCGATCAGATCTCCGAACGCCTGGGTCGCTTGATGATCGAACTCTGCGGCAAGGCGAGCTCGATCTCCTCGCGCAAGTCCTGGATCTTCGCGTATCCCGCGAACTGACCCGTGAGCCGGTACATTTCGCGCAGTCGGTCCCAGGTGCGGTGCGAGGAGGTCTCCCCCATCGACACCAGGGCGAGCCGTGCGTAACGGTCGGCCTGCTCCGGGTCGTCGGCGATGAAGCACGCCGAGGCGAGCGAGATGTAGTCGAAGATCTTGGAGCGCTGGCGCCCGTTGACGCGCAGCTCCAGTGCCTGCTTGGCATGGCGCTGGGCGACGATCGCCGCCGCCGGCTCGTGCTCGGCGAGCGTACGGAACGCCAGCGCCTGCATGCCGTGCAGATCCGCCTCGTCGAACATCTGCATCCAACTGGGCGGCGGCACATCTCCCTTGTCCGATACGAAGAGGTCCTCGGCCTGGCCGAGGGTACGGCGCATGGCCTGCCCGCGGCCCATGGATGCCTGTGCCCACGCTTCGATGGTGTGCAGCATCGCCTGGGTGCGTGGCAGCACCATGTCCCCTGAACCGGACTTGGCCAGCTTCATCAGGTCCAGGGCGTCGTCGGGACGCCCCAGGTGGACCATCTGGCGGGCCGCCCGGGAGAGCGCCTCGCCCGCGCGCGGGCGGTCGCCTCCCTCGCGCGCCGCATGGGCGGCGATCACGAAGTACTTCTGGGCGGTGGGTTCCAGACCGATGTCGTGGGACATCCACCCCGCGAGAACAGCGAGGTTGGCGGCGACGCCCCAGAGGCGGCGCTGCAGATGGTCGGGGTGGCGGTAGGCGAGCATGCCGCCCACCTCGTTGAGCTGGCCCACGACGGCCTTCCGCTGGAGTCCGCCGCCCCGGGAGGCGTCCCAGGCGCGGAACACCTCGACGGACCGCTCCAGCGCCTCGATCTCCTCCGATCCGATGGGAGCGGCCTCGTACCGGTCGAAACCGGCCTGGTCCGCGTGGACGGGATCGTCGATCCGTGGAGCGTCGGCCGCCAGAACGGGGTCGGTGTGCAGCCAGTCCTGCATGGGGCCGGTGATGGTCGATCCTGCGGCGAGCGCGGCGCCCGCGCTCACCAAGCCGCGTCGGTTGAGCATGAGGTCCATTCCCGTGAATTCGGTGAGGACCGCTGCCGTCCGTTCGGGCGCCCACGGCAGTTCGTCGGGATTGTCCTGCGTCCCGTCCTCTCGCCGCTTCCCCACACGCCCGCGCCGGCCGAACCCGAGGTCCTCGATGGTCACGACACGACCGAGCCGCTCGGTGAACAGGGCAGCCAGCACTTCGGGCACGGGATCGCGTGGGGATTCCCCCATGTCGATCCAACGCCTCACCCGCGAGGTGTCGGTGGCCAGCTGCGGGTGGCCCATGGCCGCCGCCTGCCGGTTCACCATTCTCGCGAGTTCGCCCTTGGACCAGCCGGCAAGGCCGAACAGGTCAGACAGGCGGGTGTTGGGTTCTCCGGTCACGTCAAGCCCCCAGGTTCTCGGCTGTGTTGACACTAACCTCCTGTCAGATGCGTTGCGACTATTCGCCAGGGTTCGCCAGGGTCCGCCAGATGGTCCGCAACCCGCGGTCCGGTGTCAGGTAGGAAAGCGCCACCCCGTCCGGCAGCCCTAGGTACTCCCCAGGGTGCCGAACGGCCGCCGGCCGGGGCGGTGCACGCAACTTGTCGGCGCACGAAGGGATCTGTCTCGCCCATGTACACAGCATCGTCCTCCGTGTCCGCCCCGCCCCGACCGCTGCGTCCGCTGGGGGCGGGCGGCGGACCGTACCTCGACCGCCGCGCCGCACCGCCGGCTCCCGGCACGGTCCGGCCCCGGAGACCGGCGGCACCGGGTTCCGGCCCCCTCAGCGGACGGCTGGACCTGTCCGGCCCGCAGGGTGCACAGCTGAGGATGGCGATCGCCTCGGTGCACCGGATCTGCCCGGAGTTCAATCCGGTCCAGGTGCTGCGGCGCAGCGGGCGTTCGGTGCTCATCGTCGGCACAACCGGACGCACGACGGCGGTCGCCAAGTGTTTACTGGACCACTCTCCCGCATGGTCCGAGCGGTTCCGCCACGAGATAGCGGTATACCGGGCGTTCGTCCGGCACCGCCCGCCGGTCCGGGTACCGCGGCTCATCGCGGCGGATCCCGAGAACTGCACCCTGGTCATCGAGCGAATGCCGGGACGGGTGGCGGCGCTGACGAGGCACCCTACGGAGGCTCCGCCCCGCGCCGATGTGCGGGCAGCGCTCGGCGCGATCAGCCGGGTCAACGCGTGGCGACCGGCCGCGGGGCTCTTCGACGCCCCACTGGACTACGCATCCCGCATCGCGCGCTACCACGAGCTGGGGCTCTTCACCGACCGTGATCTGGGTGACCTGCAGAAGCTGCTGCACGGTCTGGCGCATGCGGGCGGCCGCCACGGCACGGGGCAGTTCTGCCACGGTGACGCCCTGCTCTCCAACATCCTGCTGTCGCCCACGGGTCCGGTGCTGGTGGACTGGGAGCACGCGGGCTGGTATCTGCCGGGGTACGACCTGGCAACGCTGTGGACGGTGCTGGGTGACGCGCCGGTGGCGCGGCGGCAGATCAGCCAGCTGGCACAGGCCGCAGGGCCTGCGGCGCGGGATGCGTTCCTGGTGAACCTGATGCTCGTCCTGACACGGGAGATCCGTACGTACGAGACGGCGGTGCAGCGGGCCATGCGGGAGGGCGTGGTCACGGTAGGGATTCAGGAACGGCCGGGTGCGCTGCCGTCGGGCGAGGAGCAGCGGCTGCTGCTGCGTCGGCTTCATGACGACTGCGCGATGGCCCGGCGGGCGGTGCGTGCCGCGGTGGGCACTCGCTGACGCTGCGCTGTCCGGGAAATGCGTGCCGCGGGTCCGATGCCGACACATCGGGCCCGCGGCACGCTGTTGTGCGTGCTGTGCTCTGTCGGACGGGGCGGAGGGTCAGGAGCTCCTGAAGTCGACCGCGTCCACGTCGAAGGAGTTGTTCTGCGGCGAGGTGAAGACGAGGTACAGCTTGTGGGTGCCCTTCAGTTCCTGGACGGGTACGGCCGGGGTGGGCCGATAGGTGTCCCAGCCGCCGGTATTGGGAACGGGAGTGGTGGCGAGCAGCGTGCCGTCGGGAGCGTCCGCGCGCAGTTCGATCGCGCCGACCCCGTACGGTGAGGACAACTGATAGCTGACGGAGCCGATGCCCTCGACGCTCATCGGTTCGAAGGCGACCCAGTCGCCGTGGGAGATGTCCCCGATGCGTTTGCCGTTCTCGGCGCCTGCCTGGGAGACGATCCGGGTGCCGGACTGGGCGTCGTAGTACTCCGCCTGCTTGTGCTTGGGCTGGAGCACGGCGCGACCGTAGCCGGTGAGGGCTGAGACGCCGTCGCCGCCCCGGTCGGTGTATTTGGCGTTGAGCACGTAGGTGAGGTCGGCGCCCTCCGGGTGGCCGCCCAGGTCGCCGGTGTCCACGGTGCCTTCGCAGCCGGCGAGGTCGGTGGTGGGATGCTCGTGGTCATCGTGTCCCAGGGCCGGGTTGACGGTGACCTTGGAACAGTCGACCGGGCCGTCTTCGGGATCCGTGACGGTGACCTTGTACGGGATCTTGTCGCCGAACTCGATGAGTTTGCCGCTGACCGGGAAGTCGATGGTCACCTTGGGGGTGGTGTTCCCGGCGGTGACGGGGATGTTGGCGTAGCCGGACTTGCCGGTGGAGTCGGTGACCTTGAGCTGGGCGACGAAGTCGCCCTTGGCCGTGTAGGTGTGGCTGGGGTCGGCTTCGGTGGAGTCGTACGTGCCGTCGCCGTCGAAGTCCCAGGCGTAGCTGAGTGCGTCACCGTCGGGGTCGTTGCTGCCCTTGCTGGAGAAGTCGACCTTCAGCGGGACGGGGCCGTCGGTGGCGGAGGCGGTGGCCTTGGCGACCGGGATGCGCTTCCCCTGCGCGTAGTCGATCCGGTAGAGCCCGGAGTCGTTGTTGCCGCCGCCGAAGGAGCTGCCCCATTCGAGGACGTACAGCGATCCGTCGGGGCCGAACGTCATGTCCATCGGCTTGTTGAACTTCTGCGAGGAGAGGAAGTCATTGATCTTCAGGAGCTTCTGGTCCTGGTCGAAGCGGACTTCCTTGACGAAGTTGCGCGACCACTCGTAGAAGAAGCTCGCGCCCTCGAAGTAGGCGGGAAACTTCGTGGTGGACGGGTTCTTGCTGTCGTAGTGGTAGACGGGCCCGCTCATCGGGGCCGAGCCGCCGCTGCCGACCTCGGGGAACTCCTTCGACGCTCCGTAGCCGTACCAGATCTCCGGCTGCTGGATCGGCGGGAGTTCGGTCAGACCGGTGTTGTTCGGCGAGGGGTTGACCGGTGCGGCGCAGTCGAACTTGGCGCCGACCTCCTTGGTGTCCGGGTTGTACGGGGCGTACGCCTGGTTGTTGCCGTGACAGAACGGCCAGCCGAAGTTCCCGGCCTTCTTGATCACGTTGTACTCGACGAGGCCCTCGGGTCCGCGGTCGGTCGTCGGCAGGCCGCGGTCGGGCCCGTAGTCGGAGGCATGGACGTAGCCGGTCTTCGGGTCGACGGTGAAGCGGAACGGATTGCGGAAGCCCATGGCGTAGATCTCGGGGCGGGTCTTCGCGGTCCCCTCGGCGAAGAGGTTGCCCTTGGGGATGGTGTAGCCGCCGGAGTCCTTCGGTTTGATCCGCAGGATCTTGCCGCGCAGGTCGTTGGTGTTGCCCGCGGTGCGGGCGGCGTCGAGCATCTGCTTGCCCTCGCGCCAGTCGAGTGGCGCGTATCCCTGCCAGTTGGGGTCGAGGTTGGGCGGGGTGTCGTCGCCGACTCCGAGATAGAGGGTGCGGTTCGGGCCGAATTCGACGGCGCCGCCGGTGTGTCCGGGTTCGGGGAAGGTGCGGTCGCGGTAGGCGGGGACGTCGAGGAGCTTCTTCTCGCTGGCGAGGTCGAGGGTGTTGCCCTTGACCGTGAAACGGGAGAGCCGGTTGACGTCTTCGGACGCGCCGGCGGGGGCGTAGTAGAGGTAGATCCAGTGGTTGTCCTTGAAGGACGGGTCGAGTTCCATGCCGACCAGACCGTCCTCACCGCCGGTGTAGACGTCGAGCTTGCCGGCCGTGCTGGTGGCGTGGGTGGCCGGGTCGTAGATGTTCACCTCGCCGCTGCGCTGGATGTAGAAGACACGGCCGTCCTTGGCGACGTCGAGCTCCATCGGGTCGGCGGTGTTGTCGTCGAGGGTGACCTTCTCGTAGCCGCTCCAGACGGTGCCGCCGCAGTCGCCGGGCTTGTGGCCCGCGGCCCACTCGATGCCGCCGAGGACGTGGCGTCGGAACGCGGGTTCGCTGTAGGCGGGGGTGTCGTGGCCCATGGCTGTGGCCCAGACCTTGCCGCCCTCGGTGTTGCGGCACCAGGAGATGGGGTGGTCGGCGCCCATGGCGGAGCCGCCGGGGTTGTACGTGGTCTCGTCGGCGGTGACGAGGACGTGGACGTCACCCCGGGGGTTCTTGTCGAAGTTGTACCACTCCTCGGGGCGCTCCCAGCGTTCCGGGAGTCCGGCGGTGGAGGGGTGGACGCGGTCGGCGACCTTGGCGGTGCCCTGGAGGACGCCGGGCGAGTGGGCGGGCATGTGGACGCCGCCGTTGATGGCCTGGTCCCACCAGGGGAATTCGGACTCGATTCCCATGTCGAGCGTGTTGTGGATGGCGACGACACCGCCACCGCCCCGCACGTATGTCTGCATCGCCTGGCGCTGGGCATCGGTGTCCCAGACCATGCCGGAGTTCTGCAGCATGACGATCGCGTCGAAGTCCTTGAGCTTCGCGTCGTCGAAGACCGTGGGGTCGGCGCTCTCGACGAGGGCGAAGTTGTTGGCGGCGGCCTCCTCCTTGAGCATCTTGACGCCGGCCGGGATGGAGGCGTGCACATAGCCGACGGCGCGGGTGAAGAGCAGGACGCGGAAGGCGGGGCCCTTGGCCGCGGTGGCGGCTTGGGCGGTTGCGGGCAGTGCGGTCAGCGCGAGCAGCAGTGCGCTCACTAATGCGATGACCGCCCGCCGTATGTCACGAGCATGACAGATTACGGGCTGGCTCACGGATTGGGTCCTTTCTGGGGTCGGGATCCGTAAGGGACTTGAGGGGGATCAGCGGGGGCCGGGGATGGTGGCGAGGGTGCGGCGCAGGAAGGCCAGTCCCTCGGTGGCGATGGCGTCCTGCGTGTCGGCGAGCGGCCGCCAGACGGAGGCGGCGATCGCGATGGCGTCGTTGTGCGCGGTGAACGACTCGATGCAGAGCGGCCCCCGGTAGCCGCTCGTGGTGAGTGCGGTGAGAAAGCCGGGCCAGTCGAGGGAGTCGGCACCGGGGGTGCCGCGGTCGTTCGCGCACACCTGGACGTGGACGATGCGCCCCGCCGCGCGGCGTACGGCATCGGGCAGGGAGCGTTCCTCGATGTTCTGGTGGTAGGTGTCGAGCGCCAGGCCGATGGTGTCCTCGGGAAGTCCGGCCAGGGCGTCGAGGGTCTGGCCGACGGTGTTGAGGAGGCTGGTCTCGTAGCGGTTGAGCGGCTCGACCGCGATCCGTACGCCCGCGGCCCGCGCATGGTCGACGACGGGGGCGAGGTTCTCGCTCAACTCCGCGTAGGCCGCCGCCCGTTCGATGCAGTCCATCCGCCAGGTGCGGCCCACCGCGGTGTAGACGGGTCCGGCCACCGTGGGGGCGGACAGGGCATGGGCGGCGTCGACGCAGCGGCGCAGATAGTCCTGGGTGACCGCGACGGTCCGTGGGCCGGTACGCACCAGATTGCGGTCCGGTGGCATGACGGCGACGACCGCGGCCGGGGCGAGCCCCGAGGCCTCGAGGAGCTTGGTGACGGCCACAGGTTCCCAGTCGCGCTCGTTCTCCATCGGGATCTCGACGCAGTCGAAACCCCACGCCGAGAGGAGCGGCAGGACGTCGCCCAGTGCTTCGTACGTCACCGGGGAGTGCCAGATCCATGGGTTGGCCCCGAGCGGCAGGGCGGCGCTCACTCCTTGCCTCCCCACTTCTTCGGGAACCCGGGGAGCTTCTCGCAGCCGCACATCGCGTAGTGCAGCGGCGGCATGCCGGGCTTGAGGTACTGGTCGAGGGTGTCCTGGGTGACGGTGGGCTGCGGGAGCTTCCATTCCTTGGGGACCTGCTGTCCGCCGAGGATCCTCAGCGCCGCGATGACAGGGGTGCGCCACTGGAAGGTGGGGTACGACGGTGCAATGGCCGTGAGCTTCTTCTCCTTCCACGCCTGGAGGAAGTCCTGCTGGTCCTCGCCGGTGATGGGCGGCACGTCCTTGCCCGCGTCCTCGAACGCCTCGACGGCGGCGACGGCCGTCGCACCGGAGTCCATCCACACGCCGTCGATGTCGCCGTTGCGGGTCAGTACGTCGCTGACGATCGACTTGGTTCTGGCCGGGTCGCCATCGGTGAACTTCACGTCCACCACGTCCAGTCCGCTCTTGTCGAAGGCGACCTTCGCGGCCGACCACCGGGTCTCCAGAACGTCGACGCCCGGCGAGATCCGCAGGGCGAGGATCTTCCCCTTCGGCTTGACCTTCTCGACGAGGAAGTCGGCGGCGACCGCGCCGTACCCGTAACCGCCGATGGGGTTGATGAATGTGACGGCGCAGTCGGTCTCGACGCCCCGGTCGAAGACGATGACGGGCACCTTGGCGCAGGCCTGCTCGACGGCCGGGGTCAGGGTGGCGGTCGTGTTCGGGGAGACGATCAGGGCGTCGCAGCCCTTGCCGGTGAGTTCCTGGATGTCGGAGATCTGTTTGTCGTCCTTGCCCTGGGCGTCCAGGACGGTGAACTCGCTGATCTCCTTGTGGAGCGCGGCCTCGGCCTGCATGTTCTTCAGGCCGACCTGGCGCCAGGGGTTGAAGACGCCCGCGTTGGAGAAGCAGAGGTGGACGGAGCCGGGGCTCTTCTTCTTGTACTGCGTCGTGTCGATGAGCTCCGGGCTGAGCATCTGCTCCCACGGCTTGTCCGCAGGACCCTGCGGGGTCTCGTCGGCGAGGGCGAGCTGCCGTTCGTACTCGGCCCGGTCGAAGAACTTCGACTGCTTTCCGGTGCCCGATCCGGTGCCGTCGGCGCTGCCGGAGGCGGTGGGTGCGCCCGGCGGTGCATCGCTCGTGCAGCCGGCGAGCAGTGCCGCGCCTAACAGAACGGTGACGGGCGCGAGTGCGTGTCGGGCCATGCGGGTACTCATAATCGTTTCACTCCCGAGGGGTGGGTACGGCGACGGCGCAGCCGGGACCAGTCGGCGGCGCCGAGGGCGACGGCGACGATGACGACGACCCCTTGCACGGTCGATTCCAGGGCTCCGGAGACGCCCTGAAGGTTGAGCAGGGTGAACAGCGCCTGGAGTGACAGCGCTCCGGCCATCGCGCCGATGACGGAGCCGCGCCCGCCGCCGAGCACGACGCCGCCGAGGACGACCGCGGTGATCGCCTCGAACTCGTAGCCGCGGCCCGCCTGCGCGGAGACTCCGGAGAAGCCGCCGACGAGGACGGCGGCGAGCGCGGCCGCGGTGCCGGAGAGGACGAAGGCGATGGTGCGGGCGCGGGCGACCCGGACTCCGGCGAGCGCGGCGGCGCGTTCGCTGTCGCCGGTCGCGAGGAGCGTACGGCCGAAGTCGGAACGCATCAGCCGTACGGCGAGGGCTCCTGCGACGAGACAGGCGAGGACGGCCCAGGGCAGCCAGCCGAACACGGCTGCGCGGCCGAGCCGGCGGAACTCGGCGGGCAGCATGCCGTGGGGGGAGCCGCCGGTCCAGAAGAAGACAGCGCCTTCGAGGATCAGCATCATGCCGAGCGTGGCGATGAACGACGGCACGCGCAGGAGAGTGGTGATCAGTCCGCTGACCAGACCGGCGAGGGCTCCGGCGAGCAGGAGGACGGCGGTGACGAGCAGCCAGGGGGCGTCGGGGAACGAGCCGTACAGCTCGGCGGCGACGACCACGCCCGCGGTGACGATCGCCCCGACGGAGAGGTCGAACTCGCCGCAGACGATCACCAGATACTGGCCGGCGGCCAGGATGACGAGGGGGGCCGCGCGTCTGACGAAGGCGAGGAGGCGGTCGGGTTCGTAGAAGCCCGGGTCGGTCAGGGCGAGGGCGCCGAGGAGCACGAGGAGCAGCCCGTAGACGGGGGCGCCGGTGCCCAGGGAACGGACGGTGCGGCGACCGAGCGAGGCGGTTGCGGTGGTCATGCGGTCCTCCCCTGCGGGGTGCGGCGGCCTCGGGCGTAGACGGCGACGGCCGCGATGATGACGACGCCCCGGACCACGTTCTTGAAGAAGGGGTCGACGCCGAGCTGGTTGAAGACGTTGTCGAGTACGGACAGGACGAGGACGCCGCCGAGGGTCCCGGTCACTCCCCCGCGGCCTCCGGCGAGTGCGGTGCCGCCGAGAACGACGGCGGCGATCGACTCCAGGTCGTAGCGGGCCTCCGTGCCGGCCCACGGGGCTCCGGCGCCTAGCCGGGCGGCGAGGAAGAGGGCGGCCGCGCCGACGCACAGGGAACAGAGGATGTGGGCGAGGACGACCGTGCGGCGGGTGCGGACACCGGAGAGGCGCGCCGCGTGCTCGTCGCCGCCGGTCGCGTACATGTGATGGCCGGGCGTGGTGCGGCGGGTGATCAGCCAGACGACGGCGGCGACGGCCAGCAGCAGGAAGACGGAGACGGGGACCGGGCCCATCCGGTCGTAGCCAAGGTGCTGGAAGGAGGCGGGGACCTTGCCCGCCGGGCCCGTGTAGTTGTCCTCGATCCAGCCGCGCAGGATGAACGCGGTTCCGAGAGTGGCGATGAAGGCGTTGACCTTCAGGCCGGTGATGATCAAGCCGTTGACAAGACCGGCAGCGGCGGAGAGCGCGAGGACGGCCAGGACTGCGAGGAGGACGCTGCCGCTCTCCATCGTCTCGGCGGCCACGAGCGTGCCCAGGCTGATCAGATACGCGACGGACAGA
This sequence comes from Streptomyces sp. NPDC057565, assembly GCF_042801455.1. Classification (NCBI taxonomy): domain Bacteria; kingdom Bacillati; phylum Actinomycetota; class Actinomycetes; order Kitasatosporales; family Streptomycetaceae; genus Streptomyces; species Streptomyces sp. NPDC057565. The sequence continues at coordinate 126,721 of NZ_JBHVFU010000010.1, read as the reverse complement.
TCGAGTGATCCGGTGAGGATGACGACGGTCTGTCCTGCGGCGACGAGGCCGAGGGCAACACAGTTCTGCAGGATCGCGACGACGGTGGTGACGGTGAGGAAGTCCCCACCGCGGGCGGCGACGACGATCCAGCCGAGGACGGTGACGGCGAGCGCCGCGAGCCAGACACCGGTGATGGGGCCGGTGAAGTGCGACACCGCCGTCCGCCGGGTCCTTGGGCTGGAGACGGGTTCCCGGACGTCGGGGCGCAGGGCGGTCATGCGGCCCCTCTCCGCGCCTCGGCGCCACCGGTGGCGACCCGCATGATGGTCTCCTCCGTAGCTCCGGCGGGGAGTTCGCCCGCGAGGCGCCCCTCGGACATGACGAGGATGCGGTCGCTCATTCCGATCAGCTCGGGCAGTTCGGAGGAGATGATCAGTACGGCGAGACCCTCGCGTGCCAGTTCCCGTACCAGGGTGTGGATGGCCGCTTTGGCGCCGACGTCGACACCACGGGTGGGTTCGTCGAACAGCAGGACCTGGGGGCGGGCGGCGAGCCACTTCGCGATGACGACCTTCTGCTGGTTGCCGCCGGAGAGGTACTGGGCCTGCTGGTCCTCGCCGTCGGCCCGCAGGCGTACGCGCTCCAGCAGAGCAGTCACCTCACGGCCCGTCGGCGGCCTGGAACGGGCGGGCACCGCCCGGGTGACGAGCAGGGCGTTGTCGCGCACCGACTGGCGCAGCGCCAGGCCCTCGGTCTTGCGGTCCTCGGTGACCAGGGCGATCCCGGCCCGAATGGCGTCCCTCGGGCGGGCCGGGCGCAGGGGCCGGCCTCCGACGGTCATGGCGCCGGTGGTGAAAGGGGCGGCGCCGAACAGGGCGCGGGCGAGGGCGGTGCGGCCGGAGCCCTGGAGCCCGGCGACGCCGACGACCTCGCCGGCCCGCAGCGTCAGATCGATGCCGGAGATACGGGCGTTGCCGCCGCCGCGTACGGTGAGCCGCTGCTCGCCCAGTTCCTCGGGCCGGGCGCGGGGCGGGTAGTAGGCGCCCAGGTCCCTGCCGACCATGGCGCGTACGACGGTGTCGGCGTCCGTGTCGCGGGTGGTGAGGGTGGTGACGCGGCGGCCGTCCTTGAGGACGGTGATGCGCTGCGAGAGGTCGAAGACCTCGCGGAGCCGGTGCGAGATGTAGAGGATGCCGAGCCCGCGGGCGGCCAGGCGGCGTACCAGAGCGGCGAGTTGTCCGGCCTCGTGGTCGGCGAGCGGGGCGGTGGGTTCGTCCATGACCAGGATGCGGACCTCGGAAGCGAGAGCCTTGACGATCTCGACGGTCTGCCGGCGGGCTACCGACAGCTCGTGGACGGGGGTCCTCGGACTGATGCCGGTCGCGCCGATCCGGTCGAGGAGTTCGGCGGTGCGCCGTTCCATGGCCCGGCGGTCGACGAGTCCGTACCGGGTGGGTTCCCGGCCGAGGAAGACGTTCTCGGCGACGGTGCGGTGGGCCAGGAGCGCGAACTCCTGGTGGATGATGCCGATTCCAGCTGCCTGTGCCTGGGCCGGGTGACTGAAGGAGTGCTCGGTTCCGTCGATCGTGAGGGTCCCGGCGTCGGGTAAGTGCTCACCCGCGAGGATCTTCATCAGAGTCGACTTCCCCGCTCCGTTCTCACCCACCAGGGCGTGCACTTCTCCGGCTTCGAGGCTGAGCTCCACGTCGTGGAGCACACGCACCCCGAGAAAGCTCTTGGACACGCCCTGCATCGTCAGCATCACCGGCTCCTCGGTCAGTGGTCTGTTGAGCAGAGTCGTGACGCAACTTTGGACTGTCAAGGGTTCCTGCATCATTGCTCTTTGCCGAATTGGCGCAGACTTTTGCCGACGATCGAACACCAACTGCCTTGTGAGCAGCGGAAGTCGTCCTTAGGGTGACTGCCATGTCTTTGCAGTCGGATCGCCTGTCCGCCGCCTCCTCGCACTCGCCCGGCGAGGTGCTCGCGCTGATCAGTTCGGGGGCCGTGGCAACGCGCGCCGACATCGCCCGGATCACCGGGCTGGCACGTTCGACGGTCTCCCAGCGAGTGGACGCGCTCATCGCGCACGGATTCGTGGACGAGGACGCGGACGGCGCCTCGACCGGGGGGCGCCCTCCTCGCCGGCTGGCACTGCGGACCCGTGAGCATGCGGTGGCCGGGGTGGACCTGGGAGCCTCGCACTGCAGGGTGGCACTGCTGGACATCGGCGGTGCGACGCTCGCGACGCAGGAGAATCCCCTGGCGATCGGGGACGGCCCCGACTCCGTACTGCGCCATGTCGAACGGACCGTGCACGCACTCCTCGAGGAAGCGGGCCGGACGCCCAGGGCACTCAAGGCCATCGGGGTCGGGGTTCCGGGCCCGGTGGAGTTCTCCACCGGTCGTCCGGTCGATCCGCCGATCATGCCGGGCTGGCACCAGTACCCGATCCCGGAGTTCTTCGCCGCCCGGTTCGGGGTACGGGCACTCGTCGACAACGATGTGAACGTCATGGCCCTGGCGGAGCAGCGCCGCGCCTTCCCCGACTGCCGCTACCTGCTGTACATCAAGGTCGGCACGGGCATCGGCTGCGGGATCGTGGCCGACGGCCGGCTGCACCGGGGGGCGCAGGGCTGCGCGGGCGACATCGGCCACATCCGCGTCGCGGAACTCGACGAGCCGTGCCGGTGCGGCAATTCGGGCTGCCTGGAGGCGGTGGCGGGCGGTGCGTCACTGGCGGCGAAGCTGGCCGGTCTTGGTCTGGACGCGACATCGGGCAGCGATGTGGTGCGGTTGGTGAAGTCCGGGAACCGCGAGGCAGTGCTGATGGTGCGCGAGGCGGGCCGGGCTGTCGGGGAGGTCCTCGCGGGGCTGGTGAACTTCTTCAACCCGGACACGGTGGTGATGGGCGGTGCGCTGGCCGCCGTACACGATCAACTGCTGGCCGGCGTGAGGGAAGCCGTGTACCGGCGCTCACATCCCCTGGCCACGCAGTTGCTGCGGATCGAGCCGAGCCGTACGGGGGAGAACGCGGCGGCGGTGGGGGCGGGGATCCTGGCGATCGAGCACGCGTTGTCGCCGGGGCAGGTGGACCGGGAGGTGGCGGGGGGACGGAGGTAGGAGGCGAGGCCCCATGTGTGGGGCTTGCCCCCTACCCGCCGCTTCCCGAAACCGGGGCGCCACCCCGGGCCCCTTCCTCAATGGCAGGAAGGGATCGATTTTCCGCCTGGACGGACAATCAAGCCGAACCGACAGAATCCCCCCATTCGGCGGATGAGGAGCACGGGTGCGGGAGCGGAGCCCCGCAGGACGCCCGCCCCCGCCCTCGGCACTCACCGCACCGGTACCACATCCACGTCGGACGTCTTCACGAAGGCCACCCGGTGCCCGATCTGCACCGTCACATACTTCTCCCGGCCCTGGAAGTAGGAGTGGTCCAGCGGGTACGACGCATCGATCGTCGGGGCGTAGAAGAACCCGGTCGGCGCCTCACCCCCGCCGGGATACGACTGCCCGGCCTTGATCGTGTACGGCAGCGCCGTCCCGACCCGCTTGTCCGCGAAGTCCGCGGGGTACTCGGACTTCTCCGGGTAGGCCACCCCGTACACCGGCACCTCGGTCCGGCCCTCCTTCGGGCGTACGACGTAGCCGGCGGTCGGGACGGTGGTCCGGGTGTGCGCCGGGGTCTGGAACCAGGCCTTCTTGCCGTACCACCAGATCGCCGTCCAACCGGGCGCATGGTCCGCGACGACCGCCTGGTGGGTCGCGCTGATCTTGCTGCCCCAGTCGGCCGCACAGTTCGTGCCGGGCGAGCCGTCGGTGTGCAGTCCGGGGTCCGAGAAGAGCGGTGCGTCGGTGGAGGGTTCGGCGTGGAGCGGGACGGCACTGCTGCCCTGGACCGGCAGGTCGACGCGCTTTTCGCAGTCGCGGAAGGCCTGCTGGTTGTCCTTGAACCGGGGGCTGACGGTGACGAGCGGACTGCTCTTCGGGGCGCTCGGAACGGTCGTCGGCTTGCCGAGCAGTGCCATGAAGCGGTTCCAGTCCCAGTACGGACCCGGGTCCCAGTGCATGTTCTTGGTACCGGCCGCACTGGTGGGCGGCACGCCGTCGTGACCGATGATGTGCTGCCGGTCGAGCGGGATGTCGTACTTGTCGGCGAGGTAACGCACCAGCTTCGCCGTCGAGTTGTACATCTCGGGGGTATACCACTTCGCACCCTCGACGGCGACCCCCTCCTGCTCGATGCCGATCGAGTGGGTGTTGACGTACCAGTTGCCCGCCTGCCAGGCGACGTCCTTGCCCTTGACCATCTGGGTGACATGACCGTCGCCCGAGCGCACCACGTAGTGGGCGGACGTCTGCTTCAGCGGGTTCTGGAAGATCTTCAGGGTGGTGTCGAAGTCTTCCTCGGTGTCATGCAGAACAATGAATTTGATCTTGTTGCTGTGCGGCCGGTCCGCAGTGTCGTAGTTGCCGTACGTCTCCTTGTCGGCCGGATCGCCGGTCTGCTGATAGGCCGCCGGGACCCAGTCGCAGTCGAGGCCGCTCGGACACTCGGGCCGCACCCCGTCCGCACCGGCCTGCGCCGCGGGGGCGAGCAGCGCGAGACTCAGGGCACCGACGGCGGTCAGGGCGAGCGTGAGTCTGGTCCTCTGCTTGGACGTCATGACAACCCTTCTTGGAGCTGTGCGCATGGAAAGTCGTACGTGGTCCGATCTCACTGTTCTGCTATGGGCGCACACTCTGTGACCTGAGGTGATGGCGCGTCAAGAGCGCATCGGGGGTTGCCGGTCGAGCCACTGGACCAGACCACTGGCAGGGTCTCTGACCTGCGACGGGAAAGAGGCAACGGGTTTCTGGCGGTGGGCCGTTACCTGGGTTTTACGCAAGCGGCGGCCAGGCGCCGGAGCGTGTCGCCGCCTCCCGCCAGGACGCACCTTTCGTGTGACTAATTCCCGGTGTGCGTGCCCCGGACGGCCCAGGGGTAGTGCTCGCGCGGACACGACAGGTACGACGCGCGACCTCGCGCGGCGACTCCCGGAAAGGCCGGACGCACATGGCTCAGCCCTTCACCCTGCCGGACTTCTATGTTCCGTGTCCGGCGCGGCTCAACTCCCATGTCGAGGAGGCCCGACAGCACACCAGGGCCTGGGCGCGCAGCATAGGGATGCTGGAGGGGTCCGGCATCTGGGAGGAGAAGGACCTCGACTCCCATGACTACGCGCTCCTCTGCGCGTACACCCATCCCGACTGCTCGGCGGAGGCCCTGTCGCTGGTCACCGACTGGTATGTGTGGGTGTTCTTCTTCGACGACCACTTCCTGGAGCTGTTCAAGCGCACCCCGGACCGGGCGGGCGGAAAGAAGTATCTGGACCGGCTGCCCGCCTTCATGCCGATGGAGCGTGGGGCGCCGACACCGGAGCCGACCAATCCGGTCGAGGCGGGGCTGGCCGACCTGTGGGCGCGGACGGTGCCGGGCATGTCCGACGCCTGGCGGGCCCGGTTCGCGGAGGCGACAAAGAATCTGCTCCACGAGTCGCTGTGGGAGCTCGCCAATATCAACGAGGGGCGGATCGCCAATCCCGTCGAGTACATCGAGATGCGTCGGAAGGTGGGCGGAGCCCCCTGGTCCGCGGGACTGGTGGAGTACGCGGCGGGCGCAGAGGTGCCCGAGTCGGTGGCCGACGAGCGGGCACTGCGGGTGCTGCGGGATGCCTTCTCCGACGGAGTGCCTCTGCGCAACGACCTCTTCTCGTACCAGCGGGAGGTCGAGGACGAGGGCGAGAACAGCAACGGCGTGCTGGTACTGGAGACGTTCCTGGGCTGCTCCACGCAGGAGGCGGCCGAGGCGGTCAACGACCTGCTGACCTCGCGGCTCCAGCAGTTCGAGAACACGGCACTCACGGAACTCGGGCCGCTGTGCGCGGAGAAGGGGCTCGATCCGGCACAGACCGCTGCGGTGCTCGCCTATGTCAAGGGGCTGCAGGACTGGCAGTCCGGCGGCCATGAGTGGCACATGCGTTCCAGCCGCTACATGAACAACGGCGGGGCCGGTGAGGCCGTCCTCGGCTTCGGTATGTCCGCGGCATCGATCCGGCTCACTCCGCGTTCGGAGTCGGCGCGGCTGCGCACCCACACCCATGTGCCGTACCAGCGCGTCGGTCCGTCACTGCTGCCCGATTTCGACCTGCCGTTCGGCACGACGCTCAGTCCGCATCTGGACGGGGCCCGGGTCCGGCTCGTCGACTGGTCGCGCCGGATGGGGATCCTGGAGGCACAGCCGGGCGTGCCGGGCTCGCACATCTGGGACGAGGAGCGGCTCGTCGCGATCGATCTGCCGCTGTGCGCGGCGGGTCTGCATCCGGACGCGACGCCCGACGAACTGGACCTCTCCTCGCAGTGGCTGACCTGGGGGACGTACGGCGACGACTGGTTTCCGGTGGTGCACGGGCGGCCCCGCGACCTGGCCGGGGCGCGGTTGGCACATGAACGGCTTTTGCTGTTCATGCCGTTGGACGGTTCCGCGGTGCCGGAGCCGGTGAACGCTCTGGAGCGAGGCCTCGCCGATCTCTGGGAGCGGACCTCGGCCCCGATGGACGACAGCGGGCGACGTGCGTTCCGTACGGCCATCGAGTCGATGACGGCCAGCTGGCTGTGGGAGCTGGCCAATCAGGCACAGAACCGGATCCCGGATCCGGTGGACTACATCGAGATGCGGCGGCTGACGTTCGGTTCGGATCTCACGATGAGTCTGTGCCGGCTCGGTCACGGCAGGAAGGTGCCGGAGGCGATCTACCGGAGCGGCCCGCTGCGCTCCCTGGAGAACGCGGCGGCGGACTACGCGGTGCTGCTCAACGACCTGTTCTCGTACCAGAAGGAGATCGAGTACGAGGGTGAGGTGCACAACGGCGTCCTGGTCGTGCAGAACTTCTTCGGCGTCGACTATCCGACCGGGGTGGCGATCGTGCACGACCTGATGAACTCGCGGCTCCGCCAGTTCCTCCATGTCGCCGAGCAGGAACTCCCCCTCCTGTATGACGACTTCGGGCTCGGCGCCGAGGCGAGGGAGATCCTGGCGGGCTATGTCCAGGAGCTCAAGCACTGGATCGCGGGCATCCTGATCTGGCACCGGGGCTGCCGGCGCTACTGTGAGGAGGATCTGCGGCGAGGTACCGGCGCCCCGTGGCACCTCAGTGGCCCCACGGGGCTCGGCATCTCGGCGGCGCGGGTGACCGCGCTGTTCGCTCAGCCCTCGGCGACCAGCGTGTAGCGGCCGCCCGCACGGGCCTTGAAGACCTTCTTGCCGCTCGCGAACAGTGAGCTGCGGACGGTCACTTCGCGGCTGCGGCTCGCCGTGATCACTACGCGGCGGGCCTGCCTCGCGGACCATTCGATGTCGACGGTGAAGCCGCCGCGGGCGCGCAGTCCCCGGACGGAGCCCTCCGGCCAGGCCGCCGGGAGGGCGGGGAGAATCTCGACCTCGCCGTACTGGCTCTGCAGCAGCATCTCGGCGATGCCCGAGGTGGCGCCGAAGTTGCCGTCGATCTGGAAGGGCGGGTGGGTGTCCCAGAGGTTGGGGAGGGTGGAACTCTTCAGCTGTTCCGAGAGCATCTTGTGGGCGTGGTTGCCGTCACGCAGCCGCGCCCAGAAGTTGATCTTCCATGCTTTGGACCAGCCGGTGCCGCCGTCACCGCGCGCTCCGAGGGAGACCTTGGCGGCCTCGGCCCACTTGGTTCCGGGTTCGATCTGCCGCCCCGGGTGCAGAGCAAACAGGTGCGAGACGTGGCGATGGTCGTCGACCGGGTCGTCGCGGTCGGTCTTCCACTCCTGGAGCTGGCCCCAGGAGCCGATCCGCAGCCCGGGGTCGAGCCGGTCGAGGGCAGTCTCCAGGCGGCTGCGGAAGGCGGGCGCGTCGCCGAGCGTGCGGGCGGCCTCCAGGGTGTTGGTGAGCAGGTCGTGGACGATCTGCTGGGACATCGCGGCGCCCGCGGTGAAGTCGCCGTGCTCGGGAGAGTAGCTGGGGGTGACGATCAGCAGCCCGTCGCGCGGGTCGGTGCGCAGATTGGCCAGCCAGAACTCGGCGGCCTCCTTCATCGCCGGGTAGGCGGTGGAGCGCAGGTAGTCGGTGGAGCCGCTGAACCGGTAGTGCTCGTACATCTGCTGGGTGAGCCAGGCAGCTGCCTCGGGGAACCAGAAGGCGGTGGACCAGTCGTGGACGCCGGTGAAGCCGTACGGGTTGGTCTCGTTGTGCACCACCCAGCCGGCCGTCCCGAACATCTCCTTCGCCGTTCTCCGCCCGGGGGCGCGCATCGCCTCGATGTAGCGGTCGTACGGTGCGGTGGTCTCGGCGAGGTTGGTGACCTCGGCGAGCCAGTAGTTCATCTGCAGGTTGATGTTGCTGTGGTAGTCGGCGGACCACGGCGGGGTGGTGGAGTTGTTCCAGACGCCCTGGAGGTTGGCGGGCAGCGAGCCGGCGCGGGACGAGGCGATCAGCAAGTAGCGGCCGTACTGGAAGAAGAGCGCTTCCAGCGCCCGGTCGGTGGGGCTCGTGCCGTCGGTGTACTGGGCACGCAGCTGGTCGGTCGGCAGATCGGGGAGCTGCTGGCCGATGTCGAGGGCGACCCGGTCGAAGAGCGCGCCGTGGTCGCGCACATGGGCGTCGCGGAGCTTTTCGTACGGCCTGCCGGCCGCGCTGTCCACGGTGCGGGTGACCGCCTTGTGCGGGTCGTCGCCGCGGTAGGCAGGGTAGCTGTCGGCGTAGTCGGTGCCTGCGGCAAGGACGAACCAGGCGCTGTCGGCGCCGGTGACGGTGAGCGTGCCACCGGCTCCGGCAGTGACGGTGCCGCCGCTGGTACGGACCCTGACCTGGGCCTCGAAGCGCAGCCCGTTGTCCTGGAGCGCGCCCCTTACGGTGAGCCGGTCCCCGGCGGCGGTGGTCGTGAAGTCGCCGCGCGGCGAGGTGTAACGCAGCGTGAAGGTGACCTGTCCCGGGCGGTCCGCGGCGAGGCGGCCGACAATGACCTTGCCGGGGTGGGAGACGAAGAACTCCCTGGTGTGGCGGGCGTCCTGGTGGGTGTACGCGACGGTGGCGAGCGCGGTCCGAAGGTCGAGGGCGCGGCGGTAGGTGGCGTCGGGGGCGGCCGGGGCGTTCGGCAGGTCCAGCAGCAGGTCGCCGAAGACCTGGTAGGCGCCGTAGCCGCGGCGCGCCTGGCCGAGCTCATCGGCGACGGAGTCCGGGTCGAGCGACCCCTCGCTGTCGAGGCGCTGCTGGACTCCGGCGAGAGCGCCGGGTCTGGGGGTGGTCCAGTTGCCGAAGTCGTATCCCTGGGCGGAGCCGGGGCCGCCGGTCCAGAGCGTCTTCTCGTTGAAAGTGAGCCGTTCGGTGGCGAGCGTGCCGTAGACGCCGGCGCCGAGGGCTCCGCCGCCGATCGGCAGCGATTCACGCTCCCAGCCCGCGGCCGGTGCGCGGTACCAGAGCACCGGATCCACCAATGTCTTGATTCCCTCCGGCTCCTGCGATGCTCGCGATTCATCGGAGGTACTGTCGGCCGCGGCCGTTCCAGCAAGGGCAGGAACTCCCAGCGCCAGAGCACTTGTTACACCGACAGCTGTCTTGACGGTCGTGCGACGCGTGATCCCAGATGTCATGCCGCACGACGCTAAAGGTCCGATGACTACTCGGACAAGGCGCATGACAAAGCAGCCTCTTGGACAGAGGCTGCGGATACTTGGACGGAAGTGACCCCGTGGCCGCCCGATCTGCACGGACGGCCCTTGCGGGATGCCGGGGTCGGAGAAGCAGGGACGTTTCAGCCCTGTTGGAACAGCTCGGCCGGGAGCGGCTTCAGCAGGGTGTACAGATCATCGGTGATCGGCCGGTCCCAGCTGGCGATGGTGACGAGCACCCCATCGCTGCGGTCGAACTGGACGCAGGAGATCCGGGTCTCGGAGAGCTTGACGCGCCGGACGATCAGCAGATTGTCGCCCTGCATCACGGGCATGTCATCAGTGCCGGTCACCTCGACCGGCTCGTCGTTCTCCAGCGCCAGCAGCAGCTGCGCGACCTCGAAGGGGACCTGGCCCTCCTCGGTCTCGCGGGCGGGAGAGCCCTCCGGGAGATTACCGATGATCATCGCGGGTCCGCGGCCGCCGAACAGGTCGTACCGCAGGAAGACGCCCTGACAGCTCCCGTCGGGGGCGGGCAGCAGACCGGCGCCGAGATTTCCGGGCCAGTCGCCCGGGTCCATGGCCAGGACGTCGAAATCCGGGCCCGCGGGTGTGGCGGCGCTACGGCGGCGGAGGAAGGACATGCAGACATGTTACGTGTCCCGGCTCACCTTGCGGAGCCGGGACCGGAGACCCTCCCGTCGGACTCCGCGGCGAGGGCCTGCAGCACACTCACCGCCTCGGTGCCACGCGCGTGGGGGACGAACAGATGGTCGTGGTGGTAGCCCGCCACCACATTGCAGCTGACCTCCGCGTCCGTGAGGGCGAGCGCCACGGCTGCGGTGAGTCCGACCGCGTCCAGGGCGGAGTGGACGCGAAGGGTGATCCAGGCCGCCACATAGTCGTACGCAAGCCCTGCGGCAAGGGCTTCCGATTCCGCGATCACGAGGGTCAGCCCTTCGGGCTCGGCAACCGTCACCACGGGAGTGACTCCGGCGGGGACTGCGCCGCCGGCCACCGTGGTGAAGACGTACCGGCCGGGATTCAGCTCCGGCCGCAGGCCGCTCAGCAGGGTTCGAAGATCACGCTCGCCAGTCATGATCACCACGCTACTGCGCCACCTGTGAGTGCGGGGTGCGGTGCCGCCGCTCGGACCGGCGGGCCACTCGGGTGCGATTGCCGCAGGACGGTGCGCACCCCTCCTGGCGGGGTGCTCCTTGACGAAGCAGCGGACGCACCGTGCGGCCCGGCAGGCGCGCAGAGCGGCACGGTCCGGTCCGGCGAGAAAGCCGATCGCGGCGCGGGCCGGGGTAGCGGGCAGGGCGTCCCCCCGCGGCGTACCTCCGGTCGGGTGGCCCGGAGACGAGGGGCGGCCGTCGTCCGGCCACTCCAGGTGCGGGACGGTCGGGACGGCATCGGCCGTGGCGTTGAGCCGGTCGAGTGCCTCCCGCACGGGCATCGGGCTGCGAACGTCGACGGGGCTCGGCCCGTCGGGGCGGACGGCACGCGCGAAGAGAGCCCGGACGGCGGCGCGCAGGGGCCGTACGGCCAGGGCCTCCTCGTCGGCCGTCCAGCCCTCACCTGCCCGGGCGAGCCCGAGCGGGTCGGGTCGCTCGCGCACCCAGGAGGCCGGACGTCAGGTGAGGTCGAACTCGCCGTCGCGGGCGTTCACCACGAAGGCCCGCCATTCGGCCGGGGTGAAGATCAGCGAAGGGCTGCCGGGTCTGCCGGCGTTGCGCATCGCGATGAATCCCTCGACGAAGGCGATCTGGACATCCCCGGCCCCCTGAGTGCCCGGCTGCCAGTTCGCGTTGCTGAGATCGAGGTCCGGCTTGTCCCAGCCGGCAAAGGGCTGCTGGGTGGTGGTGCTCTCCGCCACGTCGGCTCCTCCCGCTCGTCGTCCCGGCCAAAGCCTAGCCACCGTCGGCGGTCCCGGACAGGCCGCGGCCAAGGGTGGTTCGACCGGTCCGGGACGGCAGCCGGGTCAGCCGGTGGGCGGTTCTGCTCCGACCAGCCACATGGAGAAGAACTGCGCCCCGCCGCCGTAGGCGTGGCCGAGCGCCTTGCGGGCGCCCGGCACCTGATGTTCGCCCGCCTGCCCGCGTACCTGAAGGGCGGCCTCGGCAAAGCGGATCATGCCGGAGGCACCGATGGGGTTGGTGGAGAGCACTCCGCCCGAGGGGTTCACCGGTAGATCGCCGTCGAGTTCGGTGACGCCGGACTCGGTGAGCTTCCACCCCTCCCCCTCGTCGGCGAAGCCGAGGTTCTCCAGCCACATCGGCTCGTACCAGGAGAACGGGACGTACATCTCGACGGCGTCGATCTCCCTGCGAGGGTCGGCGATCCCGGCCTGACGGTACACATCGGCGGCGCAGTCCTTGCCCGCTTGCGGTGACACGAAGTCCTTGCCCGCGAAGAGGGTGGGTTCGCTGCGCATCGCCCCGCCGTGCACCCAGGCGGGCGGATGCGGTGAACGGTCGGCGCCGGCCCGGTCGGTGAGAATCATCGCGCACGCGCCGTCCGAGGACGGGCAGGTCTCGGAGTAGCGGATCGGGTCCCAGAGCATCGGTGCCGCCTGAACCTTCTCCAGAGTGATGTCCGGGTCGTGGATGTGCGCGTACGGGTTCTTCAGCGCGTTGCGCCGGTCCTTGTACGCGACGAGCGAGCCGACGGTGTCGGGCGCTCCCGTGCGACGCATGTACGCGCGCACATGCGGGGCGAAGAAGCCGCCCGCCCCCGCGAGCAACGGCTGCTGGAACGGGATGGGCAGCGACAGGCCCCACATGGCGTTGGACTCGGACTGCTTCTCGAAGGCCAGGGTGAGGACGGTGCGATGCACGCGTGCGGAGACCAGATTCGCGGCGACGAGTGCGGTGGAGCCGCCGACCGAGCCCGCGGTGTGCACCCGCAGCATCGGTTTGCCGACCGCACCGAGGGCGTCGGCCAGATAGAGCTCCGGCATCATCAGGCCCTCGAAGAAGTCCGGCGCCTTGCCGATCACGACGGCGTCGATGTCCGCCCAGGTCAGTGCGGCGTCCCGCAGCGCGCGGACGGCTGCCTCGCGGACCAGACCGGCGATGGAGACGTCCCGGCGGGCGGCGACATGCTTGGTCTGGCCGATGCCGACGACGGCCACGGGCTCCTCAGGCATGAGCTGCCTCCCCTTCGAGGACGGCGACCAGATTCTGTTGCAGGCAGGGCCCGGAGGTGGCATGAGCGAGCGCCCGGTCCGACTCGCCGCGCTGGATGCGGGCAGCGGCCTCGCCGAGCCGGATCAGCCCGGCAGCCATGACGGGGTTGGCCGCGAGCGCCCCTCCGGACGGGTTGACGCTGACGCCGGCGTCGAGTCCGAGCGCCCTGCGCAGCACGACCTCCTGCGACGTGAACGGGGCATGCAGCTCCACGGTGTCCACCGGTCCTTCGAAGGCCCCCGCGCGTTCGGCGGCGAGGCGGGTCGACGGCGAGTCGGTCAAGTCGCGCACCCCGAGACTGTGGGCCTCGATGCGGTGGTCGATGCCCCGGATCCAGGCGGGGCGGGTGCACAGGGCGCGTGCGGTGTCACCGGCGGCGAGGATCACGGCGGCGGCGCCGTCGCCGATCGGCGGGCAGTCGCCGGTGCGGAGCGGCTGTACGAGGTAGTCACCGGCCGGGACCGAACCGGAAAGCTGTGCGTGCGGGTTGTCCGCGGCGGCGGCGCGGCTGCGGTCGGCGATCGCGGCGAGGGCGGCCTCGTCGGTGTGGCCCGCGTCGATCAGCGCCTGGGCCTGGAGTGCGGCGAGGGCGACGGAGTCGGGCCAGAGCGGGCCGACGTAATACGGGTCGAGCTGACGGGTGAGGACGTCGCGCACTTCGCCGGGAGAGGACTTCCCGTACGCGTAGACGAGGGCGGTATCCGCCTCGCCTGTCTGGAGTTTCACCCATGCCTCGTACAGCGCCCAGGCACCGTCCATCTCCACATGGGACTCGGAGATCGGCGGGTGGGCGCCGACGCCGTCGAGCGCCATGGTGAAGGAGAAGGCCCGGCCGGCGAGGTAGTCGCTGGATCCCGAGCAGGTGAACCCGATGTCGCTCGCCTTCAGACCGGTGGCGTCGAGGACCTGGTGGAGGACCGGCATCAGCAGGTCGACTTCGGAGAGTTCGTCGGTGCGCCGCAGATGATCCGTCTGCGCGAAAGCGACGATCGCTACGTCTCGCATCTACAGCAGCTCCTTGTACACGTCGTAGTCGGCGTCCGGCTCCCCGGTGGGCCGGTAGTGGTCGGGGTGGCGGCCCTCCCCGGTCCAGACGGGTTCGACCCGCAGCCCCATGCGCACCTGGTCGTACGGGATGCCGCCGATCCGTCCGTGCAGGGCGAGGTCGGCGCCGTCGAGCGCGATGTGGGCGTAGACGTACGGCACTTCGATGTCGAGGTTCTTCGCCTTGATGTTGACGATGCAGTAGGTGGTGACGGTGCCGCGCGGGCCGACCTCGACCTGTTCGGCCGTGGCGACGCCGCAGGTGGGGCAGGCGCCGCGGGGCGGGACATACACCTTGCGGCAGGACGGGCAGCGCTCTCCGACGGTGCGTTGCTCGGAGAGGGCTTTGAGGTACGCGCTCTGGGCGCGGCCGGGGGTGTACGTGTAGTCGAGGCGGGCCGGGGTGACGATGCCGGTGACAGGATCCGCGAACTCGCCGTTGTGCGGCGATGGTTGACCGATCTCGCCCTCGTACGGTTCGAAGCAGGCGATGTCCGTGATGGCGCCGGTACGCTCCGGGGACCAGCGGATGCGGACGCGCATGCCGGTGTGCACTGCCCCGGGTCCCGGTGCGTCGAGGACGTGGACCAGTGCGGTGTCGGCCCCGTCCAGCTTGACCAGTACCCAGGCGAACGGGGTGGCGAGGGGCTGGTCGCGGCGTGGGGCGGGGTTCCAGGCCCAGGTGGTGACGGTACCGGTGGCGGCGACCTCGGTCAGTTCGCGGATTTCCTCGGCGGTGACGGGGTCGTACTCGACGGGCGGGACGAGGACTCTTCCGTCGGCGGTCCGCACGCCGAGGACGGTCCTCTCGCGCAGCCCGGTGAGGAAGGCGCTCTGGACGGGGCCGAGGGAGCGGGTGAAGGGGAACTCGACCACCAGCGGTGCGCTGAGGACGTCGGGCACGGTTGTCTCCTTGGCTCAGGCACGCCGGTACACGGGCGGGCGCTTCTCGGCGAAGGCGCGGGCGCCTTCCTTGGCGTCGGCGGTGGCGAAGACCGGCCAGCCGCGCTCCAGTTCGGCGGCGAGGCCCTCGGTCTCGGTCATCTCGGCGGTCTCGTACACGGAGGCTTTGACGGCCTCGACGGCGAGCGGGCCGCAGGCATTGATCCGCTCGGCGACGTCGAGGGCCTGCTCCAGTGCGGTGCCGTCGGGGACGACTCGGCCGATGAGCCCGATACGGGCGGCTTCGTCGGCGCTGTACGGGCGTCCGGTGAGAAGCATCTCGAGGGCGTGGGTGCGGGGGATCTGGCGCGGCAGCCGGACCGTCGAGCCGCCGATGGGGAAGAGTCCGCGCTTGACCTCGAAGAGTCCGAAGGTGGCGCTCGCGCCGGCGATGCGGATGTCCGTGCCCTGCAGGATCTCGGTGCCGCCGGCCACGCAGTGACCCTCGACTGCGGCGATGACCGGTTTGCGGGGGCGGTGGTGGCGCAGCATCGCCTTCCAGTGCAGATCGGGGTCGGCCGTCATCCGGTCCCGGTACTGCTCGCCCTCCATCCCCTTGCCCGCCAGGGCCTTGAGGTCCATGCCGGCGCAGAACGTACCGCCCGCGCCGGTGAGGACGACCGAGCGGATGCCGTCGTCCTCGTCGGCGGACAGCCAGCCGTCGTACAGCCCGACCAGCATCGGCAGCGAGAGCGCGTTCTTCGCCTCCGGCCTGTTCAGGGTGAGCACCAGCGTGGCGCCTTCGCGCTGCACGGTGAGGTGTTCCGTACCACCCATTGCCTGCCTCCCGTCTCCAGATCTAGAACAGGTTGCAGTAGGTCGGGGTCCAGTTCAATAGCTTCCTGACAGTCAGTCAGATTTCTTCCACGGCACCTCTTCCCAGTTGTGCCGGTCGGCGCTCTAATGACCGCCGAGCCACTCAGCGCCCCGGGGTCAGGAGGAACGGTGGAGTACAACCTTGCCGACCTGTTCGAGTCGGTCGTCGACGCGGTCCCGGATCGCGAGGCGCTCGTCTACCTCGACCACCCCGGTACGGGTGCGGAGCGCCGGCTCACCTACGCGGAGCTGGACACCGCCGCCAACCGGATCGCCCACCACCTGATCGACGCGGGCCTCACGCCGGGAGAGCACCTCGGCCTCCACCTCTACAACGGCATCGAGTACCTCCAGACCGTACTGGCCTGCCTCAAGGCGCGCCTGGTGCCGGTCAATGTCAACTACCGGTACGTGGAAGAGGAATTGATCTACCTCTACCGCGATGCGGATCTGGCGGGGCTGGTCTTCGACGCCGAGTTCGACGACCGGGTCGCGGCCGCCGCGCCGAAGGCCCGCAAGCTCCGTCACCTCGTACGGGTGGGCACACCGGTGGCGGGCGCCCCCGGTCCGGATGCCATGGCGTTCGCCGACGCCGAGGCGGCCGGGAATCCCGGGCGCGGCTTCGCCCCGCGCTCGGCCGACGACCAGTTCATCATCTACACCGGTGGGACCACGGGTATGCCCAAGGGTGTGATGTGGCGCCAGGAGGACCTCTTCTTCTCCGGCCTCGGCGGCGGCGCCCCGACCGGTGAACCGGTGAAGACTCCGCAGGAGCTGGCCGAGCGGGTGGCCGCGGGCGGTGACGGCATCACGTTCTTCCCCACTCCCCCGCTGATGCACGGCACCTCGACGCTCACCGCGTTCATCGGGTTCAACTTCGGGCAGCGGGTCGTCATCCATCGCAAGTTCGTCCCCGAGGAGGTGCTCCGGACGATCGAGAAGGAGAAGGTCACCAGCGTGTCGCTGGTCGGCGACGCGATGCTGCGGCCGCTGATCGACGCACTGAAGGGACCGCTGAAGGGCACCGACTGTTCGTCCATGTTCTCCGTCTCCAGCTCCGGCGCGATCATGTCGGACTCAGTGCGCGCAGAGTTCCAGTCGCTGGTGCCCAACGTGATGCTGCTGAACAACTTCGGCTCGTCCGAGTCCGGCTTCAACGGCACGGCGACGGCCGACTCCGGTCCGGAGAACGGCTTCCGCCTCCAGGTCAACTCCCGTACCGCGGTGGTCGATCCGTCGACGTACGAACCGGTGGCGCCCGGCGAGGCAGGGCGGATCGCCCAACGGGGACACGTGCCGCTCGGCTACTACAACGACCCGAAGAAGACCGCCGAGACGTTCTTCCGCAAGGGCGAGGAGCGATGGGTGCTGCTCGGCGACATGGCGACCGTCGACGCGGGCGGGATCGTCACCGTCCTCGGACGCGGCTCCCAGTGCATCAACACCGGGGGCGAGAAGGTGTACCCGGAGGAGGTCGAACAGGCGCTCAAGTCCCATCCGGACGTGTACGACGCACTGGTGGCGGGTGTGCCCGACGCCCGGTGGGGCAACCACGTGGCGGCGGTCGTACAGTTGCGGGAAGGGGCGGCCGAGCCCTCGCTCGACGACGTCCAGGCGCACTGCCGGACCCGTCTCGCCGGATACAAGATCCCCCGACAGCTGGTGATCGCCCCGCAGATCCAGCGCTCACCGAGTGGCAAGGCCGACTACCGGTGGGCCCGCTCCGTCGTCGCGCCCGGCACCGGGGCCCAGGGCTGAGACGCGCCGGGTCACCCGAATGCGCCACACCGCGAGCACCCCCCGGACGTGCGACGCGGCCGTCCGGTCGTAAGCCATTCGGGCACGGGATACGCTCGTCCGCTCACCCTGCGTGGCAGTGGGCGGCGATCGCCCATAGCTTCGGCTCATGAGGAAAAGCCACATCACCAACCTCGTGTGCATGGCAGTCGTCTCGGCCACCGCGGTGGCCTGCGCCGAACCGTCTGTCTCCGCCGCCACCCCGGCTGTGCGCACGGTCCATCCGGGCCAGTCGATCCAGGCCGCCGTGGACGCCGCCCGGACGGGTGACACCATCGTTGTCGAGCCCGGCACCTACCACGAGAGCGTACTGATCAAGAAGCAGGGGCTGACCCTGCGCGGCACCGGAGCCAAGACCGTCATCAAGCCGGCCTCGACCGGGACCAAGACCGGCAACGCCTGTGCGAAAGCCGGCAGCGGCGTCTGCGTACTGGGCACGTCCGGTCACACCGTCGACGGTGTGAGCATCCGCTCCCTCACCGTCTCCGGATTCAAGAAGAACGGCATCTGGGCGTCCTGGACCGACGGTCTGAAGGTCCGGCAGGTGACCTCCGACACCAACGGCGTCTGGGGCATCGCCCAGGAGAGGTCGACCCGCTCCGAGCTCCGGAGCAATACCGCCCATGGCAACGGCGACGCCGGCATCTTCGTCGCGAACACCGTGGCCGAGGAGGGTGGAGCCACCGACACCCACGGGACGCAGCTCCGCGGCAACACGCTGACGAACAACCGGATCGGCATCACCGCCCGCCGGGTCCGCAACCTCACCATCCGGGACAACACCGCCACCGGCAATTGCAGCGGCATGTTCGTCGTCGGCGACGAGGGCAAACCGCAGGCCGGGGTGATGACCATCCACAACAACCGGATCACCGACAACAACAAGTTCTGCAAGGCGACCCCCCGGCTCCCCGCCATTCAGGGCTCCGGCATCGTCCTCACCGGCACTGTGGACAACAAGGTGCGCGACAACACGATCCGGAACAACGTCGGCGCCACCCCGCTCTCCGGCGGCCTCGTGCTGTTCAAGAGTTTCGTGGGCGCCCACAACACCGGCAACACCATCAGCCGCAATGTGGTGCTGGGCAACCGGCCCGCGGACCTGGCCAACCAGGAAGCCGGACGGAACAACACCTTCGTCGGCAACACATGCGCGACGTCTGCACCGACCGGCATGTGCTGACCGCGACCCCCCGCACGAGAAGAAGCGAGACGGTATGACCACCGTGAGCACCAACACCCCCATCCCCACCACTCCTCTGCACACCCCGCAGCCGGGAATGCGGCTGCGCGAGATCGTCTTCGGCGCGGCCTGCGCCGCGGCCGTGCGCGCGGCGGCCCGGCTGGGCGTCGCCGACGCGCTCGGTGAGACACCGGCCACCGCAGCCGAGCTCGCGGCGGAGGTGAACGCGGAGCCGGCGCCGCTGCGCCGTCTGCTGCGTGCCCTGTCCTGCTACGGAATCTTCGCCGAGACCGCCGACGGAAGCTTCGTCCACACCGATATGTCCCGGTTGCTGCGCGAGGACGACCCGAACAGCCTTCGGTACATCTCCCTGTGGTGCACCGAGCCCTGGACCTGGGAGGTATGGCCGCGGCTCGACGACGCGGTGCGCTCCGGCACG
The DNA here is from genome assembly GCF_042801455.1 of Streptomyces sp. NPDC057565. Classification (NCBI taxonomy): domain Bacteria; kingdom Bacillati; phylum Actinomycetota; class Actinomycetes; order Kitasatosporales; family Streptomycetaceae; genus Streptomyces; species Streptomyces sp. NPDC057565. The sequence goes on along the minus strand of NZ_JBHVFU010000010.1, from coordinate 107,658 downwards.
AGCGTCTTCCCCGACGTGTACGGGAAGGGTTTCTTCGACTACCTCCACGAGGACGCGCGCGAGTCGGCGCAGATCTTCAACCGGGCCATGACCACCTCCAGCATGCAGTCCGCGCTGGATGTCGCCGAACTCCTCGACCTCGCCGGAGTGTCCGAGGTCGCCGACATCGGCGGCGGTCAGGGGCACGTGCTCGCCAGCCTGTTGGAGAAGCACCCGAAGGTCCGCGGCACGCTGATGGATCTGCCCGGCGTGGTCGCGCGCGCCGATGCCCGGCTGCGGGACGGCGGAGCGCTCGCCGGACGGACCAGCATCGTCGCCGGGGACTGCCGCGAGGCGATCCCGGTCGAGGCGGATCTCTACATCATCAAGAACATCCTGGAATGGGACGACGAGAGCACGCGCAGGACCCTGCGCAATGTCATGGCATCGGCCCGCCCGGGTGCCCGGGTCGTGATCATCGAGAACCTGGTCGACGACACCCCGTCGATGCGGTTCACCACCGCCATGGACCTGCTGCTGCTCCTCAACGTCGGCGGTGCGAAGCACACCAAGGAGAGCCTGATCGGGCGGATGGAGGACGCGGGGCTGATCGTCGGCGACATCAGCCCGGTCAACGGATATCTGCACGCGTTCGAGTGCATCGTGCCCAGCTGAACCGTTTCGCCTCACGGAATCGCCCCGGGTCCGGCTCTGAAGCCGGACCCGGGGCGATCGTTGGTGTGCCTCAGGCGCGGGAATCGCGCTCCCACCGGTAGAACTCATGGGCCATCGCATCCTTCGGACCACGCCAGGTCTGGGGGTCGTACGGACTGATGAAGGCAGTGAGCTTCTCGCTGAGGTCCTGGAACTCCGGGTGCTGGTGCACCTTGGCGATCTCCGGCCCCGGCGGGCGGTCGGATTCGATCAGGTGCAGATAGACGTCGCCGAACTGGAACAGCTTGCGCCGGTTGACCCCGACGAGGTGCGGCAGTTCGCCGCCGTCGGAGGCGGCGAACAGTTCGGCGATGTCCGGCGCCGACTCCGGCGCCATCCGGGCGACGATCAGAGCGTGATGCATGGGCAGGATGCCTTTCTGATACCCGGCCGGCCACCCTGCCGGGGTGGCCGGGTGGCCGGCCGCGGGCGGGCAGGGAGTCAGCGGGCGTTGACCGGGGCGGTACGGCGCTCGCGGTCGCGCTGCTCGATCTTGTCCCGGATGAGTTCCATCTGGACACGCGAGTTCCGGTTGATGTTGTCGGTCATCCACGCGTCGTCGACGGGTGCGTCGGGCCGCATCGCGAAGTCCTGCGCCCAGTGGAGCTTCGTGCCGCCGGGTACCTCCGAGTACTCCCAGCGGATGTTCATGTGCTGGAACGGGCCCGGCTCGACGCGGCGCGCGACGACCTTGCGGCCGACGCGGTCGACGGTGCGCTCGGAGACCCAGCTCCACACCTTGCCGTTCTCGTCGGGGTGCATGGTCAGACGGAACTTCGTCCTGTCGCCGTCCCGTTCGATCACCTCGACGGCCGCGTACTCGCTGAAGAGCCGCGGCCAGTTCTCCAGATCGTTCGTCACGTCCCAGACCAGATCGAGAGGGGCGGCGATGGTGATCTCGTTCTCGGTGTGTCCGGACACTTCAGGCTCCTGTCATAAGGGTGTGGTTGACGAGGTCGAGGAATTCACGGGGCGTCTTGCACCGGTCGGCGTCAGCCGGGAGCGGCCTGCCGTGTCGGTTCTCCAGCACGCCCACGATGCCGAGGAGGCCGAGGGAGTCCAGGCCGTACTCGTCGAAGCCGGACGCGGGCCGGCTCTCCATCTCCTGCGGGTCGACGCTGACTCCCGCGCCCTTCTTCATCAGCGCGGCCAGCTCCTGGTAGGTCAGTGGATCGTTCATGAGGGCTTCTCCTTCTCACGCGTGGGTGGCGGTGGGGCGCCGCAGCACGATGGCCGCGTTCGAACCCATGAGGCCGCGGCTCAGCACGAGCGCCGTCCGCAGTTCGGCGGGGCGTGCCCGGCCGGTGACGACATCGATTTCGTGACACACATCGACGACGTTCGGGGTCGGAGGTATCAGGCCGTTCTCCATGGCCAGTACGGCGGCTGCCGCGTCCAGCATCGGCGCCCCGCAGTAGGCGCGGCCGATACCGGTCTTGGGCGCCGTCACGGGTACCCGCTTGCCGTGACCGCCGAGCGCGTCGGCGATGGCCAGTGCTTCGGCCCGGTCGGCGGAGGGTACGCCGAGGGCGTCGGCGAAGACCACGTCGATCTCCTCCGGCGCACAGCCGGCCTCCCGCAGGGCACCGCTGATCGCCCGGGCGAGCCCCTCCCGGGACTCCTCCCACCGGGATGCCCCGGTGAACGTCGCGGAGTGGCCCGCCAGTTCGGCCCTGACCCGGGCCCCACGGCGGTTCGCCGCGGCCTCCTCCTCGACCACGAGCATGGCACCGCCCTCGGCGGGTACGAAGCCGCACGCGTCCGCGGTGAAGGGGCGGTAGGCCCGGGCGGGGTCGTCGCAGACGCTGAGGTCCTCGTACCCGAGCTGACAGACGACCGAGTACGGGGCCAGAGGTGCCTCGGCGGCGCCGACGACCACTGCGTCGGTGCCGCCGCGGATGGACCGTGCGGCATGCGCCAATGCGTCCAGACCGCCCGCTTCGTCGCTGGCCACGACGGCGCACGGCCCCTTGAATCCGCCCCGGATGGAGATCTGTCCGGTGCTTGCCGCGTAGAACCAGGCGATGGACTGGTAGGGGCCGACGTAATTGGACCCCTGTCCCCACAGTCGCTGCAGCTCGCGCTGGCCGAACTCGCCGCCGCCGGAGCCGGCAGCGGTCACCACTCCCACGGCGAAGGGGTCGCCCTCGTAGTCGGCCCGGCCGATCCGGGCGTCGTCGAGGGCGAGATCCGCTGCGGCCATCGCGAAATGCGTGAACCGGTCGGTCTGCACGAGGTAGCGTTCCTCGATCAGGTCCACCGGGTCGAAGCCCCTGATCTCGCCTGCGACCCGCAGCGGCAGGTGCTCGCACCCCTCGCGGGTGACGCGGTCGAGGACGCTCATCCCTTCGTGCGTCCTCTTCCAGAACGACTCGGTGGTCGTGCCGTTGGGGGCGACGACACCGATGCCGGTGACAACGGTGCGCCGGGCCTTTCGGGTGCTCATGGTGTCCTCCCACCTGTTCTGGTCAGGGCCACAGCAGACTGGAATCCACCGAATCCGCTGCCGACCGACAGGACGCTGCGCAGCTTCCTGGGCCGTGCGTCACGCGGCACGTAGTCGAGGTCGCACTCCGGGTCCGGGGTTTCGTAGTTCGCCGTCGGCGGCACTGTCTGGTTGACCAGGGACAGCACGCAGGCGGCGATCTCGATGGCGCCGATGGCGCCGAGCGAGTGACCGACCATGGACTTGATGGAGCTCATGGGCACCTCGTAGGCGTGCGCGCCCAGGGCCCTCTTCACTGCCGCCGTCTCGTGACGGTCGTTCTGCTTGGTGCCGGATCCGTGCGCGTTGACGTAGTCGATCTGTGAGCCGTCTATCCGGGCATGACCGAGGGCCCGATTGATGGCCTCGGCCATCTCCAGTCCCTCGGGGGTCAGCCCGGTCATGTGATAGGCGTTGCCGAAGGTGGCATAGCCGGCGATCTCGCAGTACACGGTGGCACCGCGGGCGCGGGCATGTTCCAGCTCCTCCAGGACGAGTACGGCGCCGCCCTCGCCCATGACGAAGCCGTCCCGACGGGCGTCGAACGGCCGGGAGGCGTGCTCCGGGTCGTCGTTGTTCGGGGAGGTCGCCTTGATCGCGTCGAAGCAGGCCACGGTGATCGGGGTGATCGGCGAGTCGGACGCCCCGGCGATGCAGACGTCGACCCGCCCCTCCTCGATGGAGTGAAACGCGTACCCGATCGCGTCGAGGCCGGAGGTGCAGCCCGTCGAGACGGTCTGCACCGGGCCGTGCGCGCCGACCTGCTCGGCGACTGCCGAGGCGAGGGAACTCGGTGAGAAGGCCCGCTCCAGATGGCGGCCGGCCGGGCGGTGGTCGACGTCCCAGCGGGCGCCGCTGCCACTGACGGCGACGTAGTCGTGCTCCAGTCGGGTGGTGCCGCCGACGGCGGTGCCGAGCGACACCCCGATGCGCCAGGGGTCCACCTTCTCAAGGTCGAGCCCCGCGTCGCCGAGGGCTTCCCTGGCGGCGACGAGCGCGAACTGGACGTACCGGTCCGAGCGGGCGATCTCGTCCTCGTCGAGGCCGTGGGCCGCGGGGTCGAAGTCGCACTCGGCGGCGATCCGGGAGCGGAATCCCACCGGGTCGAACAGGGTGATACCGCGCGTCGCGGTACGTCCGTTGGCGAGGAGGTCCCAGAAGGCCGGCGCGCCGATTCCGCCCGGGGCGACGACACCGACTCCGGTGACCGCCACGCGCCGGGTCATGAAGCAGCCTCGGTTCGTTCTGGCGGCGCGGCCCGGTCGGCGGTCTCGGTGTGCTCGGTGTCGACGTGACCGAGTTCCGGACGCGGGGCGAGCGGACCGAGGTGGAAGACCATGCGCGCTTCCACGTCGCCCACGTTACGGAACCGGTGACGTACATACGGAGGGATCAGCAGGCCCTGGTCGGGCCGCATGGTATGCGGTTCCCCGTCCAGGTCCACCTCCAGGAGACCGTTCACGACGTACACGAACTCCTCCGAGTACGGGTGGTAGTGCTCGCCGATGCGGTCGCCGGGCTGCACGATGGCCAGCCCCATGAAGCCGCTGGTGGCACCCACCGCGGTCGGCGTGAGCATGGCGCGAAGGTCTCCTCCGCGCCTGCGGTTGGGCTGGGTCTCACTGAGGTCCACGATGCGTGGCCGGTGCGTGGTCATGACTGCTTTCCTCCTGGCGCAGTGCGCGTGGTGTTGACGGGTTGAGCGAGAACCCCCCAGGGTGCTGACGCGCGGTTCAGGAATCCGCGGACCGCCGATCGGTGATCAGGGTCATCTCGGACTTCTTGAGGAAGCGCGAGATCTCCTGGCCGTTGGTCGGCGCGGCGTTGACGCCGCCGTCGAGGAGTCGTCCGAGCCTGGCCACCTTGGCGGGGTCGTCGATGCCCAGCGCCTGAGCGGGCTGCGCGTCCAGCGGGCCGACCATTTCGAGGAGCCGCACGACGATGTCGTCGCGCTGGAAGATGGTGCTGCTGTCGATCGGGCTGTTCCGGTCCTCGGCCGCCTCCTCGTCGTTGCCGGCGAGCAGCCGGGCGAGCGCCATGCCGCACCCCTCCTTGGCCTGGTAGAACAGCGCGTGCCGGCGGATGTCCGCGGCGTTGTGCCGGCCGGCGGTGACGTGGTGGACCGTGGGCAGAGCCGCCCGGGTGAAGAACACCCGGGCGGAGTTGTCGTCGCTGAGGTCCCGGTCCTGCTCCAGGTACGGGTTGATGGCCTCCTCGACGGCCCTGACCTCGGGCTGACGGGACACGTGGCGCAGCGCCGCAAGGAGGTCCCCCTCGACCTCGACGGCCCGGACGACCCGGTTTCCGTGCATGAAGAGCGAGGTGCGGCGCAACCGGGTGTGCTCGTCGACCCGCGCCTTCGGGGAGTCGTAGTCGGCGAGGATCTTCGCGACGACGTCCTCACTGCCGGGCTTCACGGTGAAGGTGAGGGCGTGGCGGACCACGCCGTCGCCCAGCCGGGGGGCGGACTGCAGGTTGCCCTTGGCGGCCTCGAGGGTGCTCTCGAAGGCGCTCCCGGTCTCCCGCAGCACGGAGAAGCGCAGCGACCGGGTGTCGCGTACGCAGCTGTGCAGGGGCTGGACCGTCTGGACGTGCTCCTCGCTGTTGACCCAGGCGAGGAAGGGCGGTGCGCTCTCCCATTCGCTGGTGATGAGCCACTGCGAGGGGTTCTCGATCGACTGGCACAGCTGGTCGCTGATGTGCCCGGGTACGGATGCCACCTGATTGCGCAGGTGCTCGTACGCCTCGAGGAATTGGTTCTGGGCTCCGTCGTGCAGATCCAGCAGCAGAACGACCCGCAGCCTGGAGCCGTCGAAGGCGGACTGCGAGATCCGTTCCGAAAGGGTGGTCATGTGTCGTTCTCCTTACGAGACGGCGTGGCGTCCACATGGATGGCAGGCCGTCGGTTGTCCAATGGGATCGGAGCGGGGTATCTCCCGGCGGATGCGTGACGTCCGCCCCCGCACCGCGGGGTGCGTCTCCGTGACCGATCGTGAAACGCTGGTCCGGTCGACGCGAGATTTATGAACCGTTCAGGTGAGCAGCCGCCGGGGAGCCGTCCGAACGGCACCCGCACGGGCATGAACAATGCATCTGTACGGCGTCGGAGCTGGAGCAACTGATGAACGAGAACGTCGACCTCCGTGTACCCGTCCTCATCGTGGGCGGCTCCCTGGTAGGTCTGTCCGCATCACTTTTCCTCGGCCGGCTCGGCATCGAGCATCTGCTGGTCGAGAAGCACGCGGCCACCTCCACGCACCCGCGTGGTCGCGGCAACAACGTACGGACCATGGAGGTGTTCCGCACGGCGGGAGCCGAACACCGGATCCGGGAGGCCGCTTCGGTGCTCGCGGAAAATCACGGGATCCTGCAGGCCGGTTCGCTGACCGGCGACGACCAGGAGTGGCTGTTCAAGGAGATCGACCCGGGCGGCGGGCTGGCGCGGTTCAGCCCGAGCGGCTGGTGCCTGTGCAGCCAGAACGATCTGGAGCCGGTGCTGCTGGCGCAGGCCCGTGAGCAGGGCGGCGACATCCGGTTCTCCACCGAGATGATGACGTTCGACCCGGATGGCTCAGGGGTGGACGCCGCACTGAAGAACCGGGAGACCGGTGAGCACATCAGCGTCCGTGCGGACTACCTGATCGCGGCCGACGGCCCGCGCAGCCCCATCCGGGAGCAGCTGCGGATCGGTCAGTCGGGACCCGGCGACCTGTTCCACAACGTGAGCATCACCTTCCGCTCGCGGAAGCTCGCCGACGTGCTGGGCGACCGGCGTTTCATCGTGTGCTACCTGACCAACCCCGCGGCGGACGGTGCTCTGCTGCCGGTGGACAACGAGAAGGAGTGGGTGTTCCACGCGCCGTGGCACCCCGAGCGGGGCGAGACACTGGAGGACTTCACCGACGAGCGGTGCGCGGAGCACATCCGCCGGGCGACCGGCGCACCCGACATCGACGTGGAGATCACCGGAAAGGCCCCGTGGCACGCCGCGGAGCGGGTCGCCGATCGGTACGGCCGGGACAGAGTCTTCCTCGCCGGGGACTCCGCCCATGAGATGTCGCCGACCGGGGCGTTCGGCTCCAACACCGGCATCCAGGACGCGCACAACCTCGCCTGGAAGCTCGCCGCCGTGCTGCGCGGCGAGGCCGGTCCGGGGCTCCTGGACACGTACGAGGCGGAACGGCTGCCCGTGGCACGGGCAACGAGCGAGCGGGCCTCGTCCCGTTCGGCGGAGCACAGCCACCCCGGATATGCCCCGGCTCCCGGTGTGGGCGGCGGGAAGAAGGGCGGCCTGCTGCCGGTGGCGCTGGGCTACCGCTATGTCCGTGGCGCCGTGGTGGGTGTCGACGCCGAACAGCCGGTGGTGCCGGAAGGGCTGCGGCTGAACGGCGACCCCGGCTCACGGGCACCACATCTGTGGGTCCGTCAGGCAGGTGAGCGCAAGTCGACACTGGACCTGTACGAGCGGTCGTTCGTGTTGCTGAGCGACGGCGCGGATGTCGCTTGGCGCCGTGCGGCCGCGCGCGTGGCCGACCGGCTTTCGGTGCGGCTCGACGCGTTCGGCATCGGCGCCGGTTCCGACCTGGAGCCGGAGAACGGGGCGGACTGGGCACAGGCGCACGGTACGAGCACCGAGGGTGCGGTGCTGGTGCGCCCCGACGCCTTCGTGGCCTGGCGGTCGGAAGGTTCCGTCACCGACCCGGAGACGACGTTGTACGACGTGCTGTCCTCCCTGCTCAGCCGAGGCTGACGCCGCCGGCCAACGGTTCATCGATATCTCGGTCCATGCCGAACGACCGCAGCGCCGCAAGGAACTCTGCCGGTCGGGCGGTGTGGACGAGATGTCCGGCGTCGATGGTGACCAGGCGGCAGTCGGGGATCTGTCGGGCCATCCAGGCAAGTTGGTCCTGGGCGAGGTGACTGTCGGGACCCCCGCCGATGATGAGGGTCGGGGCGGCAATCTCGCCGAGGCGCTCGCGGGCCGCCGGGTCCGGGTCGTTCAGCTGGGCATCGATCGACGGGACGACCGGCCAGTCGAAGTCGAGTTCCATGTCGGGGCGTTGGGCGGGCGGGCGCGGCGGATCGAGCGGGATGAGCGGCGGGGCCTCCTCGAGGACAAGTCTGCCGATCAGCGCCGGTTCCCGTTCGGCGAGCAGGAACGCGGCGACGCCGCCCATCGAGTGTCCGACGACGGTGGCGCCGGAAAGATTGCGGGCCTCCAGGAAGGCGTGCAGGTCGTCGCGGAACAGCTCGAAGGAGTAGCGGCCGGTCCAGTCGCTGAGGCCGTGGCCGCGGAAGTCGAGCGCGTACACCCGGTGGTCGGCGGCGAGTTGTTCCGCGATCTCCGTCCAGGTGCGGCTGGACTCGCAGCGCCCGTGAACAAGGACGACGGGCGGAGCGGACGGCTCGCCCCACACCCGGTAGGCAAGCCGAATGCCTCCTGCCTGGACGCTGCGCACCTCGGGGTCGAGGAAGGCGCTGACGGTGCGGACGAAGGCGCCCGGGTCGTCGATCCACGGGTAGTGCCCGGCGCCGCGCTGCACGGCGAACTCCGCGTTCGGGAACAGCGCGGCCAGTTCGGCGGCGCGGTCCGGGGTGGGTCCTCCGTCGTACTCCCCCGCGAGGACGAGCACGGGCGCCGTGACGCCTCGCAGGGCGGCGACGGTGCCGGCCGGGTCGAACGCACCGTCCCGGTAATAGGTCTTCGCTGCTTCGGAGTTGGCCTGCTCGGGCGCTGCGGCGGCGTGCGCCCGCGCGGCGGCGTCCCACCGTCCGTACGTGAACGGCTCGATCGCGGGCCACGCGTCACCGAGGGAACGCCGCCCCGCCCACATGGACTCCAGCGCGTCCCGGCCTTCCGCGAACCACGGTTCTCCACGGCGCAGTTCGGATGCCTCGCGCCAGTCCTCGTCGGTGACGGTGATACCGGCGGCGCGGGTGCCGGGGGTGACGAGGGTGAGCGTGCGCAGCCGCTTCGGGTGCCGGGCGGCGTAGAGCGCGGCCAGGTTGGCGGACGCGGAATGGGCGAGCAGATCGATGCGTTCGTACCCCAAGTGGGCGCGCAGTGCCTCCACGTCGTCGACGAGCCGGTCGCAGCGGTAGGTCGATGGGTCGTCCGGAACGGCGGAGTCCCCGGTGCCTCGCAGATCGAGCAGCACCAGTTGGCGGTGGGCGGCAAGTCCGCCCAGGTCGCCGAGATAGGCGCTGGCCCGCATCGGCCCGCCGGGCACACAGATCAGCGGCTCGCCCTCCCCCAGCAGGTGGTAGGCGATCCCGGTCCCGTCGTATGCGTGGAAGGTCGGCATGTACGCCATCCAAACAGGACCCCTGCCGTGACGCAGCTGTGTTCGGTATGAGCGTATCCAGGATGTGGGACGGCTCCCGGGCCGGGAACCCGGCCGGTGCCGCGGTCCGCCACGAGGCGGGGTCACGGTCCAGGCGTGACCGGCGGACCGAAGGGCTGAGCACGAATGCGTCGCCCCTCTTGCCATGCTGCGGGACATCCTGAATTACTGCTCCCGTAACGATCGACCGAATGATCGGTCGCCCACTCGGGGAGAGGAACATCCGGATGACGGCTCTGCTGGATGCGGCGGAGCGGCTCGGCCGCCCGGAGCTGCAGGCGCTGCAACTGGAGCGGCTGCGCGCCACGCTGCAGCACGCGTACGACCATGTCGGCTTCTACCGAGCGGCGTTCGACAAGGCGGGGCTGCGCCCGGACGACTGCCGTTCGCTCACCGACCTGGCCCGGTTCCCGTTCACGACGAAGGCGGATCTGCGGGACAATTACCCGTTCGGCATGTTCGCCGTGCCGGAGGACCAGGTGCGGCGCATCCATGCGTCCAGCGGGACGACGGGCCGCCCCACCGTGGTCGGCTACACGCAGCGGGACCTGGACACCTGGGCGGACGTGGTCGCCCGATCCATCCGGGCCGCGGGCGGCCGTCCGGGACAGAAGGTCCATGTGGCGTACGGGTACGGCCTGTTCACCGGTGGTCTCGGCGCGCACTACGGGGCCGAACGGCTCGGCTGCACGGTCATTCCGGCATCCGGTGGCATGACGTCGCGCCAGGTGCAGCTGATCCAGGACTTCCGGCCCGACATCATCATGATCACACCCTCGTACATGCTGACGCTGCTCGACGAGTTCGAGCGCCAGGGCGTCGATCCGCGTACCACCTCGCTGAAGGTCGGCATATTCGGCGCCGAGCCGTGGACACAGGAGATGCGCCGGGAGATCGAGGAGCGGTTCGCGATCGACGCGGTCGACATCTACGGGCTGTCGGAGGTGATCGGCCCAGGGGTCGCCCAGGAGTGCGTGGAGACGAAGGACGGGCTGCACATCTGGGAGGACCACTTCTATCCGGAGGTCGTCGACCCGTTCACCGGTGAGGTAATGCCGGAGGGCGAGGAAGGTGAGCTGGTCTTCACGTCGCTGACCAAGGAAGCCATGCCGGTGATCCGGTACCGGACCCGGGATCTGACCCGGTTGCTGCCCGGCACGGCCCGGGTCTTCCGGCGGATGGAGAAGGTCACCGGGCGGAGCGACGATCTGGTGATCCTGCGCGGGGTGAACCTCTTCCCGACCCAGATCGAGGAGATCGTGCTGCGTACGCCAGGCGTGGCACCGCACTTCCAGCTGCGGCTGACCCGCGAGGGCCGTCTCGACGCGCTGACGGTACGGGCGGAGGCGCGGGCGGAGTCGACACCGGACCAGCGGGCACATGCCGCGCGGGCGATCGCGGCGGCGGTCAAGGACGGCATCGGGGTGTCGGTCGGGGTCGAGATCGTCGATCCCGAGACGCTGGAGCGGTCGGTCGGCAAGTTCAAGCGGATCGTGGACGACCGCGGCGAGCGCTGAGGCACCGGGACGGCGGCGCCCACTTCTGGCGTGTGTTCCCGGGGAGCCGGGCCGTCACGTCGAATCGTCCGGCACCCCGCCGCTCCGGTCACCGTCCTCGCCGCCGTCGCGAGCACCGCGTGGCTCCTGGCGTCCGCTCGGACCGCCGCGATGACGGCGTCGGTCTCGACATCGACTGCGGCGCGATCGTCGCTGAGGGCCCTTCTTCCGGAAGGGCCCTCAGGGGGTCACGGCTGCGCGAACCGGTCCCTGAGCTCGCGCTTGAGGATCTTTCCGCTCGCGTTGCGGGGGAGCTCGTCCACGAAGAGGATCTTCTTCGGGGCCTTGAAGTGCGCGAGCCGTTCCCGTACATGATCGAGAAGCTGCTGCTCGGTGGCATCCTCGCGCAGCACGACGACGGCGGTGACGGCCTCGATCCAGCGTTCGTCGGGCAGCCCCACAACGGCTGTCTCGGCGACGGCGGGGTGGGTGTAGAGGGCGTCCTCGACCTGGCGGGAGGCGACCAGGACACCGCCGGAGTTGATGACGTCCTTCACCCGGTCGACGACCGTGAAGAAGCCCTCAGGGTCACGGACGGCGAGGTCGCCGGAGTGGAACCAGCCGTCGCGGAAGGCCTCGGCGGTCTCCTCGGGCTTGTTCCAGTAGCCCTCGCACAGCTGCGGTGACCGGTAGACGACTTCGCCCGCCGTGCCGTCGGGAACCTCCTTGCCGTGCTCGTCGACAACCCGTGCTTCGACAAAGAGCACCGGCCGGCCGCAGGAGTCCATCCGGCCCTCGTGCTCCTCGGGCCCGAGAACGGTGGCCAGCGGGCCGATCTCGCTCTGTCCGAAACAGTTGTAGAAGGCCAGCGCGGGCAACCGCTCGCGGAGCCGTTCCAGCACCGGGACCGGCATGATCGACGCACCGTAGTAAGCCTTGCGCAGCCCGCCGAGCTCGCGGGTCGCGAACTCCGGGTGGTTGGCGAGCCCGATCCAGACGGTGGGCGGCGCGAAGAGGCTGTCCGCCTGCCCGGCCTCGACGAGGTCGAAGATCCGGCCCGCTTCGGGCGCGTCGAGGATGGTGTTCTCCGCCCCGACCGCGAGGTAGGGCAGCAGGAACACATGCATCTGCGCGGAGTGGTAGAGCGGCAGCGAGTGGGCGGGCCGGTCGGTGGGGCGCAGGTCGAGGGCGGTGATCGCACTGACGTACTCATGGACGAGGGCGCCGTGCGTCATCATCGCGCCCTTGGGCAGCGCGGTGGTACCCGAGGTGTACAGCAGCTGCACGAGGTCACCGGCGGCGGGTTCGCGCTCGGGGGTGAAGGGGCGCGGGGTGGCGAGCGCGCCGAGGAGGGAGTCCGGTGCGTCGCGCAGCGGCCGTACGGCGAAGCCGGCCGGGATGCGGTCACTGAGTGCCGGGTCGGTGAGCACGAGGGCGCTGCCCGACTGCTCCAGGATGTAGGTCAGGTCGTCGCCGGTGAGGTTCTGGTTGACCGGCACATGGACCAGCCCGGCGCGGGCGCAGGCGAGATACGCGATCAGGTACGCGTCGGAGTTGTGCGCGTAGGAGGCGACCCGGTCGCCGGGGTGCAGGCCGTGGTCGGCGAGGAGGAGGGCCGCCGCGGTGCTGACTGCCGTGTCCAGCGTCCGATAGGTCCAGGACCGGTCGGCGTACCGCACGGCGGTGCGCTCGGGGGTGCGCCGTGCGCTGCGGGTCACGACGCCGTCGACTGTGGAGCTGCGTACACCTGTCATGGCGTGATCCTGGGCGGCCGGGACCGGGCGGTCAAGGGTTCTGATATCTGCACCGCTGTTGACAGCGGTACGCGCGTGCTGGCTGAGTTGCGCGTGGCATCTCGGAACATCCGAGCAACCGCCTTTATCACCCGCGCAGTTGGGAGGACCCTTGCCCCTCCGTAACCGTCTGAGACTTCTCGCGGTGTCCGGTCTCGCACTGTTCACCGTGGCGGCGTCCCTGCCTCCGGCCGTGGCCGACGCCTCGCACACCCGGCATCCGTCGGGCGGCGGTCTGTCCGCCGTGATCCGCTACACCGAGTACGGCATTCCGCACATCGTGGCGAAGGACTACGCGGATCTCGGGTTCGGCAACGGGTGGGCGCAGGCGGCCGACCAGGTGTGCACGCTCGCCGACGGCTTCGTGACGCTGCGCGGCGAGCGGTCGCGGTACTTCGGTCCGGACGCGGCTCCGGACGGTTCGCTGTCCTCCGCGACGAGCAATCTCTCCAGCGATCTCTACTTCCGCGGGGTCCAGGACAGCGGCACCGTGGAGAAGCTGCTGACAGTGCCCGCCCCGGCGGGTCAGAGCCATGACGTGAAAGAGCTGGAGCGAGGCTGGGCGGCGGGATACAACGCCTGGCTGAAGCAGAACCGGATCGGCGATCCGGCCTGCCGGGGAGCCGACTGGGTGCGGCCGGTGACGATGCTGGATGTCGCGACCCGCGCCTTCGCGCTGTCCGTGCTGGGCGGGCAGGGCCGCGGGATCGACGGCATCACGGCGGCGCAGCCGCCCACGGGCGCACCGGCGTCGCCCGGTGTTCCACCGGGTGAGGCGGCGAAGGCGGCGCAGCGGCTGCTGTCCACGCAGAACGCCGACATGGGCTCCAACGCGGTCGCGTTCCGGGGCAGTACGACGGCGAACGGGCGAGGGCTGCTGCTCGGCAATCCGCACTACCCGTGGCAGGGCGGGCGGCGGTTCTGGCAGTCGCAGCAGACCATCCCTGGGGAGCTGAACGTGGCGGGCGGTTCGCTGCTCGGCTCGGCGACCGTGTCGATCGGGCACAACGCGAACATCGCCTGGAGCCACACCGTCGCCACGGGTGTCACCCTCAATCTGCATCAACTGGCCCTCGATCCGGCCGATCCGACCGCGTATCTGGTGGACGGCAGGCCGGAGCGCATGGTGAAGCGCACGGTCTCGGTCGAGGTGAAGGGCGGCGCCCCGGTGACCCGGACCCAGTGGTGGACCCGGTACGGTCCGGTCGTCACCTCCCTCGGTGCCGGGCTGCCGCTGCCCTGGACGGCGACGACCGCGTATGCACTGAACGACCCGAACGCCACGAACCTGCGGTCCGCGGACACGGGTCTCGGCTTCAGCAAGGCACGCAGCACCGCGGACATCCAGGCCGCCCTGCGGCGTACCCAGGGACTGCCGTGGGTGAACACCGTCGCCGCCGATTCCGCGGGCCATTCGTTCTTCTCGCAGTCGCAGGTGCTGCCGCGGATCACGGACGATCTCGCGCAGCGGTGCTCCACCCCGCTGGGCAGAGCGACGTATCCGTCGTCGGGGCTCGCGGTGCTGGACGGTTCGAGGAGCGACTGCGCGCTCGGTTCGGACCCGGACGCGGTACAGCCGGGCATCTTCGGGCCGGGCCGCATGCCGACCGTCAAGGATGCTCCGTACGTCGAGAACTCCAACGACAGCGCCTGGCTGACCAACGCCGACGCACCGCTGACCGGCTACGAACGGGTCTTCGGCACCATCGGCACGCCTCGCTCGATGCGGACCCGCGGCGCGATCGAGGATGTGTCGGCGATGGCGGCGAAGGGCCGGCTGACAGTCGGCGACCTGCAGGAACAGCAGTACGCGAACCGCGCCCCTGCCGGTGACCGGGCGGCGGCCGACCTGTCGCGCGCCTGTGCGGCGCTGCCCGACGGAACGGCGGCCGGCAGCGACGGCAGGGCGGTCGATGTGTCGGCGGCGTGCGACGTGCTTGCACGCTGGGACCGGAAGTTCGACACCGGCAGCCGGGGCGCACTGCTCTTCGACCGGTTCTGGCGCCGGGCCACCGCCGGGTCGGCGGCCGATCTGTGGAAGGTGCCCTTCTCCCCCACCGATCCGGTTCGTACCCCGCACACGCTGAACACCGCGGCGCCGCGCGTCACCGCGGCGCTCGCCGACGCGGTGGCCGAACTGCGGGCGGCCGGGATCGCTCCGGACGCGCCGCTGGGTGCGAACCAGGTGGTCGTGCGGAACGGGAAGCGCATCCCGGTCGGCGGTGGTACGGAGTCCCTCGGTGTCTGGAACAAGACCGAACCGGTGTGGGACGCCACGGCCGGTGGGTACACCGAGATCTCGGCCGGCTCCAGCTACATCCAGGCGGTCGGCTGGGACGGCTCCTCGTGCCCGGTGGCCCGCACCCTGCTCACGTACTCCCAGTCCTCGAACCCGAACTCACCGCACTACAGCGACCAGACCGAGCTCTTCTCGGGTGAGCGCTGGGTGACATCCCGGTTCTGCGAGAAGGACATCGCGCGCTCGCCGGCGCTGCGGGTGGTGCGTGTGCGCGAGCACCGGTAACACGCTTCGGAGGCACATCGGCCCCTGACCGTCCGGGCGGTCGGGGGCCGATCGCTGCCGACGGTCAGGGGCCGGTCATCGCATGCGGTCAGGGGCTGATCGCGAGGACGACGAACGCTGCGAAGATCGCCAGGTGGACGCCGCCCTGGAGCAACGTGGCCCGTCCCGGTACGACGGTCAGCGCGCCGACCACCACGGTCAGCGCGAGCAGCACCATATGGGTGGCGCCGAGGCCGAGATGCAGCGGTCCGGACAGCCAGATGGAGGCCAGGGCGATGGCCGGGATGGTCAGCCCGATGCTGGCCATGGCCGACCCGAGGGCGAGGTTGAGGCTGGTCTGCACGCGTTCACGGTGGGCGGCCCGGACCGCGGCGAGGGTCTCGGGCAGCAGCACCAGCAGGGCGATGATGACACCGACCACCGACTGCGGCAGCCCGGCGGCCTCCACGCCGGACTCGATCGTCGGCGAGACGGACTTGGCGTCGCCGACGACGGCGACCAGCGCGATCAGCAGCATGGCGACGCTGAGCGCGGTGGCGCCCCGGCCGGGCAGCGCCACGTGCTGCTCGTCCTCCTTGAGCCGGCCGTCCTGGGCGAGCGGCAGGAAGTACTCGCGGTGCCGGACGGTCTGTACGGCGACGAACAGCCCGTACAGGAGGAGGGACGCGACGGCGGCAAAGGTGAGCTGTGCGGTGGAGAACTCGGGGCCCGGTCTGCCGATGGTGAAGGTCGGCAGCACCAGACTGAGGGTGGCGAGGGTGGCGACGGTGGCGAGGGCGGCGCCGGAACCTTCGGCGTTGAAGACGGCGACGCGGGAACGCACCGCGCCCACCAGCAGGGACAGTCCGACGATGCCGTTGCAGGTGATCATCACGGCGGCGAAGACGGTGTCGCGGGCGAGCGCGGACGTCTTGGGGCCGCCGTCCACCATCAGGGTGACGATCAGGGCCACCTCGATGATGGTCACGGCGACGGCCAGGACGAGCGAGCCGAACGGTTCGCCGACCCGGTGGGCGATCACCTCGGCATGGTGGACGGCGGCGAGCACGGCGCCCGCGAGACACAGCGCCACGACGGCGACGGCGAAGGGCGGCAGCGCCCGCCCCCAGCTGAACAACAGCGCCACCGCCGCGATGATCGGCACAACCACGGTCCACTGGGTAGCCAGGGACCGGACCGTCGCGCTCGTTTTCATGAGCCACACGCTGCCAGAGGTGGGCGGGGCGCGCTCGGCGGACGGTGCGGGGCGGCCGGCGTTCAGAGGGCTCTGTGGTGCCCCTCCCAGTACGGGGCGCGCAGTCGCCGCTTGTACAGCTTGCCGTTGGGGTCGCGCGGCATCGTGTCGATGAAGTCGAGGCTCTTGGGGCGTTTGTACCCGGCGAGCCGCTCGGCGCAGTGGGTGAGGATCTCGGCGGCCAACCCGTCGCCCGGGGGGTGTCCTTCGGCCGGTTCGACGACCGCCTTGACCTCCTCACCCCAGTCGGCGTGCGGGATGCCGAAGACGGCGGCATCGGCGACTGCGGGGTGGCTGAGGAGCGCGGCCTCGATCTCGGCGGGGTAGATGTTCACCCCTCCCGAGATGATCATGTCGATCTTGCGGTCGCGGAGGAAGAGATAGCCGTCCTCGTCGAGGACGCCCAGATCGCCGACGGTGAAGAAGTCCCCGATGCGGTTCTTCTCCGTCTTGGTCCGGTCCTTGTGGTAGCTGAAGCCGCCGGTGCTCATCTTCATGTAGACGGTGCCGAGCTCGCCGGGCGGGAGGCGGTTGCCGTCGTCGTCGAAGACGGCGAGTTCACTGATCGGCCAGGCCTTCCCGACCGTGCCGGGCTTCTTCAGCCAGTCCTCGGCGGTGGCGAACGCGCCGCCGCCCTCGCTGGCCGCGTAGTACTCCTCGACGCACCGGCCCCACCAGTCGATCATGGCGCGTTTGACGTGGTCGGGGCAGGGGGCCGCGCCATGGATGGCATGCCGCATCGAGGTGACGTCGTACCGCTCCTTCACCTCGTCGGGCAGGGCGAGGAGGCGGTGGAACTGGGTGGGGACCATGTGCGTGTGGGTGCAGCGGTGCGCGTCGATGACCCGCAGCATCTCCCGCGGCGCCCACTTGTCCATCAGAACGAGGCGGTGCCCGATGTGCAGGGCGGCGCCCGCGAACTGGAGCACGGCGGTGTGGTAGAGCGGCGAGCAGACCAGATGGACGTTGTCGTCGAACGGCTTGATGCCGAAGATGCCGAGGAAGCCGCCGAGATGGCTCTCCTCGGGGAGCTTGCCGGAGAGCGGGCGGCGGATGCCGCGCGGGCGTCCTGTGGTGCCCGAGGTGTAGTTCATCACCCAGCCGAGGCTTCGGTCCTCGGGCGGTGCGTCGGACTGTTCCGCGAGCAGTTCCGCGTACGGGCGGAAGCCGTCGACCGCGCCGACGGCGTAGCGCTGGCTCACGGGCAGTTCCGCCTCGTCGGCGGCGGTTGTCGCTGCGTCGGTGTACCGCTCGTGCGCGATCAGCACCTTGGCGCCGGAGTCGGAGACGATCCAGGCGATCTCGGGGCCGACGAGGTGGTGGTTGACGGGGACGAGATAGAACCCGGCCTGGGAGGCGGCGAGGTACGCGGTGAAGAACTCGACGCCGTTGGGGAGGACCACGGCGAACGCGTCGCCCTGCCGGAGGCCGGCCGCGCGCAGCCCGTGGACCAGGCGGTTGGCCGCGCTGTGCAGGCGGCCCGCGGTCCAGGTCTCGCCGTTGGGGGCGACGAGAATCGTACGGTCGGGGTCGGCGGTGGCCTGGGCCCAGAAGCCGTTGGGCGGCTGGTTCATGCGGCGCTCCGTCCGGCGATGCGGTTGATCCGGTCCACGGCGCGTTCGAAGCCGCGGGTCAGGTCGTCGAAGACGGCCTGCACGCTGCGTTCGGTGTTCATCCTTCCGACGATCTGGCCGACGGGGGTGCCCAGCAGTGCGCCGGTCTCGTACTTCTGGATACGGGAGACGGCCTCGGCGACCAGCAGTCCCTGCAGCGGCATGGGCAGGGGGCCGGGGCCGGACGGGTCGTCCCAGGCGTCGGTCCATTCGGTACGGAGCTGGCGTGCGGGTTTTCCGGTGAGGGCGCGCGAGCGGACGGTGTCGCCGGAGCCGGCGGCAAGGAGCTTGCGGGTCAGTGCGCGGGAGTGGAGGTCGGCCTCCTCGGTGGTCAGCCAGAGCGAGCCGAGCCAGACGCCCTGGGCGCCGAGGGCGAGCCCGGCGGCGATCTGCTGTCCGCTGCCGATGCCTCCGGCGGCGAGGACGGGGAGGGGTCCCACGGCGTCGACGACGTCGGGGACGAGGACCATGGAGGCGATCTCTCCGGTGTGACCGCCCGCTTCGTACCCCTGGGCGACGACGATGTCGATGCCCGCGTCGGCGTGGTGGCGGGCGTGCTTGGCGCTTCCGGCGAGGGCGGCCACGAGGACGTTCCGGTCGTGGGCACGTTGCACGACGTCCGCGGGGGGCGAGCCGAGGGCGTTGGCGAGGAGCCTGATGGGGTAGTCGAAGGCGACGTCGAGCTGGTTGCGGGCGACCTCCTCCATCCACCCGGTGATGCGCCAGCCGGATGCCTCGCCCTCGGCGAGTTCGGGGACGCCGTATGCGGCGAGGGTGTCCTGGACGAACTGGCGGTGTCCGGCCGGGATCATCGCCTCCACATCGGCCTCCGTCACCCCTTCCACCTTCTTCGCGGGCATGACGACATCGAGGCCGTACGGCTTGCCGTCGGTGTGCTCCTGCATCCAGTCGAGGTCACGTGCCAGGTCGTCAGGGGCTGTGTAGCGCACCGCGCCGAGTACGCCGAATCCGCCGGCCCGGGTGATCGCCGCGGCCACCGCCGGGAAGGGCGTGAAGCCGAAGATGGCGTGCTCGACTCCCAGTTTCTTGCTCAGCTCCGTCTCCATGGGCGGCAGGATGCCGCAGTCGGACATCCGAAGGAAGAGATTTTCTGATGCAGTGTCAGATTCTTTGTGGTGCCGGGGGCCTCCGGGACGGCAGGGGTGACAGTAATCTCTGCGGCGGCAGGAAGTTTCACCGTAGGACTGGATGAAGAAAGTTACTTTCAACCGGTAGGAAGGGGTTCCGGATGACCGAGGACGCGACCGGCAGAGGGATCAGCCGACGCAGGCTGAGCGGTGGGATGCTCGCACTGGGCGGAGCACTCGCCCTGGCACCGATTCCCTTCGCGGAGACGGCGTCGGCCATGGAATCGGGGGCGGGAACGTCGGGGGCGTCGGGAGCAAGCGCCGTGGACGCTTCGGATGCGGCCGCCGACGGGCGGCCGACGCTGCGGCTCGGTTCCGCCGACCGCGCCGGGCTGTTGCAGGGTCCACTGGACCAACTGGTCGCAGAGGCAGAACGGTTCCTCTCCGCTTCCCCCAAACACCCGTGGTACGCGGGCGCGGTGCTGCTCGCCGGACGCGGAGGCACGGTGGCACTGCACCGGCCGATCGGCAAGGCGGTGCGGTACGCGGCGTACGACGACAAGACGGACACTGGAGTGGAGTTCCCGGCGGACCAGCAGATCGCGATGGCCGAGGACACGGTCTTCGACCTGGCGTCGGTGTCGAAGCTGTTCACCTCGATCCTGGCCGTGCAGCAGATCGAGCGCGGGGCACTGGAACTGGAGGCGAAGGTCGCCTCGTATCTGCCCGACTTCGCGGGAGGCGGCAAACAGGACGTCACGATCCGTCAGCTGCTCACGCACACCTCGGGGTTCCGTGCCTGGATCCCGCTCTACAAGGAGCCGACCCGGGAGGGGAAGCTGCGGCTGCTGTGGAACGAGGTCCCGGCCAATCCGCCGGGCACGGTGTACCTCTACTCCGACCTCAATCTCATCTCGCTGCAGCTGGTCCTGGAGAAGATCACCGGACGCACCCAGGATGTGCTGCTCCGCGAGGAGATCACCGCACCGCTCGGGATGCACCGCACTCGTTACAACCCGCCCGCCGCCTGGAAGCCGAAGATCGCGGCCACCGAGGACGCCCGGCTGCCCTGGTCCGGCCTGAACCGCGGGCTGGTCTGGGGCGAGGTGCACGACGAGAACGCGTACAGCCTGGACGGGGTGGCGGGCCACGCCGGAGTCTTCTCCTGCGCCTGGGACCTCGCGATCCTCGCCCGTACGCTGCTCAACGGCGGCGTCTACGGGCGCGCGAGGATCCTCTCCCAGGATTCGGTGGACCTCCTGTTCACCGACTTCAACACCGCGTTCCCCGGAGATGCCCATGGGCTCGGCTTCGAGCTCTACCAGCACTGGTACATGGGGGCGATGGCCACCCCGAGCACAGCGGGCCACACCGGCTTCACCGGGACGAGCCTGGTCCTCGATCCGACGACCGACTCGTTCCTGATCGTGCTCGGCAACTCCGTTCATCCGGTTCGCACATGGCGCTCCGGCAGTGCACCTCGGGTCGCCACCGCGAACCAGATGGCGCGGGCGGTGGCGGTGCGCCCCGCCCGGGGCCGTACCGCCTGGTTCTCCGGCATGGCGAGCGCCGCCTCCGCCACGCTCGCACTGCCCGCTCTGCGTCCGGCATCCTCGCGTGCCACGCTGAGCTGCGCGGTGTGGTGGGACACCGAGCCGGGCTCCGACTACCTCTTCCTGGAGGCCTCGTCGGACGCCGGGACGACCTGGCAGCCGGTGCCCTTCACCACCGCAGCGACGACGTCCGACTCCCAGCGGGCGGAGCCGGAACCGCATCCGGCGGGCTCCGTCTCCGGCTGGTCGGGCCGGGTCTGGCACCGTCTCGACGCGGACCTGGCCGCCTGGCGGGGCAAGGATGTGCGGCTGCGGTGGCGGTACACCACCGATCAGCTGTACGTCGGGCGCGGGGCGTACGTGGACGGCATCCGGGTCGAGGACGACGGCCGGACCGTCTTCGACGACGGCAGGTCGGGCGACGCGGGGCGCATCGAGGCGAACGGGTGGACGATGTCCGCCGACTGAGAGCGGCGGCTGCCGGCCGGTTCGGACCGGCCGGCAGCCGCTGGTTCGACGGGTTGGTTGCGCGTCAGAACGCCGGTACCAGCAGATGGACGGCGAGCGCTGTGATCAGCACGGAGGACGCCAGGGCGGTGACGAGCCGCCCCCGGCCGCCGGTCAGTACGCGGCCGAGCAGCGCTCCCCCGCCGGCCAGCAGCAACTGCCAGCCGGCGGACGCGGCGAACGCCGCGAGGACGAACACGGACTGTTCCAGTCGGTCCGGGGCGGCGGCGGTCGCCCGGCTGCCCAGCACCAACGCCGTGAAGTAGACGACGGTGGTGGGGTTCAGCAGGGTCATACCCGTCAGCCCCAGATAGGCGCGCGCGGGGCTGAGCGGGGTCCGGTCGGACCCGGACACCGAATGCCGCTTGCGGTACTGGCCGATCGCGGTGGTGGCGCTCCGTAGCGCCAGGACGACGAGCACCAGGGCCGAGGCCCAGCGCAGCGGCAGGGCGACCGGCTCGATGACACGGGTGAGTGAGGAGCCTCCGACGACCGCGATCAGCGCATAGAGGCCGTCGGCCGTCGCGACTCCGAGCGCGGCGGCAACGCCGGTTGCGAGGGAGGTCCGTGCGGTGAGAGCCACCAGATAGGTCGCGACCGCTCCGACCGGCATGGCAATGCCGAAGCCGGCCAGCAGCCCCGCGACCAGGGCGGCGCTCACGCGGGGAGAGGAATCGGCCTCCGTGGTCGGCCGGACTGCTGCTGGCCCCGCACCGGTCGAGTGGCAGGGGTCGTCGGCAGGAGGGTGGTGATCGAGTTCATGAGCAGATGGTGGGGCCGTACGGGAACGGGAGCAACACATTTTTTCGGGTGTGCGGCCGCATCGACATGGGGACTCCGTGCTGCGATCCGTCGAGCCGCTACCGAGCCACTACGCTTCTCGGTCGTGACCGAACCCACCTACGTACGTACCACCCGGGCGTCCTACGACACCGTCGCGGCCGACTACGCCGAGCTCTTGAGAACGGAACTCGGACGCAGGCCGCTGGACCGGGCGATGCTCGCCGCGTTCGTCGAACTCGTACAGGCCACCGATGCCGGACCGGTCGCCGACATCGGCTGCGGTCCCGGGCGGGTGACGGGACATCTGCAGTCCCTGGGACTGACCGCACGCGGCATCGACCTGTCGCCGGAGATGGTCGCGGTGGCCCGTAAGACCTACCCGGACCTGCGTTTCGACGTGGGTTCGATGAATGCCCTGGACCTGGACGACGGCAGTCTCGGCGGCATCGTCGCCTGGTACTCCATCATCCACACCCCGCCCGAGCTGTTGCCCGAGGTGTTCGCCGAATTCCACCGGGTGCTGGCCCCGGGCGGCCATCTGCTGCTGGCCTTCAAGGCCGGGAACGAGATCCGGCATCTGGACCACGCGTACGGCCATGCACTGGCGCTCGACGTCTACTGGCTGGAACCCGAGCGTGTGGCCGAGCTCCTGAGTCGGGCCGGACTCCTCGTGGACGCCAGGCTCGTGCGCGAGGCGGGCTGGAAGGACGCAGGCCCCCAGGCATTCCTCATGGTCCGCAAACCGGCGCATCCGTAGTCGTTGCCCGGCCCGTCCCCACGTCCAACCGGCGCCATGGGGACGGGCCCGCTCTCTCGGGCGCGGCGAAGAATCTCAGCAGCACATGGTTGTCGCCCGGCAGCAGTCAATGCGGGCCGCACCATGTGGCGTTCCACCGCAGCGGCGGCGAGAAGAGGTGTGCGACGCCCGGGGCCGAGGGGCATGCCTCACCTGACGGCAGAGCCGGTGGTGCGCCGGTCCTGCACCTTGGTCCGGTACAGCCAGAGCAGTACCGCCACGACCAGAACGGCGAGTGCGACTCCCAGTTCCGTGTAGCCGCCGTATCCGGTGATGGAGAAGCCGGTCGCGCCCACCACCAGCACCACGGTGAGGAACCCGGCCAGCGTCCAGGCCAGGGGCACGAAGAACCGGGGCAGCCTGATGGGACGCACGGCGTCCGGACGGTCCTTTCGCAGCAGCGCGAAGCCGGAGACCGCCAGCACATGGACGAGGATGTATCCCAGGTTGCCCGTGACGATGATGGCCAGCGGGGTCTGAAGCACCGTCAGCACGAAGGCATTGAGCACCAGGGCCACCAGCAGCGCCCGGGCCGGCACACCGCGCTTGTTCAGCACCCCCACCTGCCTGATGGTGAGCCCCGCCTTGCCCATCTCGTACAGCACGCGGGAACCGTCCGCGAGACCGGTGATCATGATGAGCAGCAACGAGGCGACGAGGAAGACCACCATGAGGTCGGAGGCGCCGCCCACCAGGTCCTGGAAGGCTCCGATGAAGAAGGTGGTGGGCTCCTCGCCGATGGCCTTCTCGCCGACGTACCCCGACAGGGTCAGTGGCAGCAGGATGAACACACCGAGGGAGAACAGCACACCGGCGCGCAGGGCCCGGGAGGTGTCGCGCACCGTGTCCTTGTACTCGGGGGCGAAGGTCGCGCACACCTCCACACCGAACGACGTCCACGCCATGACGTACAGCCACACCAGCGCCTCGCGCAGACCCGCGGCGCCGTGCAGATTCCAGTGCAGGCCCTGCGCGCTCCAGTCACCGGAGAACAGCGGCAAAACAATGAACACGGCGAGCGGCACGAGCAGCGCACCTCCGGTGACGTAGACGACCCACATGGCGACGTGCAGGCCGATCATCGCCGCGCCGAACAGCAGCAGCATCACGAGCAGGCCCACGGCTATCGGGAAGTCCACCTTCACCGGCCCGAACTCCACGCTCCAGTCCTGGCCGGGGAACCACTGGGCTTGGACGAACGAACCGATGAGTCCGGAGTAGACGGCGAGCGCCGTCGTCCAGGGGAACCAGTAACCGATGCTCGCGATCGGACCCACCACGGGCGCCCGCTTCTTCCAGCCCTCGGTCGCGTAGTGCGCGATCCCTCCGGAGGAGTCGGGGAACATCGCGGCCATCTCGGTGTAGATCCAGTTCGTCGCGGTGGCCAGCACCATCGAGGCCGCCCACAGGGCGATCGCACCCCAGGCGCCGAGTCCGCCGATGGAGGCGCCGAGCGAGGCGATGAGCGCCGCCGGCATGGTCAGCGACATCGCGAATCCGTCGAACCAGCTCATCTTTTTCGGCAGTGCCGGGGCGGACGCACCCGCCGATCCCGACGAGTCCGAAGGATCCGAGGAGGGCGGAGCTGGGATCTGTGGCTGGGATGACATGGCGTTCCCCTCAGAGTGGGCGCAGACATGACAGTCGATGACGCCTGGTTATAGAGGAGGCGAAAAATGTCTGTCAATACTCACGAAAAGGCAGTGATCAGCTTCCACTTTTGCTCATTCCGCAGTCTTGACAGCCCTCGATTGCCCAGCGAGTCTCCAGTCATCGCAGCGGACCCGGGCCGGCGCGGTCCGGAGCCGATGCGCCCTTTCCCGGTCAGGACAGGACAGAGAGGCCAACGCATGACCACCCCGACCGCCGACCGGCACCAGCTCTTCATCAACGGCGCGTACACCGAAGGCACCTCCGGGACCACCCACGAGGTCATCAGCCCCGCGACGGGCGAACTCGTGGGCACCTTCCCGCTGCCCGCGGCCGCCGACGTCGACGCCGCGGTGCGTGCCGCCAACGAGGCCCAGCCTGCCTGGGCGTCGACCAACGTGTGGACCCGTGCCGAGCTCTGCCACCGCATCGGTGCCGAACTCGGCAAGCGCGTGGACGAACTCGCCCGCCTCCAGTCCATGGAGCAGGGCAAGCCGCTCGCCGAGTCCGTCGCCGACATCGAGGAGGCGGCCAAGCTCTTCCACCTGCACGCCGAGGACGCCGTACGACTGCACGGCGAGACGCTGCCCTCCACCGACAACACCAAGCGGATGTTCACCTTCCAGCGCCCGGTGGGCACTTGGGGCATCATCACGCCGTGGAACTTCCCGCTGCTCATGCTCGCGGAGTTCGTCGCCCCCGGTCTCGCCACCGGCAACGCCCATGTCGTCAAGCCGCCGGCCAACACCCCGCTCACCGTGCTCAAGGCGATGGAGGCGTTCGTTGCCGCCGGACTGCCCGACGGCCTCGTCAACATCGTGCCCGGAGAGGGCGACACCGGCGATGCGCTGGTACGCCACGAGGGCATCCACGCCATCGGGTTCATCGGCTCCACGGCGACCGGCGCGAAGATCCAGTCCGCCGCCGGACTCAAGCGCTCCATCATGGAGTGCTCGGGCAACGGGCCGCTCGTCGTCCTCGCCGACGCCGATGTCGAGGCCGCCGCCAAGGCCGCTGTCGACGGTGCCTATCCCTGCGCCGGACAGGTCTGCTGCGCCACCGAACGCGTCATCGTGCACGCGGACATCCACGACGAGTTCGTCGAGGCCGTACTCCGCGAGGCCCAGCGCATCACCCTCGGCGACCCGTTCGACCCCAAGACGGTCCTCGGCCCCCTCAACAACGAGGGCGTCGCGGCCAAGATGGACCGCCACATGGCCGACGCCCGCGAGCGCGGCGCACGCATCCTGCTCGGCGGCAAGCGTGCTTCAGGGCACCCCACGGACCTCTACTACGAGTTCACCGTGGTGGACGGGGTGCCCGAGGACAGCCTGCTGTCCCGCGAGGAGTCCTTCGGCCCGGTCGTCCCGATCATCACCGGGCAGGACGAGGACGACCTTCTGCGCATCGCCAACGACGACAAACTGGGCCTCCAGGGTGCCGTCTTCACCCGCAGCATGACCTCCGCCTTCCGCTTCATCGAGGAAATGGCCGTCGGCCAGGTCGTCGTGAACGAGAGCAACAACTGGTGGGACATCAACATGCCCTTCGGCGGCGCCGGCAACCGCTCCACCGGCTGGGGCCGCATCGGCGGCAAGTGGACGCTCATGGACATGACCGACACCCGTACCGGCGTCATCAGTCTCTGAGCTCCCCGCTCACCCGAACGTCCGCCGACCGGGGCCCCGACCAGCGTCGGGGCCCCGGCCCGCACTGCCCCACCGAGCCGGCAACGAGGTAACCGCCACATGACCACCGCAGCGGACTGCGTGACATGAGCCGGGCAGGATAGGCCCGTACGACCAAAGATCCAGGCCCGCACAACGTGGCGGACCGTACATGAGAGCCGGAGCAACAGCATGAGCACGCTGGGTGGCAGCCCCCTGGACGACACCGACCGCCAGATCATCGCCGCACTTCAAGCGGACGGCCGCCGCCCGTACAGCCAGATCGCCGAAGAACTGGACATCCCCGCCTCCTCCGTGCGATACCGCGTCCAGCGCATGGAGGAGAACGGCATCCTCCAGATCGTCGGCATCGCAAACCCGCTCACCATCGGCTTCGACCGGTTCGCCATGGTCGGCATCCGGGTCAGGCCGGGCAGCGCCCAGGAGGTCTGCCGACGGCTGCGGGAGCTGCCCGAGACCTCGTACGTCATCATGACGGCAGGCACCTACGACGTGATGGCGGAGGTGATCTGTCGGGACACCGACCACTTCACCGACCTGATGAACCGCAGACTGCATCACATCGACGGAGTCGTCTCGACCGACTCGTTCTTCGTGCTGGAAGTGCACAAGCTGGCGTACGGCTGGGGCGTCGGTGAGGTGGACACCTCTCTGCTCGACGCCCCGCAGCCGCCGCTCAACGCCGGTCTCGACCAGCGCGCCTGAGCCGCGTCGCGAGCGTCGGCTCGCCTCCAGCGGTGTCACCCACACCGTCTACGCCCACGCCCGACGCCGATTCCAGCTCCAGGCCATCGACACCCTCCGCACCGCACCCGACGCCCCGCCGAACACCCAGACCGGTGGGGTCGTCCGCGGAGAACTGCCCGCCGGCGGCTCTCGTCCGCTGACGTTGCCGTCAACCACCCCGGAACTCGCTGTTCCTCGCAGCCCGGCCCACTGTCCGGCTCAGGCGGATGCGGGGGCAGGCACAGCGGCCGGCGCCGTCGCCGTCGACTCCCGTACGACCAGGCGCGGCCGGATGAGCAGCGAGCGCCCGGCCACCGGCGCCGAGTCGATCCGGGCCCTCAGCTGCTGGAACGTCTCGGCAGCCATCTCCGGAAGCGGCTGGCGGACCGTGGTGAGTGGCGGTTCGAAGAGATCGGCGAGCAGGATGTCGTCGAAGCCGACCACCGAGACGTCCTGTCCGGCGGTGCGCCCGGCGTCCTTCGCGCCCCGGCAGATCCCGATCGCGCACATGTCGTTGATGGCGACGAACGCGGTGGGCGGGCGCGGTCCGGACAGCAGCTCCCGGGCGGCGTTACGGCCCAGCTCGGCAGCGTCCTTGTCGCCGAACTCGGTGGTGTCGGCGCCCGGCCAGACCACCGCGTCGGCCGGGTCGAGCCCCGCGGACTCCAGGGCCGCGCGGAAGCCGCGCAGTCGCTCACGACGGTTGACACTGTTGACCGAGCCTGAGACGAACGCGAGGCGCCGATGGCCCAGTTCGATGAGATGACGCGTGGCGAGCTCGGCGCCCATCGCGTTGTCCACACTGATGCTGGCCAGCGACGGGGGGTCACCCGCCTGGGCGGTACGGTCGAAGGCGACCATCTTCAGACCGCGGCTGAGCAACGGCGCCACATGGTCGAGCGACGGCAGTGAGGAGCAGAGCACCACTCCGCTCACCCCGTCGGCCAGCAACTCCTCGCCGTACTTGAGTTCACGCGCCGGATCGCGCTCGCTGTTGCAGAGCAGCACGTGGTAGCCCTCGGCGAGCGCAATGGCCTCCAACTCGCGGGCGAGCGCCCCCCAGAAGGGGTTGGCCACCGACGGCACGATCAGACCGATGACCTTGATCCGGCCGGTGCGCAGCATCCGTGCCGCACGGTTCGGCCGGTAGCTGAGCTGCTCAATCGCCTGCTCGACACGGGCCAGGGTGGTCGCCTGCATACGGTCCGTACGCCCGTTGAGGACATTCGAGACCGTGCTCGCGGAGACCCCCGCAGCCTCCGCGACCTGATGGATCGTTACCCCGCTCATGCCACCTCCGGTTCGGAACGCGTTCCACCAGACTAGTGTACCGATTTACTGAACTCTCTTCACCGGTACACCTGTTAACTTCCCCGAAAATTCTTGAGCATCAGCTGTTGACGTCCCTCTCGGGGCGTTCCTAGCATCAGTGCATCGATTTACCAGCGCTTCCCAGCCATAGTTGGGATGCCGTCGCTGGATCGATCCACAGTCTCCACCTCAAAAGGGGTGTCCCATGGAACTCAAAAGACGGTCGTTGCTTGCTGCCATCGGCGCGGGTACCGCTGCCGCCGCCCTCGGCGGGTGCGGCACCGGCACGTCGACGGCCGACTCCGCCGACGGTCCCGCTGAGGGTGAGATCAGGCTCCTCACCCCGATCTATGAAGGCGCGGACGGCAAGACGCTGTTGGAGAAGGAGATCCTCGGCGGCTTCCGGAAGAAGCATCCGAAGGTCAAGGTGAGCGTGGACTACACCACGTACGCCCAGCTCAACGAGAAGATCACCACGGGACTCGCGGGCGGACTGCTTCCCGACGTACTGATGATGGGGGTCGGCTGGATCCCGCCGTTCGCCGCGAAGAAGGCGATCGCGGAGCTGCCCGAGAAGCTGGCGTCCGCGCACGACTACGAGAAGCGGGTGCTGGAGCCGTCGCGGTACGACGGCAAGCTGTACGCGCTGCCGGTCGTCCTCGACACCCGCATCGTCGTCTACCGCAAGGACCACTTCGCGGCGGCCGGGATCAAGAAGACCCCGGCCAACTGGGCCGAACTGCGCGCGGTGGCCAAGCAGCTGACGAAGGACGGACGGCTCGGTTTCGATCCGTTCTCGATCGACCTGCGCCAGTGCTGGGAGACCTTCCTCTTCGCCAACGGCGGCCAGCTGTTCAGCGCGGACGGCAAGAAGGTGCTGTTCAACAACGCCCGCGGGGTGGAGGCACTGCAGTTCTTCAAGGACCTGATCAAGGACGGTTCGTCCGACTACGCGAAGAAGACCGACGCCGGTGCGCCGTCGAACATCCAGACCGGCAAGGCGTCGATGATGATGTCGACCAGCGCCCTGTGGAACCAGCTGGGAGACACCAACCCGGAGCTGATCGAGGGCGACAAGGTGGGCGCTTTCATCCTCGCCAACCGCAAGCCGGCGATGCTCCAGGGCGGCACGCTGGTCACCCAGTCAGCCAGTTCCAAGCACCCTGCCGCGGCCCGTGCGCTGGTCGAGTACCTGGCGAGTCCCGAGTCGATCCTGGGCGCGGCCAAGCAGCGCGGCTCGGTGCCGGGGCTCAAGGATCTCAACGACACCAACTATGTGAAGGAGAACAAGTTCGTCGATCTCTCCCTGCAGAGCATGGGCGACGCGTGCTCCGAGGGCGGCACCCCCGCCTGGATGGAGATCCGCGAGAAGATCAAGCCCACGCTGGAGCCCGCGATCGTAGGCAACCAGTCGGCGAAGGAAGCCATCGCTGAACTCGGCCGGCTCGCCGAGGCCGCGATCGGCCGGATGTAAGGACCCGTCACAGTGGGAGCTACATCCGTATTGAAGGCGCGTCCCGCGCCGCCCTCCGCCCCGGACGGACGCGCGGTCGCCAAGAAGCGCACCGGCCGGGCACCGACGGGGCCGGGGCGCCGCAGGCAACGCGCCGGCATGCTGATGGTGGCGCCCGCGCTGCTGCATGCCTCGCTCTGGATCGGCCTGCCGGTCGTCGCATCGGTGGTCCTGGCCTTCACGAAGTACGACGTGCTGACGGCGCCGCAGTTCGTGGGTCTGGACAACTTCAGCGAGATGATGGGCGACGCGGTCTTCCGCAAGTCCATCGTCAACACCGTCATCTACACCTTCTTCACGGTGCCGTTCGGCATGATGCTGGGACTGCTCGTCGCCCTGGCGCTGCACACCGGTCTGAAGGCCCGGGGCATCTACCGCACTGCGATCTTCCTGCCGCAGGTGACGGCGACCGTCGCGATCGCGCTGGTCTGGCTGTGGATCTACAACCCGGGCAACGGGCTGCTGAACGCAATCCTGTCGTTCGTCGGGATCGACGGACCGGCCTGGCTCGCGTCGACCTCATGGGCGATGCCCTCCGTGATCCTGGTCGGGATCTGGCAGGGCATCGGCATGAAGATGCTCATCTACCTGGCCGCGCTGCAGTCCCTGCCGAAGGAGCTGTACGAGGCGGCCTCGGTGGACGGTGCCTCGAAGGTGCGGCAGTTCTTCTCGATCACCGTGCCGCTGCTGAAGCCCGCGACGTTCTTCGTCCTCATCACGTCGATGATCAGCGCGTTCCAGTCCTTCGACCAGATCTACATCCTGACCGACGGCGGTCCCGCCAACAGCACCACGATGATGACGTACGAGATCTACAAGTCCGCCTTCCGGGAGTTCCGCGTCGGCTACGCCTGTGCCCAGTCACTGGTGCTGTTCGTGCTGCTGATGGGCTTCACCCTGGTGAACCGGCGGATCATGGGAGGCACCCGTGGCCACAACTGAGCTCCACGCGCCAAGGGTCGCGAAGAAGTCCCGGCCTCGGCGGAACGACAAGCCGGTCACCCCCGGCCGGATCGCGCTCTACGCGACCCTCACCGTCGTCTCGCTGCTGATGGTGGTGCCGTTCGTCTGGATGGTGCTCACCTCACTCAAGACTCCGGTGGAGATCGCCTCCCAGGACGCCGGACTGCTGCCGGAACACTGGGAGTTCGGGAACTATGTGGACGCACTGAAGGCGGCGCCGTTCGCGACGTACGCACGCAACAGCTTCATCATCGCGACCAGTCACACCGTCATCAATGTGGTCGTGGCGTCGATGGCCGGTTACGCGCTGGCGCGGATCAAGTTCCGCGGCAGCGAGGTCATCTTCTACCTCTTCATCGCCGCACTGATGATCCCGACGTACACCAAGGTGCTGCCGGAGTTCCTGATCGTCCGCTTCATGCCGCTGGCCGGCGGGAACGACATCTTCGGCCAGGGCGGCAGCGGCTGGCTGGACTCCTGGTGGGCGCTGATCATTCCCGGTGCCGTCACCCCGTTCGCGGTCTTCCTCTTCCGGCAGTTCTATCTGGACCTTCCGGTGGAACTGGAGGAGGCGGCCAGGCTCGACGGTCTGGGCGAGTTCCGGATCTACGCCCGGATCATGACGCCGCAGGTCAAGCCCGCGCTCACCACGGTGGCGCTGCTGACCTTCGAGTCGTCGTGGAACAACTTCCTCTGGCCGCTGCTGGTGACCCGCACGGACAGTCTGCGGGTGATCCAGGTGGGGCTCTCCGTCTTCAAGACGGAGAACGGTCCCCAGTGGCACTTCCTGATGGCCGGCACCACGCTGGCCACCCTGCCGATGGTCATCCTCTTCCTCATCGGCCAGCGCTACTTCGTGCAGGGCTTCGCGACCGCCGGTCTCAAGTGACCGGATCGGGTCACCGGTGACCGGATCAGGTCCCAGGTCACCGGGTCAGGTCCCAGGTCACCGACTTTCGGCCGAACGGCCGCTCTTCGAAAGGTACTTACTCCATGTCTGCTGATCTCAACGGCTCCCGCGCACTGGTGACAGGGGCGGGCCACGGCATCGGCCGCGCCATCGCCGTCGCCCTCGCCGAGGCCGGCGCCGATGTCGCCGTCCACTACCACTCCTCCGCCGACGAGGCCGCGAAGACGGTCTCCGCGATCGAGGCTCTGGGCCGCAGGGCGAAGGCGTTCCAGGCCGATGTGACCGTGACGGCGGACGTCGATCGGGTCGTCGAGGAGGCGACCGGATTCCTCGGCGGTCTGGACGTCCTGGTCTGCAACGCGGGCCATCTGATCGGCCGCGCCACGATCGCCCAAATGACCGACGACCACTTCGACCAGGTGATCTCGACCAACCTGACTTCGACGTTCCGTACCGTGCGGGCCGCACTGCCGCATCTGACGAAGTCCCCCGCCGGGCGCGTCATCACCATGTCGTCGCTGGCCGCGCACAACGGTGGCGGCCCCGGCTCGGTGGCGTACGCGGCGGCCAAGGCCGGTATCCGCGGCTTCACCAAGGGGCTGGCGAAGGAGCTCGGCGGTACCGGGATCACGGTCAACACCGTCGCACCCGGGTTCATCAAGGGCACCGCCTTCCACGACACGTTCACCGCGCCCGAGGCGCAGCAGGCGATGGAGGCAGGCATCCCGGTGGGCCGGGCCGGCACGCCGGAGGATGTCGCAGCGGCCGTCGTCCACCTGGCGTCGCCGTCGTCCGGCTTCCTCACCGCCACCACGGTGGACATCGACGGTGGCGTATGGCCGCGTTGAGGCGGATCGCGCGGGAGCGCGGCGGCTGGTGGCACGCGTACGTCTGCCCGGCGCACGGGGTCGAGCTCGATCACGGTGATCTGCTCTCCGGGGTCTTCCCGGACGGCGGTGCGCGCTGCTCGTACGGCTGTCGGGTGGACGACGAGGCGGTGCGCGGCGCCTGGCTGGTGCTGTCGCACCAGGCGTGGGCGCGGCATCTGCGGGTGCTCGCCCACCGGGGCGAGCGGGCGGAGGCGGTGGCGCGGCTCGTCGAGTACGCCGGTCTGTACGCGGAGCTCGCCACCGAGCGGCACGGCGAGGCGCAGACCTGGATGCTGCGCGGCCGGCTCTTCCACCAGGCCCTGACCGATGCCATCTGGGCGGTCGGCATCGGGCACACCGTCATCACGCTCGCCGAGGAGTCCACGGACGGTCTGGGCGCGGTGCTGCCGCTCCTCGACGATCTGGAACGGGCCGCGCTGGACGCCCGGGATGTGCTGACCGGCCAGGGGCATCTCGCTTCCAACTACACCGCGTGGCTCAACGCCGCCGGTGTGGCGGCGAGTCGTGGTGCCGCCGCGGCCCGCGGCGAGGAATGGGACGGCGCGAAGGTATGGCTCGACGGCGAGCACGGGCTGTACGCGCATCTGCGCGTCGCGGTCGCCGACGACGGCTGGGAGTGGGAGGGCAGTACCTACTACCACGGGTTCGTACTGCGGGCCGCGCTGCTGGCGCTGCGCTCGACCGACCCGGCGACCGTTCCGTCCGACGTGATCGGCGTGCTGGCCGGGATGACGGATGTACTGGCGGCGATCGCCACGCCGGGCGGCATCCTTCCCGCACTGCACGACGGCCCGTATCTGCGTCGCCCTCTCGCCCTGGAGTGGCTCGAACTGGTTGCGCTGGCACAGCAGTTGGTTCCGTCCCCCGCCCTGGATGCGGTGGCGGAGCGGGCCCGGGCCGAGCTCGGCGCACACGACGACGGGCTGGACCGGGAACTGGGCGGCTGGTTCATGGGCCCGCCGCTGCCGGTACGCCCCGCGGCCGGTCCGGTCACGGTGTTCGGCGAGGCCGGATATGCGGTGCTGCACGGTGCGGGGATCCACGCACTGCTGGACTTCGGTCCGCACGGCGGCTCGCACGGCCATCGTGACAAGCTGTCGCTTTATCTCTATGGGGACACCACTCCATGGCAGCCCGATCCCGGCCAAGTTCCCTATGCACATGCAGAGTTCCGCGATCTGTACGCGTCCACGGAGGCACATCCCGCCTTCCGGGCGGACCGCGCCGAGCAGGCGGAGTGCACCGGGAAGCTGCTCGCTTCGGACGGTTCCTCCGTCACGGCCGAGGTGACCCAGGCGTACGAGGGTGTCCGGGCGGTCCGACGGATCGCGTTCGGCGACAGCTTTCTCGTCGACCTGCTGACGCTGACCGCCGAGGACGCCCGGCAGTTCACCGCGCAGCTGCGCCCCGGCGTCGCGCTTGACGTCCAGCTGCAGGGAGTCGGTCCGGTGCGCACCACGTGGTACGGCGACGAGACACTGCACGGCTGGCACACCCACACCGACGGTGTGCCGGTCCGTCCGGTCACCCGGCCGGGACCGGGTCCGGCGGACGATCCGCAACGGATGCGCACCCGCGTCGACTTCACCGCCGACGCGCAGCGGGTCGTGTTCGCCTCGGTGTACCAGGCGCCGTCGGCGGGCCCCGCCGTCACCGACGTACAGCTGGACGGTGACGGACTGACGGTCGGCCTGACCGACGGCAGTACGGCACGGTTCCGGACGGAGGACTGACCCTTGTTGCTCTCGGCGACCCCGCCGTCCGGCCCGCGTCCCGCGCAGGAAGTGCGGTTGTACGAGGAGGCCGCCCGCCACCGCGGGCTGACCCCGCCCCGTACGCATCCCCTGGCCAGCATCACCTGGCTGGGTCCCGCCGCCTCCAACCCGGCGCTGGCCTACCGGGTCGGCGGCGACCGGGCCCACCTGGCGGAGAGCCGTCGCTGGATCGAGGCGGCCGTACGGCTGCCGCACTGGGGCAAGGCCCATATGCCGGACCACGATCTGGACGCCGGCTGGCTGCTGCATCATCTCTCGCTCGCCTACCGGTGGATCGGTGACGATCTGCCGGACGGGGTGCGGGCGCTGCTGCGGTACAAGCTGCTGCTCCAGGGGCGGCGGATGTACGAGTTCGCGGTGGCGAGCGAGGGCGGCTGGTGGTCGTCGTCGTACTGGCAGAACCACAACTGGATCTGCTACGCGGGGCTCGCGACGGCCGGTTATGTGCTGGGCAAGGAGGAATGGACCGAGCGCGCCAAGGACAATCTCGGTACGGTCCTCGATCTGATGCCGGAGGACGGTTCGCACGCCGAGGGCGTCGTCTACTGGCGCTACGGTGTGCCGTTCCTGGCGATCCAACTGGACCTCCTCCAGGAGGCGGAGGGCATCGACTGGTGGGACCGCGGCGGTTTCCTCTCCCGTACGTTCCGCTACCGGCTGCACCAGACCGCCCCCGGCTTCGCCCGCAATGTCGACCACGGCGACTGCCACGACCGCCGCAGCGGGCACAGCGCGGGCCTGTACTACCGCCTCGCTGCCCAGTACGGCATCCCGGAGGCGCAGTGGATGGGCGATCTGGCGTCGGGCGAACTCCTGTGGAAGGAGGCGTCGGAGAGCGGGGTGCGGCCGGGAATCCTGCCGGAGGCGTACCTCGAATACCTCTGGTACGACCCGTCCGTCCCGGCCGCACGGCCCACCGGGACCCGGGCGTTCTTCCCGGATCTGGGGCTGCTCGCGGCGCGTACGGGATGGGACGACGACGCCACGCTCGTCTCCTTCAAGGCGAGCCCGGGCGGCGGTCACAAGGCGTGGGAGACCTCCGCGAAGCACCGGGCCGAGCGGGGCTGGGAGACGCTCAACCAGGGACACCACCACCCCGACTCGGGTTCGTTCGTGCTGGTATCGCAGGGCGAATTCCTCGCGGTGGACGAGGGGTACAGCAACCGGAAGCGGGCCGCGCACCACAACCTGCTGCTGGTGGACGGACAGGGTTACGCGGACGAGGACCGCTACCACGTCTACCAGGACATCCCGTTCGAGCGGCAGGCGCGGCAGCGCGATGTGCTCCTCGACGACGACTGCGGCTGGGCGCACGCCACGGCGGAGATCGCCGCGATGTACGACCCGGAGCTCGGGGTGCGGCGGCTCGACCGGACGCTGGTGTTCACCCCGTCGGGGCGGCTGGTGCTCCTGGACCTTGCCGAGGCGGATACGGAGCGGGAGTGGACGTTCCTGCTCCAGACCGACCGGCCGACCGAGCCGCAGCCGGACGGTACCCGGCTGATCCGGTCCGGCACCGCCGTGGCCCGGGTGGGACAGTTCGCGCCCCACGACGCATCGGTCACCTCGGACGTCGCCGAGGTGGAGGCCAATCCGACGTCCAGCACACCGGAGCTGCGTCTCACCCGCACGCTGCACACACTGCGCTCGACGACCGCGCGGACGGCCTCCGGGCTGTTCCTCACCACGATCACGCCCGGTGCATCCGGCCCGGGCGAGCACGCCGCGTGCCTGGAGGGACACGGAGTCGCCTTCGGCGGCGAAACGGTGCTGCTCTCCCCCGTCGCCCGCCGGATCCGTACCGCCGACGTCGTTGCCGACGCGGCCGCCGTTCTGCTCGGCGACGGTGACAGCGCCCCGTACGTGGTCGCGGCCACGCGGCTGCGGCTGAACGGCCGCGTGCTCCTCGACGTCGCGGAGCCGTACACAGGAAAGGTCGGCTGATCATGCAGGCAACCCTCTCGACCCGGAAACCGCGGGCCGGCACCCTGTCCGGCTGGCCGACACTGCTGCGCCGGCTGGAGTTCGTGGCCTATCCGGCCGCTGCCGGGGCCGCGTTCGCGGTGCTGTCGCTCGGCGTCGTGACCTGGCTGCCCGCGCTCGCCGCGATGGGACACTCTCTCCAGAAGTGGCGCGCGGAGGACGACAGCCGCTGCTTCACCCAGGTGTTCACCGCGTTCCCGCAGTACTGGCGCGCGCTGTGGCGGCACTCCCTGGCGTCCACCGCCGCGGCGCTCGTCCTCGCGGCCAACATCGTCCATCTGCTGGGCCGTTCGGAGCCCTGGACGTTCGTGGTGCTCGCCGCGCAGGTGGGCATCGCGGCGGCCGCCGTCATCCACCATGTGGCGCTGGCGGCCGAGGCGGGCCGTGCGCCCCGCGGACGCGTCCGCGACTGGTCGCGCGGTGCGCTGGTGCTCGGCTTCGGCTCGGCCGCCCGTGGCACCGCACTGCTCGGCGCGGTGATCTCCGCCGTGCTGCTCTCCCTCGTCGTACCGCTGGGGCCGCTGCTTCTCGGCCCGAGCATTCCCGTACTGCTCGCTCTGTCCTTCGCCGATCCCAGGAGGAACACCCCATGAGCCGTGTACTACGCACCACTCTCGTCGCCGCGCTCGCCGCGGCAGCTCCACTCGCCTGCCCACCGCCGTCCGTCGCGGCGGAGACGGCAACCGCGTACTACGTGTCGCCGTCGGGCAGCGACTCGAACGCGGGCACGTCGGCAGGTGCCCCACTCGCCACGATCCAGAAGGCCGTGGACCTGGCTCCGACGGGCGCGGTGGTGAACCTCGCTGCCGGTACGTACAAGCAGGACGTGGTGACCAGGCGCTCCGGCGTCACGATCACCGGCCCCTCGACCGCCGTGGTGAAGGGGGCGGGGAACGCCCGGATCATTCAGGTGCAGCACGACTCGACCACACTGAGGGGGTTCACCGTTGACGGGCTGCACGGGTCGTCCACCGATGTCTCGGGGTACCGCCTCAAGCTCATATATGTCATGAGCACGACTCCGGGCAACGGTGTGGGCGCGCTGCGCATCACCGGCATGACGCTGAGGAACGCCGCCGACGAATGCCTGCGGGTGCGCTATCTCGTCACCGGAGCCGACATCTCGGGCAACACGATCACCCACTGCGGCGTCGCCGACTTCCAGTTCGGCGGCGGTGGCAAGAACGGTGAGGGCATCTACCTCGGCACGGCCCCCGAGCAGCAGGGCGCCAACGGGGCCCCGGACGCCGCCCCCGACATCAGCAAGAACAACCGCATCCACCACAACACCATCGCCACCCAGGGCAATGAGTGCGTCGACGTGAAGGAGAACTCGACCAACAACTACG
The DNA here is from genome assembly GCF_042801455.1 of Streptomyces sp. NPDC057565. Classification (NCBI taxonomy): domain Bacteria; kingdom Bacillati; phylum Actinomycetota; class Actinomycetes; order Kitasatosporales; family Streptomycetaceae; genus Streptomyces; species Streptomyces sp. NPDC057565. The sequence goes on along the minus strand of NZ_JBHVFU010000010.1, from coordinate 69,991 downwards.
TGGAGTACAACGACTGCAGCGGTCAGAAGGACTCCAGCTCCGGGGGGCTCGACGCGCGCGGCAGCGGCAACATCTTCCGCTACAACACCATTCACGACAACGTCGGCGCGGGCATCCGGCTCGGCGGCGACACCGCCACGGACGGAATCGACACCAGCGTCTACGGCAACACCATCACCGGCAACGCGGGTGGCGGCATCAAGTTCATGCGCACCCCGCAGGGACCGGTCTGCACCAACACGATGAGCGGGAACACGGGCGGCGACGCGGTCGGCACCTATGGCAGCGAGTACGCCCCGACGGGTGCGTGCCCCCGGTGACCGGGCGGGGACCCGCGAGACGCGGGGTGCTGACGGCAGCTGCGGCAGGGCTCGCCGCGGCGGCCGCGACGGCGCCGGGTGCGCAGGCCGCCGAAGCACCGAGGAGCGGCGCGGGCAGGTCGCGCTGGACGACGTCCTGGGCGACCGCGCAGACCGCACCGACCGCCACCGACACCGTGGCGAGCGCCGGACTGACCAACGGGACGTTCACCGCCACCGTGCGGCTTTCGGCCGGCGGACAGGTCCGGCTGCGGTACGGGCACGCGTTCGGCACCGTACCCGTCCTGATCGGCCCGGTGACGGCGGGCGGGCAGCCGGTGACGTTCGGCGGACGGCAGCAGGCGTGGGTCGCCGCGGGCGCCTCCCTGACGAGTGATCCGGTCGCCGGTCTCCATACCCCCGACGCAGCCCGGCTGACCGTGGAGACCCGGCTGCCCGGCCCCACCGGACCGCTCTCCTTCCACCGCAACACGCATGCCTCGCACAGCGTCGACGGAACCCGCACGACCTCCGTGTTCCTGCTGACGGGCGTCGAAGTGACGGGCGCACACGGGCCGGTGATCGCGGTGCTCGGCGACTCCATCGCGGAGGGCGTCGGCACGCCCGACGACGCCGATCTGCGCTGGCCGGACCAGCTGGCGCGACGGCTGCCCGGATCCGCCGTCGCCAATCTCGGCATCAGCGGCAACCGGGTGTTGCTCGACGACGCCCGGTTCGGGCCGGGCGGTCAGTCCCGCTTCGACCGCGATGTGCTGTCGCTGCCGGGGCTGCGCACCGTCCTCGTCCATCTCGGGGTCAACGACCTTCAGCAGCCGCCCAGCCAGACCGACCCGGCGCTCCTCCTGGCCGGCTACCGACAGCTTGTCCTGCGCGCCCGGAACGCCGGGCTGCGGGCCGTCGGCGCGACCATCACCCCGTTCGAGGGCTGGACCCGCTGGACGCCCGAGCTCGAAGCGGTACGGCAGCGGATCAACGCGGCCGTGCGCACGGGGCGGGTCTTCGACGCCGTCGCCGACTTCGACGCCGCGGTCCGCGACCCGGACCGCCCCTCGCGGATGCTGCCCGCGCACGACAGCGGCGACGGACTGCACCCCAACCCCTCCGGCCATGCGGCGCTCGCCGCGGCCGTCGACCGCCGACACCTCCTGTGAGGGCCGCATCATGAACCGAGGCACCACCCGACGCACCGTTCTCACGGGAGCGGCAGCACTCGGCGCAGCCGCTGCGCTGCCCCTGACCCCGGCCACAGGTACGGCACACGCCGCGGAAGCCGCCGACGGCGCCGCCGCGCTCCGCGCCCGCTGGCACACCCTGCTCACCGGCGGCCCCGGACTCGACCTCACGGACTCGCAGATCGCGGCGACGGTGGCCCGGATCGGCAAGGCCGCGACCACCTCCGCCAAGGGCCTCGACCCGACCCGACCCGACGGTCTGTTCCCCGATCTGACCAGCACCACGCTCTCCAACCACGTCACCACGTCGTTCAAGCGCCTCGCCACGGTCGCGACCGCGTGGGCCGTGCCCGGCACCCCGCAGTTCGGCAACCCCGCACTGCGTGATCTGCTGCTGGCCGGCATCGACTGGATGCTGACGAACCGCTACGGCCCCGAGCACACCAGGTTCGACAACGACTGGGACTGGGAGATCGGCTCCGCGCTCGCCCTCAACGACGCGACCGTCCTGCTGTACGACGCGCTCGGCACGGAACGGCTGACCCGCATCAACACAGCAGTCCGGCACTACACGCCCGACCCCAATCTGTGGCGGGCCGACCGGCAGATCGCGACCGGCGCCAACCGGGTGTGGATCTCCACCGTCGTCGCTGTCAACGCGGTGCTGCGCGACAACGGCGACGATCTCCTCCGCGTCCGTGACGCCCTGTCGGACGTCGAGGGTTCGGGCGCCAACAGTGTGCTGGCGTTCAACGACACCAGCGCCGCCGCGGAGGGCACCGGCGAGGGGTTCTACTCCGACGGCTCGTTCCTCCAGCACTACAAGCACCCGTACAACGGTGGCTACGGCAAGGAACTCCTGAGCAACCTCTCCCGGCTGCTGAACCTGCTCGCCGGTACGGCATGGACGGTCACCGACCCCGATCTCGACAACGTCCGGCACTGGGTCGACGACGGTTTCGACCCGCTCATCGCCCGCGGCGATGTCATGGCGTCCGTCTGCGGGCGCGAGATCGCCCGCCCCAGCAAGCAGGGGCACGTCTCGGCGCAGACGGTGATCGAAGCGGTGGTGCGGCTGATTCCGAGCTTTCCCGGAGAGACCGCCGACCGGTTCACCGCCCTGGTCAAGCAGTGGATCGCCGAGGACACCTACCGGGACTTCCTCGCCACTACCGACCTGGCGACGCTCGTCGCCGCCCGGCAGATCATCGCCTCGCCCGTCCCGGCGCGCGGCCCGCTGGTCGCCCACAAGCAGCACCCGCGAATGGACAAGGCGGCCCACCACCGGCCCTCGTTCGCACTCGGCATCTCGGCGTACTCGACGAGGATCTACAACTACGAGTCCATCCAGAACGAGAACCTGCACGCCTGGCACCTCTCCGACGGCATGGTCCTGCTCTACACCGACGATCTCGGGCACTACAGCGAGGACTACTGGCCGACCGTCGACCAGACCCGGCTGCCCGGCACCACCGTCCTCGCCGGCCGCCCCGCCGACGCGGCCGGCCAGCGCACCACCAGCACGGCCGACTGGGCGGGCGGCGCCGCGCTGCCCGGAACGACGCTCGGTGCGTACGGGATGGAGCTGCGCGCGTTCGGGAGTTCGCTGCACGGCCTCAAGAGCTGGTTCTGCCTGGACGACGTGATCGCCTGCGTCGGCTCCGGCATCACCGCCGACGCGGGCACCGCCGAGACGGTCGTGGAGAACCGGAAGCTGCGCGACCCGCGGGCGGCCCTCCTCGTCAACGGCACGGCCGTACCCGCCGACGCCGGCTGGTCGGACCGGCTCGACCGGGTCCGCTGGCTGCATCTCGCCGGGACCGGCGGCTACATCTTCCCCAAGCCCGTACAGGTCAACGGCGTGCGCGAGGACCGCACCGCGACCTGGCGCGAGATCAACCTCAAGTACGGCACCGACACCCCTGTCACCCGCCCGTATCTGACGCTGTGGCAGGACCACGGAACCGCGCCGGACGGAGCCGGCTACTTCTGGCTTCAGGCGCCCGCCGCATCCGCCGAACGCACCAGGCTGTGGTCGGCCGCGCCACCGGTGAAGCTCGTCGCCGACTCCACAGCCGTGCACGCAGTACGCCGCTGCGCGGACGGCCTGTTCGCGGCGAACTTCTGGACCGCGGGCACCGCACAGGACCTCACGTCGGACGGGCCGGCGTCGGTGCTGGTGCGGCCCGAGGGGAAGACGGTCACGGTGTCGCTGTCCGATCCCACCCAGCTCAGGTCCGCTGTCGTGCTGGATCTCGACCGGCGCGGTCTGACCGTCGTCTCCGCCGATCCCGGCGTGAGCGCCGCGCCCACCGCCCGGGGCATCCGGATCACGGCGGACACCACTGAACTCCACGGTGCAACCCTCACCCTCACCCTGAAGAGGAGCTAGACCCTTGTTGTTCGACATGCCCCTGGAGCGGCTGCGCGAGTACCGGCCGGAGCCGGAGGAGCCCGCGGACTTCGACGCGTTCTGGGCGAAGACGCTCACCGAGACCGGCCGCCACGGCCTGGACGCCGAGTTCGTCCCGTACGACGCCGGGTTCGCGACCGTCGACGTGTTCGACGTGACGTTCCGCGGCTGGGGCGGGCAGCCGGTGAAGGCGTGGCTGATGCTGCCGCGCGTCCGCTCGGGCCCACTGCCCGCCGTGGTGCAGTACATCGGCTACAACGGCGGCCGGGGCATCCCGTACTCCTGGCTGACCTGGAGCTCCCTCGGCTACGCGCATCTGGTCATGGACAACCGGGGACAGGGCGGCGGTGGCAAAAACACCGCGGACACCCCTGACATCGGACCCGATGGCCACGGCTCCTCGTCCCCGGGCTTCCTCACCCGCGGCATCGAGGATCCGTATCGGCACTACTACCGGCGGCTGATCACCGACGCGGTGCGGGCCGTCGACGCGGCCAAGGCCCATGAGGCCGTCGACGCGTCGCGGGTCGCGGTGCTGGGCGGCAGCCAGGGTGGCGGGCTCGCCCTCGCCGTCGCCGGGCTGCGGGACGACGTGATGGCGGTTGTCGCCGATGTGCCGTTCCTCTGCCACTACCGGCGCGCCTCGCAGATCACGGACGCGGGCCCGTACGCGGAGATCGCCCGCTGGCTGTCCGGGCACCGCTTCCGGATCGACGAGGCGATGGAGACGCTGTCCTACTTCGACGGGGTCAACTTCGCGGCACGGGCGACCGCTCCGGCGTGGTTCTCGGTCGGGCTGATGGACAAGATCTGCCCGTCGTCGACGGTGTTCGCCGCCTACCACCGCTATGCGGGTCCGGCCGAGATCGAGGTGTTCACGTACAACGGACACGAGGGCGGCGCGGAATACGACCTGCCGCGCAAGCTCGGCGCACTGCGCGGCGTCCTCGGTCCGTAGGTACGGGAACGGGTCACCGGCCCAGCGCCGCCATCGCGGCGTTGTGGCCGGGGACCCCGCTGACCCCGCCGCCGCGCACCGCGCCCGCCCCGCACAGCAGGACGTTGGCGTGCTCCGTCTCGACACCCCACCGGCCGGTGGACTCCGTGGCGAACGGGAAGGCGAGGTCCCGGTGGAAGATATGGCCGCCGGGCAGCCGCAGATCCTTTTCGAGGTCGAGCGGGGTCTTCGCCTCGATGCACGGCTCGCCGTTCCCGTCGACAGCCAGACAGTCGGCGATCGGCTCGTCGAGATGCGCGTCGAGTTCGGCGAGCGTGGCCTTGAGGAGGGCGGCGCGCGTCGCCTCGTTGTCCGCGGCGAAGAGCCGGGCGGGCGTGTGCAGACCGAAGAGGGTGAGGGTCTGGTAGCCGCGCGCGGCGAGGTCGGGACCGAGGATCGACGGGTCGGTCAGCGAGTGGCAGTAGATCTCCGACGGCGGGGCCGTGGGCAGCCGGCCCGCAACCGCGTCCCGGTAGGCGTCGGCCAACTGCCCGTACCCCTCCGCGATGTGGAACGTCCCGGCGAACGCCTGGCGAGGGTCGACGGAGCGGTCGCGCAGCCGGGGCAGCCGGCGCAGCAGCATGTTCACCTTCAGCTGGGCGCCCTCGGCCGGAGCCGGCGGTTCGTCGCCGAGAAGTGCGGCCAGGGCCTGCGGCGAGGCGTTCACGAGGACCCGGCGGGCGGCGACCGTCCACTCGCCCTCGGCTGTGCCGACGGTGACCTCGGCCCGTGTCCCGTCGGTCTCGATCCGGGTGGCCTCGTGGTGGACCCGGATCTCGGCCCCCGCCGTCCGGGCGGCCTGCGCGAGGGCGTCGGTGAGCGCGCCCATGCCGCCGACGGGGACGTCCCAGTCGCCCGTGCCGCCGCCGATCACGTGGTAGAGGAAGCAGCGGTTCTGGAGCAGCGACGGGTCGTGCGCGTCGGCGAAGGTACCGATCAGTGCGTCGGTGAGCACGACGCCGCGCACGAGATCGTCGGTGAAGTTCTCCTCGACGGCCGCGCCGATCGGCTCCTCGAAGAGCATGCGCCACGCGTCCGCGTCCCCGATCCGGTCGCGGAGCGCGTCCCGGGTGGGCAGCGGTTCGGTGAGGGTCGGGAAGACCCTCTCGGCGACCTGCCGCGTCATGCCGTAGAAGCGCTGCCAGGCCTCGTACTCGCGCTCCCCGCCGGTGAGGGCGGCGAAGGACTCCCGGGTGCGGTCCCCGCCGACGAGCAGTCCGGTGGCTCGCCCGCCACGGACGGTCGGGGTGTACGAGGAGACGGTCCGCTTCCGTACGGCGAAGTCCAGCCCCAGGTCGCGGACGATCTTCTGTGGCAGCAGGGACACCAGATAGGAGTAGCGCGACAGCCGTGCGTCGATCCCGTCGAAGGGACGGGTCGAGACGGCCGCTCCCCCGGTGGTCCCGAGGCGTTCGAGGACCAGGACGGACTGTCCTGCGCCGGCGAGGTAGGCGGCGGCGACCAGACCGTTGTGGCCGCCGCCCACGATCACTGCGTCATAGGTGTCAGGTGCGGGCATGGCCCTTGGTAACACAGGATGATCGCCACTGGCCAGAGGCGGTGGCCCAGGGAGTCCACAGTCAGTGCGGGGGCACGCCCCGCTGCCGGCGCAGCGCCGCGACCCTGCGGTACAGCTCGACGGCCTCCGTGCCCCGGCCGAGCTGTTCGAGGCAGTGCGCCTCGTCGTTGCGGCTGGCGAGCGTGTCGGGGTGATCGGCTCCGAGGACGTGTTCGCGGGCCTCGGCAACCGTCCGGTAGACGGTGAGGGCTTCGGTCCAGCGGCCGAGCCAGCCGAGGCCGACGGCGACCTCGCGGCGGCTGATGAGGGTGTCGGGGTGGTCGGTGCCCAGGACCCGTTCCCGCATGACGCACACGTCGCGTGCTTCGGCGAGGGCTTCCTCCCAGCGGGCCAGCCGCCCCAGGTTCACGCCGAGGCCGTGGCGGGCCCGGAGCGTTTCGGGGTCGGCGGGGCCGTTCACCCGGGTCCGGTCGTCGACGAGGGCACGGTAGAGCTCCAGGGCCTCCGCGCTGCGACCGAGTCTGCCGAGACTGATGCCGACCTCGTAGCGGGCCGAAAGCGTATCGGGGTGGTCGGCGCCGAGGGTTCGCGCGCGGCCCTGGGCGACTTCCCGGTAGGTCTGCAGCGCATCCGTCCAGCGCCCCAACCGGCCGAGGGTGTACGCGACCTCATAAAGGGTGACCAGGGTGTCGGGGTGGCTCGCGCCGAGCAACCGGGTGCGGGCGTGCGCCACGTCGCGGGACATCCGGTACGAGTCCTCCAGCCGCCCGAGCCTGCCCAGGTTGAACGCGAGGTTGTGGCGGCAGCGGAGGGTGTCGGGGTGGTCGGGGCCCATCGACCTTTCCCTGGAGGCGAGCACCGCGGCGTACACCTGGTGGGCTTCGAAGTGACGGCCGAGCTGGCCGAGCACGTATGCCATCTCCTGCCGGGCGGCGAGGGTCTCCGGGTGGTCGGGGCCGAGAGTGCGTTCGCGGCCCTGGGCGACGCGCCCGAATTCGCGCAGCGCGTCGGCGGCGCGCCCCGTGCGGCTGAGGGTGAACCCCACCTCGTACCGGCTGGAGAGGGTGTCGGGGTGGTCGGGGCCGAGGGCGTGCTCGCGTTCGGCGGCGACCGCGCGGTGCACCTCGCCCGCCTCCTCCCAGTGGCCGAGCCGGCCCAGGTTGAGGCCCGCGCTGTGCCGGTTGGCGAGAGTGGAGAGGAGCTCCGGAGAGGGGGTGGGCCGCTCGGGCCGGGCGGGCGGCAGCCCCGCGGTCAGGGCCCTCAGGTCGGTGCCGGTGGTCCACTCGCCGGTCAGGCCCGCGGAGTGGTCGGGCGGGGCGAGACCGAGTTGCATGGCGCCGGACGCCTTGTGTCCGGTGGTCATGCCCCGGGTCCAGGACGGCAGCCGGGGTTCGCCGTCGGGCGGCTGCTGTCCCGGGCGTACGACGGGGACCGGCGGGGCGAGCCGGACACGTCCCGACGGCCGTGGGGGTCCGGGCGCCGGAAGATGCCGCTGTTCGCCGGTGCGTCCGACGGCGATCCGCTGCCGCAGGTCGCCCGCGTCTGCGGGCCGCTCCTCCGGGGTCTTCGCCAGCAGCTCCAGGACGACGCGGTCGAAGAAGCCGGGAAGTTCGGCGCGGTGGGTACGGAGTGGTTCCGGCTGGGTGTCGCGGTGTCCGACGAGGACGGCCCAGGCGTCGTCGAGGTCGAAGGGCGGAACCCCTGTGGCGATCTCGTAGAGGACGCAGCCCAGCGAATAGAGGTCGCTGCGGTGGTCGACCTGGCCACCGCTGATCTGCTCGGGCGACATGTAGTGCGGGGTACCCATGGCGATGCCCGTACCGGTCAGGCGGGAGGTGAAGCCGATGTCGTGCCCGAGCCGGGCGATGCCGAAGTCGCAGATCTTCACCGTGCCGTCGGCCAGCCGCATGATGTTGGCGGGCTTGAGGTCGCGGTGCACGATGCCCTGCTGATGGGTGTAGCCGAGGGCGTCGGCGACCTGCTCGGCGATGTCGACGATGTCCGGGACCGGCAGCGGATGCTGCTTGTTGTCCTCCAGGAGCTGGCTGAGGTTGCGGCCGTCGAGGAGCTCCATCACCAGGTAGAGGACCCCTTCGTACTCGCCGAAGTCATGGACGACGGTGACACCGCGGTGCTGGAGGGCGGCGGCCACCCGTGCCTCTCGACGGAACCGTTCGCGCAGGATCCGGGTGAACGACTGGTCGTGCTGGGGCCCCGTCGGCTTGAGGCATTTGACGGCCACGTGGCGCCCCAGCGACTCGTCGCGGGCGCGCCACACCTCGCCCATGCCCCCGCGCCCGATCAGATCGAGCAGCCGGTACCGGCTCTGGATCAGCCTGGTGTCCGCCATCGCGTGCTGTCGCCCCCGTCGCTTCGCCTACTGCTGCGCCCTCCCCGGCCCGTCCAGTATGGCTGCCGGGCTGCGGAGTTTGGAGGGGGTGGGGCGGCTGCCGGGACCGAGTCGTTCCATCGCCTTCACAATGTGGCCGGGCGGGAGTTGCCAGCGCAGCCGTGAGGGGATGCAGCGCAGGGCGGTGCCGGTGGCGCGCAGTCTCCGGTCGACGGCGTGCGGGGGCGGCGCGGCCCTCCCGTAGAGCTCATGGGCGTAAGGGGGAAGTGACTGGTAGGCGAGTGCTGCGACGCGCCGCCAGAGGAGTTCGCGCGCCGGTACCAACAGGGCGTGGACGGGCGGTCGGCGGAGGAAGGAGTCGACGTCGAACGCCTCGGCTCCTGCGGCGAGTTCGGGGCGCACCCGGTCGAAGTAGGCGGCGAGCTGGGCGGTGGTCGCGGGTACGCCGTCGGGATCGAGGCCCACCAGGCGGGCGCTGGTGCGGTGTTCGTCGATGTAACGGTCGGCCTGGGCGGCGCTGAGCCTCTGGCCGGAGCGGAGCTGCACCTGGAGGTAGGAGTCGACCTCGGCACAGTGCACCCAGAGCAGCAGCTCCGGTTCGTCGACGCCGTACGTCTCGCCGGTCGCCGGGTCGGTGGCCTTGAGCAGCCGATGGATCCGGCGGACGCGGGCGCCCGCCTTCTCGGCGGCTTCGGTGGTGCCGTAGGTGATGGTGCCGACGAAGCCTGCGGTGCGCATCAGCCGCCCCCAGGCGTCCTTGCGGAAATCGGAGTTCTGCATGACGCCCCGGACGGCGCGCGGGTGCAACGCCTGGAGGTAGAGGGCACGCACCCCGGCGATCCACATCATCGGGTCGCCGTGCAACTGCCAGGTGACGGATTCGGGACCGAAGAGCCCCGGGTCGGCTTCCACCATCACTGCTCGTACCTCCCGCTCGGCCGCGTACGCACGTATGGCGTTTGCACCCACAGGATGCGCTGTGACCGGGCTGACGCTCCAGGCCTCGCTCCGGCTCGGTCACAGCCCGGCGATGGCCGCGACGCCGACCCGGCCGCCGTCGACGTCGAGTACGGTTCCGTGGACGAACGCCGCGTCGTCGCCGGCCAGGTGCACCGCCGCCCGCGTGAAGGCATCGGGGCTGCCGACCCGGCCGGCCGGAGTGCCCTTCATCATGATGTCGCCCGGATGCGCCTCGGTCTCGTCCGGGGCGCGCGTGCGCACCACGCCGGGCTCCTCTAAGGCATGGGGCCGAGGTTGCCTTCGAGAACGGTCTGGATGATCCGGGGCCGGTCCCAGAGGGCCAGGATTTCGTTGGCGATGGCCACGATGGGCAGGGGGTCCTGGTTGCCGTTCACGTTGATGGCGGCGGCCGACAGGCTGCGCGGGACGGCTTGCGCGTCGAGGAGGACGCGCCATTCCTCCGGGCCGAGCTCCAGGTACTCCAGTGCGGTGAGCTCGGCGATCTCCAGGGGATCGGCGAGGGTGCCGGGGTAGGCGGCAAGGGTCCGCAGGCGGGGCAGCTCGGTGACCGGGGCGAGGCTGAGTGGCTCAGCCTCCCATACGCCGATGGACAGGACCTCCAAGCCGGGGTGTGCGGCGACCTCGATGCTCGGCAGTCTCCGGATATTGACGTGGGCCACGGCCGACGGCTGGTCTCCGCCCGCGCCGCCACGTCGCTTGCTGCGCCGGTTCATCACCAGGTCGGTGAGCGAGTCGGCGACCAGGCAGGCGCCGACGTTCTCCTCGTGGCTGAGGATGATGATCTGCCCGGCGTGTCCGCGCGGGCCGGGTGTCAGATCGACCGCCAGCCGGTCGCCACCGCCGTTGTCCCCGAAGGCGATCCAGCCGAGTGAGCCGACCAGGCCCTGCACCGCGGCGTCGGGCGGGGTGACGACCGCTTCCTTCGCCGCGAACTTCCAAAGACAGTAGCGGGACGACGCGTCGGCGATGTACAGGTCGTCCAACGCGAAGAGTTCGCAGCCGACCGCCATCCATGCATGTTCCGCTGCCTCGTAGTCGTCACCCCAGTCCTCTGACCGTGACCGTGTCACCCGGTAGAGCACCTTGAGCTCCTCGGGCAGGGTGACGCCGAGGCGCGCTTCCGCAGCGGCGATCTCCGCCTCCGTCGCGCCGATGGCGTCGGGCAACCGCTCACGGAGCGTCCGCTCCAGCAACGCCGGATCCGCCGAAGGAGCCGGCACCGCCCCGGGCACCGGATCGGGAAGACAGCGCCAGGGCTGGGGAACGGCGCCCTCAACCAGGATGAGCGCCCCAGGGTGCGGGGTGCCGATGCCGGGCTCCACCGCGGGGCTGGGCCCGAGCAGGCGGAGCACGGTCCTCCCGGCCGGCGATATCTCCGCTGTGAACGAGACGTCGTCGACACCGGCGTCCGCGAGTGCGTGATGCACCCGCTCCACCGCCTCGATCTCGTCCCGCATGTCCTCGACCTGGGCGGCCCGACCGGGCGGGGGCAGCTGTCGCCGCAGGGGCAGACTCCATCCCTGTCGGCCGATGCGTCCCGCCACGCGGATGGACGGGGCAGCTTGCTCCTTCGCGCCGCTGTCCCACAGAAGCCGCAGCACGGGCTCCCAGGTCGCGAAGTCGTGCACCGAGGGCACGTGAGAATCCTGATCAGCCATGCGCAGACCGTATGCGGGGCCACTGACACCGAAGGCCACCGGGCCTCGCAGCGCTACGGGCCGGCAGCGGTGCTCGGCGAGGCGGGCGCACCCCGGGGATGGCGGGTCCCGTCCTCGTCCGAGTGAGAAGTCAGGGTCGGCTCGCCGGTTCCTCCTCGGCCAGCCTGAGCAGGCACTGGCGGAACCAGCGGTGTCCGGGATCACGGTCGGTCCGCTTGGTCCAGGCCATGATCTCGGTAATGGGCTGGAGCTGCGGGATCGGCGGCTCGAGCAGGCGGATCCCCGCAGCTTCTCCGATCTTGCGCGCGAGTCGCTCATGGACCAGCGTGATCAGCCTCGTACCGCTCAGCAGGAACGGCGCCATGCCGAACCCGGCGGTGATCTCGGTGTTGCGCGGCACACCGAGGAAGTCGAGCTGCATCTCCGACAGACCGCGCAGATGCCCCGAGGACGCGGCCAGGAACGGGAGGGTCGTGAACTGCTCCAGGGTGATCTCGTCGCCCACGTCGGGATGATCCTTGTCGACAGCGACCACATAGCGGTCCTGGAAGAGCACCCGGTGCGGGAACTGCTCGTGCTCCTCGAAGGCTTCCCTCGGCATTACCAGCAAGTCCGCCCGGTGTCCGCGGAGTTGGTCGGCGAAGTCGTCCCCGGTCGGGAAGATGTTCAGCCGGATACCGGGCGCCTCGACGGACAGGCGGGCGATGAGCGGCTGAAGGAACGTCATCGTCAGGTAGTCGTTGGCAATCACCGAGAAGGTCCGCCGGGCCGTGGCCGGGTCGAACGCCTCGCGCTGGGAGAGCACGATCTCGATGCCGGTGAGGAGTTCGCGCACCGGACCGGCGAGCGACTCGGCCAGCGGCGTGGCGACGAGACCGCGCCCCTCCCTGGTCAGGAGCGGATCGTTGAAGAGCTTCCGCAGCCGGGACAGCGTCGACGACATCGCCGACTGCCCGATCGAGAGTCGGTTCGCCGCACGGGTGACGCTTCGCTCGATCATGAGCATGTCGAAGGCGACGAGCAGGTTCAGGTCAACGCGTCGAAGGTCCACGGCGCCACATTAATTGATTTCATCAATGCCAAGCATCGCCAGGAATTGTTTGTGCGCGGTGATTGGCATCACTACGTTCACATGAACGACGCGTGAACGCGCATTTCGTCACCGCTGTCGCCGCCACTCAATGAGGAGAGAACGTGACGAAGCCTCTGATCACCCACCTACGCCATGTGGCGCTCGCGGCCCCCGACCTCGACCGCCAGTTGGCCTTCTACCGCGACCTCTGGGGCCTCGCCCCCGTCGAGTCCGACACCGGCGTGCATTTCCTGGCCGCCGAGGGGTCCCCGGAGCAGTACATCGTGCGCCTGCGGAAGGACGACCAGAAGCGACTCGACCTGGTCTCGTTCGGGGCCGGCTCCCCGACGGACGTCGACACCCTCGCGGCGCAGCTGACCCAGCAGGGCGTCCGGATCATCCACGTTCCGCGGAAGCTCGACACTCCCGGTGCCGGCTACGGCTTCCGGTTCTTCGACTGCGACGGGCGTGTGGTCGAGGTCTCCTCGGACGTCGCCACCCGGGACTTCCGGGCGATCGGGGCCCGTGAGTCGATCCCTGTCCGTCTCTCGCATTTCGTGGTCAACTCCGACAACCCGGAGGCGACTGTCGACTGGTACGTCAAGCACCTCGGTTTCAAGCTCTCCGACACCCTGTGCCTCGGCGAACGCGGGGACTTCATGTGGTTCCTGCGCTGCAACGACTGGCACCACTCCTTCGCCGTTGCCCGTGGTCCCCACGTCGCGGTCCACCACATCTCCTTCGAGATGCGCGGGATCGACGAGTACATGCGCGGCACCGGCCGGATGCTTCGTGAGGGCGTCCAGCAGATCTGGGGCCCCGGCCGTCACAAGGCCGGCGACAACACCTACTCCTACTTCCTGGACCGGGTCGGGAACTGCGTCGAGTACACCACCGAGCTGGAGACCGTCGACTGGGACCAGCACCACCCGTCCGTATACGACGTCACGAAGCCCGACTTCATCGACCAGTGGGGCACCGCGAACCAGATGAACGAGTTCGTGGCCAAGCAGCAGTTCAACGACCCCGACCGCGGCGTGTTCGTCGCGCCCCCGCTCTGAACCCTCCCGTGAACAGGAAGTCAACGATGACTCTCACGAATGAACCCCCGTCGTCGGCGCCCTTCTCCACTCCGCTGGGCGTGCTGCTCGACCGTGTCGAGAAGGACATGCGGGAGGATCTCGTCCCGGCCGAGATCTTCAACAACGACGACGTCTTCAGGGCCGAGATGGAGCGGATCTTCACCAGAACCTGGGTCTTCGTCGCCCACGAGAGCGAGATCCCCAAGGCCGGTGACTTCGTCCAGCGCAGAATCGGGCTCGACCCGGTCATCGTGACCCGCGACGGCAAGGGCGGCGTCAACGTGCTGTCCAACTACTGCCGCCATCGTGGCACCCAGGTGTGCCAGACCGACGCGGGCAACTCGCGCTTCTTCACCTGTCCTTACCACGGCTGGACCTACGCCAACGACGGACGGCTGGTCGGTACGCCGCTGATGCACCGCGCGTACGGCGAGCCTCTCGACCCGAATCAGTGGAGCCTCAAGCGCGCCCCGAAGGTCGAGAACCGCAAAGGCTTCATCTTCGCCTCGCTGTCCGAGGAGGTACCCCCGCTGGAGGAGTGGCTCGGCGGCGGTGCCTGGATGCTCGACCTGATCACCCGCCTTCACCCCGACGGCATGCGCGTGGCAGGTCCTCCCGAGCGGTACATGGTCAACGGCGACTGGAAGACGGCCGGTGAGAACTTCGCCGGCGACGTCTACCACCTGCCGACCCTGCACTCCAGCGTCCAAGAGGTCGACATGCTCCAGGGTGTCCAGGGCACTTGCGAGATCGGCCGGACCTACGAGTTCGAGAACGGACACACCTTCATCGGCCACGCCTGGACCCGAGCGATCCACCCGGGCTTCACGCTGTGGGGCTACCCGGACGAGTACAAGGCGCAGTTCGACCTCAGTGGCCTGGACGAGACCCAGCGCTTCGTGGTCGACCACGAGCCTCCCACCGTGGGGACCATCTTCCCCAACCTCAGCTTCATCCGGATCTTCTCCCCGCTCCCTGACGGCCCGCCGGCCGTCATGACCAGCTTCCGTCAGTGGCAGCCCGTCGCACCGGGCAAGCTCGAGCTGTGGAACTGGCAGTTCGTGTGGAACTTCCAGGACGAGGAGTCTGCGCTGCGCGACTACGTCGGCGGCCAGTACTGCTTCGGGTCGGCCGGGCTCTACGAGCAGGACGACACCGTCGCCTGGGAGGGCGTACAGCGTGCGGCCGCCAGCCCGTGGATGCGCAAGGAAGGGCTGAAGTTCAACTATCAGCAGGGCCACCACTCGCCCGTCGACGACGCTCCGGACCCGGGCTGGAGGGGACCGGGCATCCATCGCAACACCGGTTACGGCGAGCACGTGCAGTTCAACTTCCTTCGCCAGTGGCTGCGCACGATGAAGGGCCGGACCGCCGCCGGCATGGGGACCACCGAAGGGACGCAGGCATGACGGCCGCCGCCGAAGCTCCGGACACCCTCGTGGTGGACCCCGCGACGTACACACGCGTGGCGCAGTTCCTCGCGCACGAGGCGCGCCTTCTGGACGAGGGACGCGAGGAGGAGTGGTTCCAACTGCTCGACGACGACCTGCTCTACACCGTGCCGTCGCGTCAGTCGACAGAGCCGCGCAGCATCGAGGTCAATCGCGCCGCGTGGCGCATCCGTGACACCAAGGCGCACGTGCGGACGCGGCTGGACCGGCAGAACACCGGTCACGCCTATTCCGAGGTGCCCCCGTCCCGCACCATGCGACTCGTCGGCAGCGTCGAAGTGCGGAGGACCGCCGAGGTCGACGTCGTCGAGGCGCACAGCTCGCTGCTGCTCTACCGGCAGCGTGGGATCGACGTCCACTTCGACCTGATCCCGTGCCGCCGCAACGACCGTGTCCGGCTCACTGCCGCCGGTCCTCGGCTCCTCTCCCGCGAAGTGATCCTGACCGAGACCAGCCTCAAGACCGCCAACCTGGGGGTGTTCCTGTGACCCGCGTGACCGTCGACCCCGGGCGTTGCACCGCCTATGGAATCTGCGTCGGCATCCATCCCGAAGTCTTCGCCGTTCCGCCCGGCAGCCCGGTCGCGGTCGTCACCCGCGACGTGCTGTCCGAGGACGACCTGGAAGACGTGCAGGAGGCCGTCCGGGCCTGTCCGGCGCAGGCTCTGCGCCTGATCGAGGGATGATCCGTGAGCCGAACCAATGACGGCATTGTGATCGTCGGCGCGTCCGCGTCGGGCCTCTCCGCCGCCGACGGCCTGCGCGAGGGCGGGTACACCGGTCCCCTCACCGTGCTGGACGAGGAGGTAGAGCCCGGGTACGACCGGCCGATGCTCTCCAAGAGCCTGCTGGCCGCCAAGGATCACGCCACGCCGGCTCCGCTGCGGACCGACGAGCAACTGGCCGCCAAGGGAATCGATCTTCTCGCCGGCCACGGCGCCATGGGGCTGGACGTCGACCGCCGCCTCGTGGTGACCAACTGGGGCGAGGCAATCGGGTGGCAGCACGTCGTCGTCGCGACCGGCGTCACGGCTCGCCCGATCGTGACGGCCGGGGGCGCCGCCCTGCCTACCCTGCGCACCCGTGCTGATCTGACCGCAGCCAGGCAGTTCGCGACGACCGGGCGTCCGGTGACGCTGATCGGAGGGGGGTTCATCGGTCTGGAGGTGGCCGCCGCTCTCCGCTCCCGCGGCGTCGAGGTGACCCTTCTGTGCGCGACCGAACTGCCCCTTGCCGGATTCCTCGGGGACGAGGTCGCCGGCTGGCTGCACGACCTGCACCTCGCGAACGGGGTCCTCTTCGACCTCGGCACCGCCACGACCTCCGTGGCGGAGACAGCGCAGGGCTACGACATCCATCTCGCCGACGGGCGGGTGCGACAGGCCACGAGCGTGCTCGCGGGAGTCGGCACGGAGCCGGCCACCGACTGGCTGATCGGCTCGGGCGTCGAGCTCGACCACGGCGTCGTCACCGACGCGGCCGGTCGGACGAACGTCGAGGGGGTGTGGGCCGCCGGTGACATCGTCGGCCGCTGGGACCCGCTCCACGGCCGACACCGGCGCTTCGAGCACTGGACCCACGCCATCGAGCAAGGCCGGCGGGTCGGTCTCAACATCGCTCGCGGCGAAGCCACCGCCTACGACGCTGTGCCCTACGTCTGGACCGAGCAGTACGGCCTGACCCTCCACATGCTCGGCGAGCGGCGCCCCGGCGACACCGACATCGTCGTCGAGGGCGACATCTCGACCGGCAACTTCGTCGTCGCCCACGGCGCCTGCGACGAGTTGCACGGCGCCACCATCTGCGGCCGCGTCCGCGCCCTGCGGACGTATCGGAAGCTGCTCCGTGCCCGCGCGTCACTGAACGACGCCCTGGGCGCGGCGGCGTCCGCCTGACCCTCTCTCCTCGACTCCCCCAGCAAGGAACCACCATGCAGATGCTCGACAACCATGTCGTCCTCATCACCGGCGGCGGCTCCGGCCTCGGCCTCGGGATCGCCCGCCACTTCATCGGCGAGGGTGCGCAGGTCGCCATCCTGGAGATCTCCGCGGACAAACTCGTCGACCTCAAGGCCGAGTTCGGAGACGACGTGCTTCTCGTCCGGGGTGACGTCACCCGTACCGAGGACTTGATCGCCTGCCGACAGGCGGTCCTGGACCGCTTCGGCCGTATCGACGCCCTCGTCGGCGCCCACGGCATCTTCGACGGCAACATCCCGCTGCGCGACGTGCCCCTGGACAGGGTCGAGTCGCTGTTCGACGAGGTGTTCCACATCGACGCTCTCGGCTACATCCTGGCCGCCAAGGTCTTCGTCGACGACTTGGAGAAGACAGGCGGCTCCATCGTGCTGACCTCCTCCACCGCGGCCTATGCCGCCGACGGCGGCGGGCTCTTCTACACCGCCGCCAAGGGCGCGGTGCGCAGCGTGGTCAACCAGCTCGCGTTCGAGTTCGCACCGAAGGTGCGGGTCAACGGCGTTGCCCCGTCGGGCATCGCCAACAGCCAGCTCCGCGGCCCCCGTGCGCTCGGGCTGGAGAACAACAAGCAGTCCGACATCCCCAAGGAGGACTTCGAGACACAGTTCCTCTCCCTGGCCCTCCTGCCCACGCTACCGACCCCGGAGGAGTACGCGCCCCTCTACGCCTACCTCGCCTCTCGGAACAACACCACCATGACCGGCCAGACGATCGTCGCCGACCAGGGCCTGTTCAACCGCGCCGTGATCAGCAACGGCGCCGCCGACCGCGTCGGGAAGTGACCATGTTCCGCTACTTCCCGGCCAACTACGTCTGGAGCCTGTCGGTCAGCATCGCCATGAACTGCGGTGGACAGATCGGCGAGGTCGACCAGATCTGCGCCCCGCTCGTCGACGCGGCCAAGGACGGCGACGACGCCGGCACCGAGAAGTTCTTCCAGTCGTGGTGCGCCTTCGCCGACGGACTCGTCCGGAGCGCCGAACAGGATCTCGCCGAGGGCCATCCGTTGTCGGCCGGTGCGCGCTACGCCCGCGCCTCGGTCTACTACCTGGTCGCCGAGCGCATGCAGAGCCGTCACTACGCACCCCGCGAGGCCGCCTACCGCAAGGCCGTTCAGACGTGCCGGCTCGCGATCGAACACGGCGGGGAACGCGCCGAGTTCGTCGAGGTCCCCTACGAGGGCACCTCGTACCCCGCACTGTTCGTCCCCGCCGACGGCGAACCTCCGGCGGACGGCTACCCGGTGATGGTCTTCTGCAACGGCCTGGACTCGATGAAGGAGATGCTGTTCCGGCTGGGCCTGCCCCGCGAACTGGCGCGTCGCGGCATCGCGACACTCTGCGTCGACCAGCCGGGCACGGGCGCCTCGCTCCGTGAGCGCGGGCTCGCGGCGGTCCACGACAGCGAGCGCTGGGCGAGTGCCGCGGTCGACTATCTGGAGACCCGACCGGATGTCGACGGCACGCGCATCGGCATGAGCGGTGTCTCGCTCGGCGGCTACTACGCCCCGCGCGCGGCCGCGTTCGAGAAGCGCTTCAAGCTCTGCGCGGTCTGGGGGGCGAACCACAACTGGGGCGAACTCCAGAAGCGCCGCCTGCAGCGCGAAGGCGAGAACCCCGTGCCGCACTACTGGGACCACGTCCAGTGGGTGTTCGGCAAGGACAGCCTTGAGGACTTCATGGCCTTCGCGCCGAACATGACGCTGGAGGGCGTGATCGAGCGGATCACCGTCCCCTTCCTCGTCACCCATGGCGAGGACGACCGGCAGATCCCGATGGAGTTCGCCGTGCCCGAGTACGAGAACGCCGTCAACAGTCCTGACCGCCGCTTCAAGGTCTTCAGCCGCGCCGAAGGCGGCGCGTCGCACGCCGGTGCGGACAACGAAGCCGTTCCCGCGCACTACATCGCCGACTGGGTCGCCGACCGACTCTGAAAGGGAGCCATGAACACTCCGTCCCCCGCCTCCGGCTGGGCGATCGGCACCGACGTCGGTGGTACGTTCACCGACCTGTGGCTCCGGTCCCCGGACGGCGAATCCTGGGTATGCAAGACCCCGACCACCCCCGACGTGGTGACGGGCGTGATCGACGCCGTGCACCTGGCCGCCGAGACCGTCGGTCGAGACACCGGCGAGCTGTGCTCCCGGGTGACCCGGTTCGGGCACGGCACCACCGTCGGCCTCAACGCGCTGCTGACCGGACGCTCGGCGAAGACCGGGCTCATCACGACCGCCGGCTTCGGTGACGTCCTGGAGATAGGCAGGCTGCGTCGCGGTACGGCCGGCCTGCAGGGCCTGGACCTGGGCGACTACCATCTGCGCGGCCAGGTACCGCCGTTGGTGCCCCGCACCCAGGTCGTAGAGATCGCGGAGCGCATCGACTCGGACGGCGTCGTACGCACGCCGCTGGACGAGAGCAGCGCGCTCGACGCGATCGGCAGGTTGCGGGACATCGGGGTGGAGGCCGTCGCCGTCTGCCTGCTGTGGGCGACCGAGAACCCGGCCCACGAACTCGCCGTCGCACGGCTCATCGAGCAGAAACTGCCCGGCGTCTTCGTCTCCCTCTCCCACGAGATCGCGCCCTCGGTCGGTGAGTACGCCCGCGCCTCGACCACGGTGGCGAACGCGGCACTCGGTCCGGTCCAGGGGCACTATCTCGCCCTCCTGGAGGAGCGGCTGGCAGCCCTCGGCATGACCGCCCCCATCATGATGACGACGAGCGCCGGCGGTGTGGTCCCGGCGCGCACGGTCACCGAGCGGCCCGTGTCGAACCTGCTCTCCGGTCCTGCGTCCTGCGTGGTGGCCGGCCAGAAACTCGGGGCGGAACTCGGCACCCCGCACGTCCTGACCATGGATGTCGGCGGCACCAGCTTCGACGTCGGCGTCATCGCCGGCGGAGTCGCGCTGATGAGCGACGAGGTCACCTTCGGCGGCGCCGACATGCGCGTACCGAGCATCGACATCGCCTCGATCGGCGCCGGCGGCGGCTCGATCGCCGCGGTCGAGGGCGGAGTGCTCAGCGTCGGACCGCGCAGCGCCGGTGCCGTACCCGGCCCGGTCTGCTACGGCAAGGGCGGCACCGAGCCGACGACCACCGACGCCGACCTTGTCCTCGGGGTGCTCGACCCGGAGCAGTTCGGCAGCGGAGGCATCGTCCTCGACCGCGATTCCGCGAAGCAGGCCATCGCGGACAAGGTCGGGACGCCCCTCGGGCTGAAGGCCGTCGAAGCGGCCCGGGCGATCCGTGTGGTCTTCGACAACGCCATGGCCGATCTGCTGCGCGCCGTCACCATCGAGCGCGGTCACGACCCGC
Source organism: Streptomyces sp. NPDC057565 (assembly GCF_042801455.1). Classification (NCBI taxonomy): domain Bacteria; kingdom Bacillati; phylum Actinomycetota; class Actinomycetes; order Kitasatosporales; family Streptomycetaceae; genus Streptomyces; species Streptomyces sp. NPDC057565. Next base: position 49,690 of record NZ_JBHVFU010000010.1, on the reverse strand, counting down.
GGGAGTTCACCCTGGTCGCCGGTGGCGGATCGGGTCCGTCGCACGCGTGGGCCCTGTGCCGTGAGGCGGGCCTGGCCGGCTTTATCGTGCCGCCGACAGCGACGGCTCAGTCGGCCTTCGGCGCCGGCACCTCCGACCTCAAGACCACGGCCTCCCGCACCTGCTACCGGCGTGTGCTCGCTGAGGCCGGCCCGAGCGCCCAGGACGCGCAGGTCGTCGCCGAGGCAGTCGACGACACCCGTGTGCGCGCTCTCGCAGCCCTGCCCGACCCCGAGTGCGGCACGGTCACCCACACAGCGTCCATCCGCTACTTCGGCCAAGCCCACCACGTCGACGTCACCGTGGCCGCCTCGCCCGACAGGGATGCCGTCGCGGAGCTCCTCCTCAGCTTCGAGAAGGAGTACGAGCAGCTCTGGGGCAAGGGAGCCGGCTTCCGGGAAGCCGGGTTCGAGATCCTCTCGGTCCGCTCCGTGGCGGCGCTGCCCGCGGCCGGTGCGGACGGCCACGGTACGGGCGAGCCCTTCACCCGGCTCGGGACGCGTCCGGTCGTGTTCGACGACGCCGACCGGCCCGACGAGACGGCCGTGTACACCGTCCGCCGGCCTGCTGCCGGGCAGGAGATCGCCGGTCCCGCCCTCGTCCAGCTCCCCGGATGCGTCGTGGTGATCCCCCCGAACGGGGTCGCCACCACCGACGCACTCGGCCTCATCCACGTGAAGGTGAACTGACATGACCGACGCAATCGACGTCGCCCCTGTCCCGTTGCACGGCGCGAGCACGGACCCGGTGATCCGCCAGGTCGTCCGCAGCCGCCTCGTCGCCATCACCGACCAGATGCGGCTCGCGCTGCAGTCGGTCAGCGGCAGCCCGACCGTGACCGAAGCGAGCGACTTCTTCACCGGCGTCTACCTGCCGGACGGCGCGTTCGTCACGATGGGCCACCAGGTGACCTTCGAGGCGCCCCCCGTGGGATCACTCATCCGGCACCTGCTGAGCAACGGCACCAGGCTGAAGGACGGCGACCGCATCATCGGCAACGACCCGTTCATCGGCGCACTGCACCAGAACGACCTACAGATGTGCGCACCACTGATCGTGGACGGCGAACTGCTCGGGTGGGCCGGCGTAATGGCGCACGAGACCGACATCGGCGGCATGGACTTTGCCTCGTGGTCACCCAAGGCGACCGAGGTGTGGCAGGAGGGGCTGCGCATCCCTGCCGTCAAACTGGTCGACGGCGGTGAACTGCGTGAGGACGTACTGGAGATGATCCTCACCGCGTCACGCCTCCCGGCCGAGGTGGGCCTCGACATCCGGGCCTTCATCGCCACCCTGAACGTCGCGGCCGAGCGCCTCACCGAACTGTCCCACCGGTACGGCAAGGCCACCGTGCTGTCGGTGATGCACACGATGGTCGACGACGCCGAGGCACTGGTGCGCGCACGCCTGCGCGAACTGCCGGACGGAGTCGTCCACACCCGCGACTTCCTCGAACACGACGGCAAGCAGAACAACCTCTTCGCCATCGACTGTGTGCTGACCAAACGCGGTGACAGCCTGCACTTCGACTTCTCCGGTTCCTCGCCGCAGGCCAACGGCTTCGTGAACTCCTCACGCGCCGGCCTGGCCGGCGGCGTCGCGGGTGCGGTGATCCCCACCCTGGGCTTCGGCATCCCGTGGAACGAGGGCCTGTTGCGCCCGGTGGAGATCTCGGCGCCGGACGGTCTGGTCTGCACCGCGGTACCGCCGGCACCGGTCGGTTCCGCCACCGTCGAGGCTGTCTGGACGGTGAGCAACGTCGTCTCTGCGGCGCTGAACCGGCTGCTGTTCGCCTCGCCGAAGTACGCGCACCGCGCCCAGGCCGTCAGCAGCGGCACGATGGCGACGTTCAACCTCTCCGGCCGCGACCGGCACGGAAAGTTGTTCGGCCTGCACCTGATGGACCCGCTGGCCGGAGGCTTCGGCGCCTTCGCCGACCACGACGGGCAGAACGCCGCCGGGCCGATCAACGCCCCGTGTCCCTCGATCGCCGATGTGGAGGTCAACGAGCAGAAGACCCCGCTCTTCTACCAATACCGGCGTCTCGCCCCCGGTACCGGTGGGGCCGGTCGCCGCCGTGGGGGTCTCGGAGCCGAGGTCGGCGTCACCGTCTCCGTGCCGGAGGCCGAAGCACTCGTGATGACGCACGGCGCCGAGGTGCCGAACTCCGTCGGGCTCGGCGGTGGCCTGCCCGGTGCCATGATCAGCCAGCGCTTCCGGGTCGGCGGGCAACAGCCCCGGGACCTCGGGCCGAAGCCGGGCTCCTTCCCGATGACCCCGGCGGACCTGTTCGAGGTGACCTGGCAGGGCGGCGGTGGCATCGGTGACCCGCTCGACCGGACCCCCGCCGACGTCCTGGACGACATCCACTACGGCGTGGTCACCCAGGAGGAGGCCCGGGAGACCTACGGCGTGGTCCTCTCCGGGGACGGCGGGTCGGTCGACACGTCCGCCACCTCCGCCGCCCGCCGGGACCGGCGTGCCGCCCGACTCGGCGTCGAACCGACCGCCGTCGTGGACCCGGTGGCGGTCACCGAGGCGGTTCCCGACGACGCGGTACGGCTGGGCGACCGACTCCTCCTCGTCCGGGATACGGACACCGGACAGTTCCAGGTGCACACCCTTGAGGGCGTCGTGCTCTCCTCCGGCTCCACCAGGTGGCGCGAGGGAGCCCATCGGTTCGCCCTGGCCCTCCCGCCGTCCGTCGGCGCGCCCCTCCACCGCGACCTGACGGTCACCGGCTGGGCCTGTCCGCGGACCGGTGCCCTGCTCGCGGTCGACGTGCACCACGGTGACCAGGAGCCGTTCCACGATCTCGAACTCGACCTCGCCTCCCTTGAACGGGCCGGCACAACCACGGAAGACAACCGATGAGCCGCAAGATCATCCTGACCATCGCTCCGACGGGTGGCATGGCGACCAAGGAGCAGAGTCCGCACCTGCCGGTCACCCCGCAGGAGATCGCCGACGACGTGGCCCGCTGCTGGGAGGTCGGCGCCAGTGTCGTGGCCGTCCATGCCCGCCGCGAGGACGGGCTGGCCACCTGCGATCCCGAGATCTACTCCGAGATCAACTCGCTGATCCGGGCCCGGACCGACATCGTCATCAACAACTCCACCGGCGGCGGAATCCACGGTGACATGCCGGTCCGGCTGGGCGACGAGCTGTGGGAACTGGACTGGCACCAACGGATCAAAGGCATCGAGGGCGTGGGCTGTGAGATGGCCACCCTCGACTCGCACACGATCACGGCCAGCACCGCCGAACGGGAGTACCTCGTCACCACGACGCCGAAGCGCTCCCGCTGGCTGCTCGAGGAGATGACCAAGCGCGGCATCAAGCCGGAGTGGGAGGTCTTCAACCTCGGGCACATCCTGTCCGACTTCACCACTCTGACCGCCGAGGGCCTGGACTCCCCGCCGTACTACTGCAACATCGTGCTCGGCGGCCAGCGCGGCTTTCAGGGCGGCCTCCCATACACCCCCAAGATCCTGCAGCTGCTCGTGGAGCACCTGCCCGAGGGAACGGTCTGGGGGGTCTCGGGCATCGGGCCGACCCAGCTCCCGGCGACGACCCACGGTCTCCTCCTCGGCGGCCACATGCGGGTCGGCCTCGAGGACAACCTCTACTACTCGCGCGGTCGGCTCGCGACCAACCTGGAACTCGCCGAACGCGCCGTGCGCATCATTCACGAACTCGGCTACGAGATCGCCACTCCGAGCGAGGCGCGCGACATGCTGGGCCTCAAGCAGCTCGACGAGGTGCCGGCGTGAGCGTCCACAGCACATCCGGCGTCGTCGCCTGGTCCGACACCGATGCCTCCGGCCGGTTCCACCACACCGCCGCGTACCGGTGGGCGGAGAACACCGAGCACGCGTTGTACCGCTCGGTGCTTCCGGACATCGACATCGGCAGGTTCCCGCGTCGCGCTACGGCAGCCTCGTACCACCAGCCGCTCACGGCCGGTGACGAGTACACCGTCAGCCTCGAGGTCGAACACGTCGGGAACAGCTCGATCACCTACACCTGGGACGTCATCGGCCCGGCCGGCGTCTGCGTGCGCGGCGAACACGCGGTCGTGCACGTCGATGCCGACGGCCGCCCGGCACCGGTTCCCCGAGCACTGCGGGAACGTCTCGCCCCGACCGCGGGGGCGGCGTGATGGACAAGGTCGTGGCCTCGGCCGCCCAGGCAGTCGCCGACATCCCCTCGGGCAGCACCCTCGCGGTGGGCGGCTTCGGACTGTGCGGCATCCCGGCCTCGCTGATCCAGGCACTGCTGGAGGCCGGTGTCAGCGAGCTCGAGACGGTGTCCAACAATGCCGGCGTCGACGACTGGGGCCTGGGCATCCTGCTCGGTGCGGGCCGCCTGCGCCGGGTGGTGGCCTCGTACGTCGGGGAGAACAAGGAGTTCGCCCGGCGGTACCTCGCCGGAGAGTTGGAGGTCGAGCTGACCCCGCAGGGCACGCTCGCGGAGCGGATGCGCGCCGGCGGCTCCGGCATCGCGGCGTTCTACACCCGCGCCGGTGTGGGCACCCAGGTCGCCGAGGGCGGCATCCCCTGGAAGTACGCCGCCGACGGCACCGTCGAGGTGACCTCCCCGGCCAAGACGGTGGAGGCCTTCGACGGCCTCGACCACGTCCTCGAGCGTGCCGTCGTGGCCGACTTCGGGCTGGTGCGGGCCTGGAAGGGCGACCGGCACGGCAACCTCGTCTTCAAGGACGCGGCCCGCAACTTCAACCCGCTCGCGGCGATGTGCGGCCGGATCACGATCGCCGAGGTCGAGCACCTGCTCGAACCCGGCGAGATCGACCCCAACGAGGTCCACGTCCCCGGCGTCTACGTCCACCGGGTCGTCGCCCTCACCCCGGAGCAGGCCGCCGAGAAGCGGATCGAGAAGAGGGCGGTGCGGGCATGAGTGCGGCAGCAGAGCAGCCGGCCCCCAAGGAGCAGCTCGAGACGATGCCCCCCACGGTCGACGAGGAGGTGCACACCGTATGAGCTGGACACGCGAGCAGATGGCCGCACGCGCTGCCCGGGAACTCAAGGATGGCGACTACGTCAACCTCGGCATCGGTCTCCCGACACTCATCCCGAACCACGTTCCCGACGATGTGGAGCTGGTGCTGCAGTCGGAGAACGGCATCCTCGGCACCGGCCGCTACCCGACCGAGGACGAAGTTGACCCCGACCTCGTCAATGCCGGCAAGGAGACTGTGACGGTGCGCCGCGGCGCGAGCTTCTTCGACTCCGCGACGTCCTTCGGGATGATCCGCGGAGGCAAGATCGACGCCGCCGTCCTTGGCGCGATGCAGGTCTCCGCCACCGGCGACATCGCCAACTGGATGATCCCGGGGAAGATGGTCAAGGGCATGGGCGGGGCGATGGACCTGGTCCACGGCGCCAAGAAGGTCGTGGTCCTGATGGAGCACCTGACCCGGGACGGCAACTTCAAGATCGTCGAGGAGTGCTCCCTGCCCTGCACCGGCAAGGGCGTCGTCCGGCGGATCATCACTGATCTGTGCGTCCTGGACATCACCACCGACGGCCTGCTCCTGGTCGAACTCGCCCCGGACGTCACCGTCGAGGAGGTCCGAGCCAAGACCGAACCCACGGTGTTCGACGGCAGTGCCGACAAGTTGAGTATCGTCTGAAACGGCCCCATCGACAGCCGGGACACGCTCGGCGGGGGGTGCGGCGCAAACCCTCAGCGGCGTACGCGCGGCATCCCCAGGCCGATCCACGAGATGATTTCCCGCTGTATCTCGTTGTTGCCACCGCCGAAGGTGAAGATGACTGCGGACCGGTATCCCCGTTCGAGTTCGCCGTGCAGGACGGCGCCCGCCGAGCCTTCCTTGAGCGGTCCGGCCGAGCCGAGGATCTGCATCAGCCAGGCGTAGGCGTCGCGTCGCGCCTCGGAGCCGTAGACCTTGACGGCGGAGGCGTCCTGCGGCGTAAGGGTGGAGCGCTGGACGGCGGAGACCATCTGCCAGTTGAGAAGCTTCATGGCGTCGAGCCGGGTGTGGGTCCGGGCGAGGAGGGCACGGACCCAGCCGAGGTCGATGACCCGGCGCCCGTCGGCGAGCTCGGTGCCGGCGGCCCAGCGCTGCACGTTGTGGAGGGCGCGGATGGCCATCGTGCCGTGGGCGGCGAGGGTGACGCGCTCGTGATTGAGCTGGTTGGTGATCAGCCGCCATCCCTTGTTCTCGTCGCCGACGCGACGGGAGAGGGGGACGCGGATGTTCTCGTAGTAGCTGGCAGTGGTGTCGTGCGAGGCGAGGGTGTTGATCAGGGTGCAGGAGTAGCCGGGGTCGCTCGTGGGGACGAGCAGCATGGTGATGCCCTTGTGCGGCGGGGCGTCGGGATCGGTGCGGACGGCGAGCCACACCCAGTCGGCGGTGTCGCCGTTGGTCGTCCAGATCTTCTGCCCGTTGACCACATACGTGTCGCCGTCGCGTACGGCGCGGGTCTTGAGGGCCGCGAGGTCGGTGCCCGCGTCGGGTTCGCTGTAGCCGATCGCGAAGTCGATCTCGCCTGCCAGGATCTTCGGCAGGAAGTACGCCTTCTGTTCGTCGGTGCCGAACTGCATGATCGTCGGGCCGACGGTGTTGAGCGCCATCAGGGGCAGCGGTACGCCCGCCTGGGCCGCTTCGTCGAAGAAGATGAACTGTTCCATCGGGGACAGGCCGCGTCCGCCGTACTCCGCGGGCCAGCCGACGCCGAGCCAGCCGTCGGCGCCGAGGCGCCGGATCGTCTCGCGGTAGAAGCGTTTCTGGACGGTGGGGTCGTCGTATCTTGCGTAGGCGTTGTCGGGAACGAGTCCGGCGAAGTACGTGCGCAACTCGGCGCGCAACTGCTGCTGCTCAGGCGTGTATTCGAGGTGCACGGCCCCTCCAGGAGTCTCGCGGTCGCGTCGCCCGTGTGCGGCGGCGCACACAGTAGAACGTGTTGCAAGAATCCGGAAGGGCCGCGGAGCCGCACCCAGCGTGTCAGCGCTTGACGGCGCGCAGCACGACGAACTTCGGGTCGCCGGCGACGGTGGTGCAGTTGCCGAAGATCCGGCGCAGCTGCGTGTGGTACCCGAGGTGCCGGTTGCCGACGACCCACAGCTCGCCGCCCTGCCGCAGCACGGTCCGCGCCCCGTGGAACATGTTCCGGGCGGTGGCATCGGTGGTCGCCAGGTGCGAGTGGAACGGTGGGTTGTTGAGCACCAGGTCCACGCTGCCCGGGGCCAGGTCCGCCGTCCCGTCGCCGACCAGGAAGCGGGCCTCGGCGTCCGCGCCGACATTGGCACGGAAGGTCGCCTCGGCGGACGCGACCGCCTGGTAGGACTCGTCGACGAAGGTGACCGCCGCTCCGGGGTTGGCGAGCGCGGCGGAGGTGCCGACGACCCCGTTGCCGCAGCCCAGGTCCACGACGCGGTCGCGGCCGGTGCGCTCGGGGAGATGGTTCAGGAAGAAGCGGGTGCCGATGTCGAGGCGCTCGGCGCAGAAGATCCCGGCGTGGTTGACCACGGTCCGGCCGGAGACCGCGCCGACGTCGCCGGGCAGCTCGTACCGGTACGGCCAGGGGCTGGGGGTACGGGCCAGCGCCGGGTTCGGGGTGCAGAAGATCAGCCGAGCCTTCTTCACCGCGAGCGAGGTGCGAGTGGGGCCGATGATCCGCTCGAACAGTTTGAGGGTGGAGGTGTGGATCTCCTTCACCATGCCGGTGCCGATGACGACGGTCCCGGCGTGCACGGCGGGCGCGAGCCGGTGCAGCTGATCCTCCAGAAGCGCGAGGCTCTTGGGAACCCGCACGAGAAGGACGTCGATCCGGTCCGGCGGGGTGTCCCTGGCCGACAGGAGACGTACGGCGTCCTCGTCGTGGCCGTTGCGGACGAGGTTCGCCAGCGTCGCACGCTGGGCGAGGTACGAGTCGGTGATCTGTACGGGGCGGTGCCCGGCCAGCACCGCACTCAGGGCGCCCCAGCGGTCGCCCACCACGACCACGGTGCCGGTCAGCTCGACCGGGGTCGCACCGTCGATCCCCTCCAGCTGCCGGAGCAGATATTCGTCGGCAGCGTCCCAGGCGCGGAACGGGTCGCGCGGGTGCTCGGGGTAGCGGGCGAGCTCGTACTCGCCCTTTGACGTCGTCAAACGGTTCATTGTGCCTTCAGGCTAACCGAGCGGCGGGAGAGTGCCCACGCACTCCCCGCCGCGCCGGCCGCCCACTAGGAGGAGCTCACAAAATGTGAGGTCCTCTAAGGCAACTGCTTTTCGATTGCCGCCCGGCCCTCTCGTGCCAGCCGGCGCTGTGCCCACTCCAGATTCTGCGGAGTCAGGTCCCGCCCGGAGGCGAGCACCAGGTCCTCTGCCGACGCGTTGTCGCTCCCGCCGGTGTGCAAGAGGCTGTCCGGGGTCACCCCCCGGGCCAGGCGTGCGGATACGGATTCGGGGTCTTCGCTCATACCGCCTCCTCGTCCTTGCGGCAATTCTCGCCCTGCCGCTCCGGGAGCGCATCCGAAGTTCACTTGACCTGCACATGATAATTACGCAGCGTTCACACTGTGATCACGGTGCGTATGGAAGGCTCCCGCTGACCACGTACCACACGACCACGGCGCCGCCCCCCCCACCCCGTGACGGCGTCGCGGTGCCGCATGCCCCGGAGAGGACACCCCACATGTCCCGTCGCCATCATCACCACCGGCGCCCATTGCTCGCCACCCTCGCCGCCTTCGCGGTTCTCGCCGGCACGGCCGCCGCCGCACCGGCGGCACCTGCCGCGCCCCGGACCGCACCGGCGGCCGCGACGCCGCTCACCACGCTCGACGACACGTACTACCGGAGCGCAATCGGCAAGACCGGCACCCAGCTCAAGAGCGCCTTGCACTCGATCATCAGCGTCCAGTCCAAGATCTCGTACAGCCAGGTCTGGGACGCGCTCAAGAACACCGACCAGGACCCCGCCAACTCCTCGAACGTCATCCTGATCTACTCCGGGCGCTCCGAGCCGAAGAGCGACAACGGGGGCTCGGTCGGCCAGTGGAACCGTGAGCACGTCTGGGCCAAGTCGCACGGCGACTTCGGCACCGCCACCGGACCCGGCACCGACATCCACCACCTGCGCCCGGAGGATGTCACCGTCAACTCCATCCGCGGCAACAAGGACTTCGACAACGGCGGCAGCGCGGTGAGCGGGGCACCGGGCAACTACACCGACAGCGACTCCTTCGAGCCGCGCGATGCGGCCAAGGGTGATGTCGCTCGCATGATCCTCTACATGGCGGTGCGTTACGAGGGCGACGACGCCTTCGCCGACCTCGAACCGAACGAGAAGGTGAACAACGGCTCCGCGCCGAACATCGGCAGGCTCTCCGTGCTGAAGCAGTGGAGCCAGGAAGACCCGCCGGACACCTTCGAGAAGCGGCGCAACGACGTCATATTCGACCAGTACCAGCACAACAGGAACCCGTTCATCGACCACCCGGAATGGGTCGAATCCATCTGGTAGAACGGCCGATTCGTCCAGCACGCGGTCACGTCGTCGGGCGAACCGCCCGACAACGTGACCGCGGACGACCGGACGGCGCGTACAGCAGGCATGACGGGCACGGGTGGATCAGGCCGTCAGGGCTCCAGGTCATGAGCAACGCGTTCGACTGCCTCGTCGCGTGAGGTGAACCGCTGGGGAGCCGTCGGACCTTCGCCGGCGGACACTGCTGCCAAGTGGCCCGCCGGATCGACCACCGCCGTCCGCCGGCCGCCCTCCGCGAGCCGCTCCAGTCCGGACCGCAGCATCGCCAGGGCCACGGTGTCCACCCCTGTCACCTGTCGCAGATCCAGCACCACGGACGCGGTCTCCTGCGTCCGCGACTCGTCGAGCGCGTACAGCACCCGTTCCGCCGCGGTGAAGTCGAGCGCCCCCTGCGCGGCGACGACGGACACCTGCTCCCGCAGAGCACGCTCCTGCTCCCCCGTCGGGGCGGACGGCAGATCGTCGGCGGTGGTGACCAGGGTGACGGTCGAACCGGCGAGTGCGGGGTTGTGCATCAGGTGCAGACCGAGCCGCTCCGAGAGCGCCCCCAATGCCCGGCGCCCGCGCACCGAGGTGCCGGTCGGATCGAGGGGCGGACTGTACGTCGCCAGGCCGAACCGGGCCGGTCCCGCTGCGATCAGACCACCCGACACCCCGCTCTTGGCGGGCAGCCCCACCCGCAGCAGCCAGTCGCCCGAGACGTCGTACATGCCGCACGTCGCCATCACGGCGAGCACCTGCGCGGCGACCGCTTCCTCGACGACCGCCTCACCGGTGAGCGGGTTCACCCCGCCGTGCGCGAGCGTCGCGGCCATCGCGGCGAGGTCGAGGGTCGTGACCCGCACCGCGCACTGCCGGAAGTAGGTCTCGACCGACGCCACCGGGTCGACGGGCAGCAGACCGGTGCTGCGGATCAGGTAGGCGAGGGCGCGGTTGCGGTCACCGGTGGCGACCTCGGAGGCGTACACCGCCTCGTCGACGTCCAGCTGCCGTCCGGCGAACCGGCTCAGGCAGTCCAGGATGCGGTCGAACCTCGGGGCGCCGGCGGTGTCCGGGATCAGCGCGGTGGTGACGATCGCACCGGCGTTGACCATGGCGTTGGCCGGCCGTCCGGTCGCCCGTTCCAGACTGATGGCGTTGAACGCCTCGCCGCTGGGCTCGGCATTCACCCAGCGGCACACCTCGTCGAGTCCGAGGACGGACAGCGCGAGGGCATAGACGAACGGCTTCGACACGGACTGCATGGTGAACGGGGCGTCGGCCTCACCGGCGCTGTAGCGGTGGCCGTCCATGCTGATCAGCGCCAGCCCGAAGGCGTCCGGGTCGGCCAGCGCCAACTGGGGGATGTAGTCGATGAGTTGCCCGACCTTCTCCCCCATGAACCGACTGCGCAGTTCCCGCAGGACGTCCGTCACTGCGTCGGCGGCGGCGCTCACCTCGCCCCCGTCGTCAGCTGCGCTCGGCCTGGGCGATCCGGGGGAACGACTTGACACCCGCTGCCTTACGGCTGTTCGCGTGCTCACTGACCGTTCTGCCGGGCGGGGTGTCCGCGAAGCCGAGCACCACGGAGTCGAGGACCTTCCCCGACGCGTCGACGAACTCCACCCGGACCGCGTAGAACGCCGGCTTCTCGGTGGGGTTGGTGACGCGGACCAGGGCGCTTCGGAACTGCTCGGCCTTCGCGACCGGCAGCCCGGTCACCGAGACGTCCTTCACCGCGTTCCCCTGACCCTGCACACCTGCGAGCTGCTTGGTCGCGCGCTGCCTGTTGCGTTCGACCTCGGCGGAGACCGAGGCCGCGAACTCCTCCTGGGTGCGCGGCGAGGCGCTCGCGGACGGCGACTCAGCCGTGCCCGGGGACACCGTACGGGTGCTCCTGGCCGTGCCCGGCGCGGTGGTGCCGGAGCCGTTGCAGGCGGCGGTGCCGGCGACGATCACCGCGGCCAGGAGGGCGGGGGTCAGGCGGCGGGCGGTGCGGCCGCCGAGGGTGCGCCGCAGAGGGCGGGACTGGTTCACGGACACTCCGGGTCTGCTCGGGAAAGTGGGTCGGCGTCATACGGCAGGACGGGGGACGCACCGGACGAACCCGGATCCGCCGGGCTCCTCCACTCGGGTCACTCGGCGTCGTCGCCGAAGACCTCGCGGAGCCGCGCCTCGCTGAGGGTGTCCAGGTTGCTGTGGAGGAGCTCGGCGCCGCCACCGGGGAGCGCGTCGCTGATCCGGTCCGGAACTTCGTTCGTGGTCAGCAGGAACAGGGCCGAAGTGCCGGGCGTCACCTGCTTCTTGACCTCGGCGATGAAGTCGTCGTCGATGCCGACATCGGCCAGCTTGCCACCCAGCGCCCCGGCCGCCGCGCCGATGGCCGCGCCCAAGAGCGGCATCAGGAAGATCAGCCCGAAGAGCATCCCCCAGAACGTGCCGCTCAGGGCGCCCGCGCCGACCAGGTTGAGCAACTGCTTGGTCTTCGGCTTCGCCTTGTCGGCCGGCCAGCTGACCACCGCGGCGTCCAGGATCTTGATCAGCCCCTCCTTCTGCAGGGACTTGAGCGTGGTCTCCACGCCCTCCGCCCCCTCGGCCGACTGGAACTTCCACACGGTGAGCGTCGACATCGCACATCCCTCCTGAGACAAGGTCAAGCAATTCGCTCATATTAGGATCAAAAGGTATGAATTGACTCGTCGAAGTCGTCCGCTCTGCACGGGAGTGGTCGCAATCCCCCGGAGGGAACTATGGATACGGACGCCCTGACCGCCGGCCTGCTGCAGGAGCTGCGAGCGCCCAAGCCCTATCCGGCTGTGTCCCTGACCATGCCGACGCACCGACAGGCTCCGGACAACGCCCAGGACGCCGTACGGCTGCGCAACCTGCTCTCCGAAGCCGAACGGCGGCTCGACGCCGATCCCGCGGTGTCCCGGGAGGCCAGGGCGGCCATCAAGACGCAGCTGGCCCGCGCCGTCGACGAGGTGGATACACGCCGCAGGCTCGACGGTCTGCTCGTCCTGGCCACGGCGGACGAGCATCAGATCTGGCTGCTTCCCCGTACGGCGCCCGAACGGGTGGTCCTGAGCGACACCTATCTGACCCGGAACCTGGTGGCCGCGAAGGCCCTGGCCGAACCGTACTGGGCACTGACCGTCGCATCCGACCACGCGACACTGTGGAGCGGAACGGCCGACTCCGTGCACCAGGAGCAGATCGGCGGGTTCCCGCTGACGGTTCCGCAGGAGGAGCCGAACCCGCAGCGCGAGGAGCAGATCGGGGACACACCGAGCACGTTCTCCGACGAGGAGACGCGCATCTTCCTGCGCTCCGTCGACGAGAAGTTGCGTGCCGTCCTGGCCGCCGATCCGCGACCGGTGTACCTGGTCGGTCTCGCCCCCGCCCTCGCCCTGCTGGACGAGGTCGGCGGGACCACCAAGCCGGCGGTCGGCCGGGTCACGAAGGGGGTGTCGGCCGATCTGTCGCCGAGCAGCTTCCTCAAGGAGCTCGCACCCGCACTCGGCCAACGCCGGGCGGAGGCCGCCCAAGAGGTCGCGACCAGGCTCGACGACGCCCGCGGCCGCCGTGCCTACGCAGGTGGTCTCGACGAGGTGTGGGCAGCCGTGCGGGAGGGGCGGGCCGCTCTCGTCGCGGTGGAGGAGCAGTTCCAGCAGACCGTACGGGTCACGGACGAGCACCTGGAGCCGGTGCCCGCGGGCACCGTGGGCACAGCCGACGGGACGATCCGCGAGGACATCGTCGACGAGCTCGTCGAGGCGGCGCTGGACAACGGCGCCGATGTGGTGTTCCTCGCCGACGACTCGCTGGCGGAGCACGGGCGGATCGCGGCGGCTCTGCGCTACTGAGCAGGAGTCGCTGCGCAACGGGAGCACCCCATGTGAACAGGGCCGGAGCGGGCGCGGCGGTACGCAGGACGGCGGTCAGCCTCCGGACGGCGGGCCGCGGCGCCCTCGCCGCTTCGAGGGCGGACGAGGACCCGGGCGGCTGCCTGGCGCCCCGGGCGGCCGCGCGGCCCCGTACTGGCGGCGATCCGATGCGTGCCCCCGGAGCCGCTGGGAGACTGGAGAGGGCGCCCCGGATACCCGGCCCGCAGAAGACACAACCCCCGGGAGAGGAAGTGACCGCACCATGCCACCCGGATCCAGTACCAACCGTGTGCGGCAGTACGAACACATCAAGGAGAGTGCGCAGGAGCGCGGAGTGAGTGAGGAGAGGGCCGAGGAGATCGCGGCGCGCACGGTGCACATGGAGCGTGCTCGCTCCGGCGAGTCGAGGACCGCGAGCGATCTGTTCGTCCATGACCTCTCGTCCGCGCAGCGCGGCGGCAGTCCGGGCCCCCGCAGCGGAGCCGAAGGCCCCACCCGCGACCAGCTCTACGAAGAGGCCAGGAAGAAGAACATCAAGGGACGCTCGAACATGACGAAGTCCCAACTGGCCAGGGCGGTCGGCCGCTGAGCGCTCGCCCCCGTCGGTCCACATCCACCTCGGGGTCCGTCCGGACCGGGCGTTGTCAGCCCTCCCAGGTCCAGTCGGCCACCTCGGGCAGGTCTGTGCCGTGTTCACGGATCCACGCATGATGGCGGGTGCGGACATCCGCCATCGCCTGGCGCACGGCCACGGCGCGGACGCCGAGTCCGGGCACCCGGTCGATGACGTCCATGGCCAGCCGATAGCGGTCGAGGTCGTTCCGGACGACCATGTCGAACGGCGTGGTGGTCGTACCCTCCTCCTTGTAGCCCCGCACGTGCAGGTGGGCGTGCCCGGTCCGCCGGTAGGCGAGCCGGTGGATCAGCCAGGGATAGCCGTGGTAGGCGAAGATCACCGGCTTGTCCCGGGTGAAGACGGCGTCGTACTCGGCGTCGGGCATGCCATGGGGATGCTCGCTCTGCGGCAGCAGCTTCGTCATGTCGACCACGTTCACCACGCGCACAGCGAGTTCCGGCACATGGCGGCGGAGCAGCCCGGCCGCCGCGACGGTCTCCAGCGTGGGTACGTCCCCGGCGCAGGCCAGCACGACATCGGGTTCACGGCTGCCGTCCTCCGTACCCGCCCATTCCCAGACGCCGACCCCGCGCGCGCAGTGCGCCCGGGCCTCGTCGAGGGTGAGCCAGTCGAAGGCGGGCTGTTTGCCCGCCACGATCACGTTGACGTAGTCGCGGCTGCGCAGGGCGTGGTCGGCCACGGACAGCAGGGTGTTGGCGTCCGGCGGCAGGTAGACCCGAACGACTTCGGGGCTCTTGTTGAGGATGTGGTCGACGAACCCGGGGTCCTGGTGCGAGAAGCCGTTGTGGTCCTGACGCCAGACGTGCGAGGTGAGCAGATAGTTGAGGGAGGCGACGGGGCGGCGCCAGGGCAGCCGGCGTGAGGTGCGCAGCCATTTGATGTGCTGGTTGACCATCGAGTCGATGATGTGGGCGAACGCCTCGTAGCAGGAGAAGAGTCCGTGCCGGCCGGTGAGGAGATAGCCCTCCAGCCACCCCTGGCACAGGTGCTCGGAGAGGACCTCCATCACACGGCCGTCGCGGGCAAGATGCTCGTCGGTGGGGAACGTCCGCGCCTGCCAGGCCTTGCCGGTGGCCTCGTACACCGCGTCGAGCCGGTTCGACGCTGTCTCGTCGGGGCCGACGAGGCGGAAGTCGCGGCGTCCGGCGGTGGCGGCCATGACATCTTCGAGGAGCCCGCCGAGCACCCGGGTCGGCTCGTGCTGGACGGTGCCGGGTTCGGCGACCTCGACGGCGTGTTCCTCAAGGGGCGGCACCGGCAGATCGCGCAGGAGCAGCCCGCCGTTGGCGTACGGGGTGGCGCCGAGGCGTGCCGTCCCCTCGGGTACGCAGTCGAGGACCTGAGGGGTCGGCCTGCCCTCGCTGTCGAAGAGCTCGTCGGGCCGGTAGGAGCGCAGCCAGGCTTCCAGCTGCCGCAGGTGTTCGGGGTTGTCCCGGACGCCGGACAGCGGAACCTGGTGGGCGCGCCAGGTGCCTTCGACGGGCAGCCCGTCGACCTCCCGGGGACCGGTCCAGCCCTTGGGGGTGCGCAGCACGATCATGGGCCAGGCGGGGCGAGCGGTGTCGCCGCCGGTGCGTGCGGCGCTCTGGAGTTCCCCGATGCGGTCGACGGCCCGGTCCATCGCGTCGGCCATCGCCCGGTGGACGGTGAAGGGATCGTCTCCGCTGACGTACAGCGGCTCGTGCCCGTAGCCGCGCAGCAGTGCGTCGAGTTCCGTCTCGGGGAGACGGGCGAGCACCGTCGGGTTGGCGATCTTGTAGCCGTTGAGGTGGAGCACCGGAAGGACGGCCCCGTCGTGCACGGGGTCGAGGAATTTGTTGGAGTGCCAGGACGCGGCGAGCGGGCCCGTCTCCGCTTCACCGTCGCCGATGACGCAGGTGACGAGCAGGTCCGGGTGGTCGAACGCGGCGCCGTAGGCGTGGGTGAGGGCGTAGCCGAGTTCCCCGCCCTCGTGGATGGAGCCCGGTGTCTCCGGTGCGACATGGCTCGGTACCCCGCCGGGGAAGGAGAACTGCCTGAACAGCAGCCCCATGCCGGCCGCGTCACGGCTGACATCGGGGTATGTGTCGGAGTAGCTGCCCTCCAGCCAGGAGTTGGCGAGGACGGCGGGACCGCCGTGGCCGGGGCCCCAGACGCAGAGCGCCTGGATGGAGCGGGCCTTGATGACACGGTTGAGGTGGGTGTGGACCAGGTTGAGTCCGGGCGAAGTGCCCCAGTGACCGAGCAGTCGGGGCTTGATGTGCTCCGGGGCGAGCGGCTCCTTCAGGAGCGGGTTGGACATCAGATAGATCTGGCCGACGGCGAGGTAGTTGGCGGCGCGCCAGTGCGCGTCAAGAGCCGATACCTCGACGTCGGACAGGCCGGACGCCCCTGCCGGAGCAGAGGCGTCCGGTGCGCGGGCGTCGTCCGTGCGGGTGTGAGGCGTGCGGGCGTCGCTCATGTGCGTCTCCTCGACAGGGTCGCAAGCAGTACGGGCCGGCGTCCCGGGGCAGCTATGCGGACCGGCTCTCGTCCGCCTCGGGGCCGTACCAGACCGTCGTGGCATTGCAGAACTCGCGAATCCCGTGCCCGGCAAGCTCGCGCCCGTAGCCGGAGCGCTTCACTCCGCCGAAGGGCAGTGCGGGGTGGGAGGCCGTCATGCCGTTGAAGAAGACACCACCCGCCTGCAGATCACGCACGCACTGACGGCTTTCGTCGGCGTCGCGTGTCCATACGTTGGAGCTGAGACCGAAGGGGGTGTCGTTGGCCAGAGCCACGGCTTCGCCCAGGTCGGCGGCCCGGTACAGCGTGGCGACGGGACCGAAGGTCTCCTCGCGGTGGATCCGCATGGCCGGGGTGATCGCGCTGAGGACAGTGGGGGCGTAGAACCAGCCGCGGTCCAGCCTCGCGCCCAGACCGGTGGGCCTGCTGCCACCGCAGAGCACGGTCGCTCCCTGCCGTACGGCGTCGTCCACCAGCTCCTCGATGTCGGTGCGGCCCTGTTCGCTGGCGAGGGGGCCGATGTCCGTCGACTCCTGCTGCGGGTCGCCGACCTTCAGAGCACGCATTCCTGCGGTGAACTCCTCGGCGAACTCGTCGTACACATCGGTGTGCACGATGAACCGTTTGGCGGCGATGCAGGACTGGCCGTTGTTCTGCACGCGGGCGGTCACCGCTGTACGGGCGGCCTGCCGCACGTCGGCCGAGGGAAGGACGAGAAACGGGTCGCTGCCGCCCAGTTCCAGCACGGTGTGTTTCACCTCGTCGCCCGCGATCGCCGCGACCGCGCGGCCGGCCGGCTCGCTCCCGGTGAGGGTGGCGGCAACGACCCGGGGGTCACGCAGGATGGACTCGACCGCCCCGGACCCGACCAGCAGCGTCTGGAAGCAGCCTGCCGGGAAACCCGC
The DNA here is from genome assembly GCF_042801455.1 of Streptomyces sp. NPDC057565. Classification (NCBI taxonomy): domain Bacteria; kingdom Bacillati; phylum Actinomycetota; class Actinomycetes; order Kitasatosporales; family Streptomycetaceae; genus Streptomyces; species Streptomyces sp. NPDC057565. Next base: position 32,244 of record NZ_JBHVFU010000010.1, on the reverse strand, counting down.
CCGGCGGAACAGGTCCTCCAGGTACAACGCGGTCTGCGGGACGTTCGACGCGTGCTTGAGCAGGCCGACGTTGCCCGCCATGAGCGCGGGGGCCGCGAACCGTACGACCTGCCAGAGCGGGAAGTTCCACGGCATCACGGCGAGGACGGGGCCCAGCGGACGGTAGTGGACATAGGCCCTGGAGGCTCCGGCGTCGCCCACATCGCCGGCCGACGGGTGCTCGTCCGCGAGAAGTTCCTCGGCGGCGTCGGCGTACCAACGCATGGCCTTGGCGCATTTCGCGGCCTCCGCACGGGCCGCCTTGACGGGCTTGCCCATTTCGGTGGTCATGGTGCGGGCGATGTCCTGCTGATCCTCGTCGAGCAGGTCGGCGGCCCGGTTCAGCAGGCGGGCCCGTTCGCCGAACCCGGTCGTACGGTACTCCCGGAACGTGGTGTCCGCGGCCGCGAGCCTGCGTTCGATCTCCGCGGCTCCCAGTGCGTCGAACGTCTTGAGGGTCTCGCCGTTCGCGGGGTTGACCGTCGCGATGGGCATGACTGTGGCCTCCTTGCCTCGGTTCTTCGACCGTGCCGCGCCACGCCCCGTCGCGCAACGCGGGCCCTCGTGCGGGTACCCGACCGGCGCGGACCATGCGTGCTGTGAGCACGTCATCCGCGCCGGTGGGCAGGGCTGTCTTCTTCGCGTACGGACCCGCGTACCGGTCCGGGTGGGAATGCGCGCTGCCCGTTTCGTGGGGCCGGCGGCGGCAGCCGCGTCAGACGAGGGCGGGCTCGGAGACGGGCGGCAACAGGAACTCACGTACCCCGGGCAGCGGCGTGCGGGGCACCAGATCGGTACTCCGCGGCGCCTCGGCGTAGCGGGTGAACCAGACGACTTTGCCGTCGAGAGTCCGGCAGGTGCCCCAGCTGTGGCTCAGGGCCATCACGCGGCTGAGACCACCGCCGCCGCTGCTGAGCAGCCGCGGCATCTCCGAACTGTTGTCCGCGACGGAGACCGTGAGGTGCCGTCCGGACCAGCGGAGTTCGACGACGCAATGGTTGTCGTCACCGACGTGCCGGTGGACGTTGGTCAGCAGCTCCTCCACGCCCCGGCACACCGGCCGGATGTGGAGTTCGAGGCTCCAGTGGCGCAGATGCGCGGCGACGATCCGTCGCACCTGGGTAACGCGCTCTGCCGATACCTGGAGTTCGACCAGATAGTGCCGGTCGAGTGGAACGGTCATCGTCGAGGCTCCTCACATCGAGGCCCACTTGCTTCGCCCGTTGAACCAACGACCCCCCGAACACAAAGAGTGAGCAGATGTCACTGTTAGGTCACTCCTTAGAGTGACCCGGTAGGACCGGTTGCGCAACACGTCGGCCGACGGCGCCGTGGCCACGGGGCGGGGACGCTGTCCCCGGAAGCCTGCTCAGCCCTGGAAGAGCGCGGCCAGGGCCAGCGTGGCGAGCAGTGTCATGCTCATGAGCGCACAGGTCACGTAGTCGCCGATGTGCCCCGAGTGAAGGCGCCGCAGCGGCTCAGCCCACCGGTCTGCCGACCATGCCGCGGGACGCCGAACGGCCTGGGCGGCGAGCGCGACGGCCGGCAGCCCCGCCGGCCCCCGAGGCGGGGAACGACCCGGCGTGCCGTCGGTGCGGCTCCTCGAAGTACCGCCAGGAGCAGGCGAGTACGGCCCACGCCACGGTCAGCAGCGAGATCAGTACCGCGAGTCCGAGCTCCACCGGGGCGCCGACCAGCACGATGCCCACGCTCCGGCCCCCCTGCGGCTTCCAGCCGGCGTCGAACGGCCACCAGCGGTCCGCCCGCGCTTCACCGGACGTCAGGGCAGATACGGCAGCAGCTTGTCCGGAGTGAGCGGGAGGCTGCGCAGCCGGGCCCCGGTGGCATGCCGCACCGCGTTGCCGATGGCGGCCGCGGCCCCGACGATGCCGATCTCGCCGATGCCCTTGCTGCCCATCGGGTTGAGATGCGGGTCGTCCTCGTCGATCCAGTGCGCCTCGATCTCCGGGACGTCGGCGCAGACGGGCACGTGGTAGGAGGCGAGATCGTTCTGCGTGAAGTCGCCGAAGACGGGGTCGATCGTGCTGCCCTCGGTCAGCGCCATGCCGAGCCCCATGATCATGCCGCCGATGAACTGGGAGCGTGCGGTACGGGAGTTGAGGATGCGTCCGGCGGCGAAGACACCGAGCATGCGCCGCACCCGGACCTCACCGGTGCGGGTGTCGACGGCGACTTCGGCGAAGTGCGCACCGAACGCATGCCGTGCGTACGGGGATTCCACCGCCGTGTCCTGGGCGGTGTCGGCGGTGACCGTGACGCCCTCGTCGGGCAGGGGCCCGGTGCGCTCCCGCAGTTGGCGTACCAGGGCGGTGGACGCCTTGTGCACGGCCCAGCCCCAGGAGGCGGTACCGGCGGAACCGCCGGCCAGGGGTGCTTCGGGCAGCACGCTGCTGCCGATGTCGATCCGGACGTCGGTCACGGAGGTGTCCAGCACGGACGCCGCGATCTGCGCGAGGACGGTGCGGGCGCCGGTGCCGATGTCGGTGGCATTGATCCTGATGCGGTAGGTGCCGTCGGCGGCGGCGTGCGCCGAGGCGCTGGAGCCGGCGATGTATACGGGGTACGTGGCGGAGGCGACGCCCGTACCGAGCAGAAGTGGGCCTTCCATTCGGACCGCGGGGCTCGGATCGCGGTCGTACCAGCCGAACCGTGCGGCGCCCTCCTCCAGGCAGGCGGCAAGGCCGCGGCTGCTGAAGGGGCGGCCGGTGTCGGGTTCGTACGCGGGGTCGTTGCGCAGGCGCAGTTCGACGGGGTCGATACCGAGGGCCACGGCCAGCTCGTCCATGGCCGACTCCAGCGCGTACATGCCGGGTGCCTCGCCGGGTGCCCGCATCCACGAGGGGCTGGGCACGTCCAGGGCGGTCACCCGGTGGACGGTACGGCTGTGCCCGGACGAGTACATCGTGCGGGCCGGTACGGCCGCCTGTTCCACGAACTCCTTGACCGTGGAGGTGTGGGTGATGATCTCGTGGGCGAGCGAGGTGAGGGTGCCGTCGAGTTCCGCGCCGAGTCTGACACGTTGCACGGTGGGGGCGCGGTGGCCGACGACGGCGGGCAGTTCGCGCCGCGGCAGGGCGAGCTTGACGGGGTGTCCGGTGTGGCGCGCAGCCATGGCGGCCAGGACCGCCTGCGGGCGCGCGGTGCCCTTGGAGCCGAAGCCGCCGCCGACGTGTTCGGAGACGACCGTGACCTGTTCGGGCCGTAGCCCGAACACGGTGGCCAGGGCGTCGCGAACCGTTCCGGTGCCCTGGCTGGAGTCGTACACGGTCAGCTGCCCGTCGTCCGTCCAATGGGCGGTGGCGGCGTGCGGTTCCATGGGGTGGTTGTGCAGGGGCCCGAGCGTGTATGTGGCGTCGATCTGTACGGGGGACACGGCGAAGGCGCGGTCGAAGTCGCCCCGTTCGCGAACGGCGGGGTATCCACCGTTCACCGTCTGCGGTGTGTACAGGCCCGGGTGGTCCTCGTCGAGCAGGACATCGTGCCCGGCACTCTCGTACTCGATCCGGACGGCCTCGGCTCCGGCGCGGGCCGATTCGAGGGTGTCGGCCACCACGAGCGCGACGTGCCGGCCCCGGTGCGGGACCCGGGCGTCCTGGAGGACGGCGAGGACCGGGTCGTCCGGCTGCTTCAGCCTCGGGGCATTCTCATGGGTGAGGACGGTGCGCACGCCGGGCAGGGCGAGTGCCTCGTCGGTGCGGATTGCCGTGATCCGGCCGCGTACGACGGTGGCCGGTACGGGCCAGGCGTACAGACAGCCCGGCGGAGTGTGCTCGGCAGCGTAGCGGGCGGCGCCGGTGACCTTGTCCCGGCCTTCGAGGCGGACCACGGGGCTGCCCAGCGGCTGGGGCGCGTCGCTCATGGTGGGAAGTCCACTTCCTCAGTTGCGGGCGGTGAGTGCGGCGAGTGCGTCGACGGCCAGGCTGCGGGCGAGCTCCACCTTGAATGCGTTGTCGCGCAGCGGCCGGGCGGCCGCAAGTTCGGCGTCCACGGCCCGGGTGAAGGTGTCGTCGGTGGCGGTGGCGCCCCGCAGGACCTCTTCCGCGGCGCGGGCGCGCCAGGGGCGATGGGCGATCCCGCCGAAGGCCAGTGCTGCGTGCTCGATGCGGCCGTCGCGGGCGGTGACGACCGCGGCGACGGAGGCGAGCGCGAAGGCGTAGGAGGCGCGGTCGCGGGCCTTGCGGTAGACGGAGACGGCGCCCTCGGGACGCGGCGGCAACAGCACCTCGGTGATCAGCTCGCCCGGCCGGATCACGGTGTCGCGGTCGGGAGTGTCTCCCGGCAGCCGGTGGAAGTCGGTGACGGGTACGCTCCGCTCGCCGTCCGGGCCGTACAGCTGGACCGTGGCGTCGAGGGCAGCCAGGGCGACGGCCATGTCCGACGGATGGGTGGCGACACATGCCTCGGAGTGGCCGATGACCGCCAGGTCGCGGTGGGTGCCTTCACGGGCGGGGCAGCCGGTGCCCGGTACCCGTTTGTTGCACGGCTTCGAGACGTCCTGAAAGTACGGACATCGGGTGCGCTGCAACAGGTTTCCGCCGGTCGTGGCGGTGTTGCGGAGCTGCCCGGAGGCTCCGGAGAGCAGCGCCTGCGACAGGGCGGGGTAGCGGGTGCGCACGGCGTGGTGGGCGGCGAGGTCACTGTTGCGCACGGTCGCACCGATGCGCAGACCTCCGTCGGAGGTGTCCGCCACCTGGTCCAGGGGCAGCCCCCTGACGTCGACGAGGAGATCCGGGGTCGCCACACCGAGCTTCATCAGGTCGATCAGATTGGTGCCCCCGCCGAGGAAGACCGCCCCCGGGTGGCGGGTCATCGCGCTGACCGCCTCGTCAGTGGTGCGGGCGCGCAGATATCCGAACGGTTTCACGGCGCCACGTCCTCGATCGCTTCGACGATGCGTGGGTAGGCGCCGCAGCGGCACAGGTTGCCGCTCATCCGCTCCCGGATCTCGGGGGCGGTGAGCCGCGCCGGGGCGGAGCCGTCCCCGGTGACGTGGGACGGGAAGCCGTCCGCCGCTTCACCGAGCATGCCGACGGCCGAGCAGATCTGACCGGGTGTGCAGTAGCCGCATTGCAGGGCGTCCCTGGCCAGGAATGCCTCCTGGACGGGATGCAGCCGGTCACCGTCGGCGAGGCCCTCGACGGTCGTGATGCGGGCCCCGTCGTGCGCGACGGCGAGCAGCAGACAGCTGTTGGCGCGCCGGCCGTCGACAATGACGGTGCACGCGCCGCACTGGCCGTGGTCACAGCCCTTCTTGGCGCCGGTGAGGTCCAGATGTTCGCGCAGCGCGTCCAACACGGTCGTGCGGTGATCAAGCGTCAGGGTCCGTGGCGTGCCGTTGATGTGCAGCGCCACCGCGGAACGGTGACTGGTCTCCCCCAGCTGTCCGGAACTGTTCTCCCGCTCGCTGGTGGGATCCACGCGCTCACACCTCTCATCAATGTGACTTTTGCGTGCTTTGTACCAGATTCGCACGGGCTTTTCCGGTTCATTGCCCCCGCGCCGGTACGGTTCTGCGCCCTACCGGCTCTCCAGCCGCAGGCACACCTCCTCCTCCTGGTCACCGGAGACCGTTCCTACGACCTGTACGGCGAAGGCGTCGGCCAGGTGTCTCCTGAGCTCCTCGACAGCCCAGTAACCGCCCTGCACGTCTACCTTCACGGGCTTGCCCAGCGCGACGGGACCCGAGACCACCAGCGCCTCGGACACGTCGACGGTCATGGTCCATACCGTGGGGCGATTTCCCGCCAGGTCCTGCGGCACATCCACCAGGGCCCGGTCAGTGGCGAAGGCGGCCCGCAGGACGTCGAAGACCGTTCGTGCGTCGTCCTTCGCACATCCGCTGATGGCAACCGACACCTCCTTTCCGTGCCGATACTCCTCCGTCTGCGACTGTGTGCTGTTCACCGGGGTTCCTTCCGCTCGGAGTCTGCCGTAGGTCACCTCGCCGGGGGCCGGCGGGGTGGACCGGATCCTCGGCGGAGGCGATGCCCGAGCCGCCGGACCCGATGGCGAACGACGTCCGGGCAGACCGCTCCGCCAGGGGGAGGAACAAGCAGGTCCGCCGCCCGGCCATCAGGACCACCGAGCAACGAAACTTTTTTTAACCTATGTCCACTTAAAACATGAATTAACAGATATTGCAGAGTGACATCCTCGTGCCGGGGTATTCGGCATGCATGGACGTTTCGAACGGAGCCCTCAGTTCCCTGGCCCTGCCCCTTGCGGCCGGACGGGGCGCGACCGGGGTCGTGATGCCGATTGTCGGAGTGGCCCTGGTGGCCGTGCTGATCGGTGCCTTCTGGCTGGGAATGCGGCGCCGGGACCAGGAACTGCCGCCGCCCCGGCCCGACGAGCAGCCGCCGCGGCCGGACCACCGGACCCACCTCGAAGAGCACGACATCCACGGCGACGACCACTTCCCGGCCGACGGACGGGGACTTTGGCCCTACGAACTCGGTGACCACGGGAACGAGCCCATTCCCCGGGAGAAGGACGAGCCACGCGACTGAAACGGAATCCGACGCGACCGGCTCCGCCCCCGTGAGCCGCGGGAGCACGGGCGCACTGCCCGGCCCGTCGGCGGATCCCCACGACTGTCCCGTTCCGGTCCCCGGTCCGACCGCCGAACAGCTCCGCGAGATGCTTTGCCCACACGCGGGCGCGTATCGCCGACATCCGCAAACGCCTGCGGCAGGGGGTGGGTCGTCGCCCTGCGCAGCCATGTGTCCGGGCCGCCGCTCGTGTCACAGGGGACGGCATCCCGCCCTCCCCGCTTCGAGGCTCTGAGCGCGAACGGCCGGGAGTCCCCCGCGGGTATGGCGACGGACCGATCGTCCTCGGTGTCGCCCCGCTGTGCACTGCCGCCGGGCGGAGTGCGACCTGCTGCCCGCCGTAGGGGGACGGGCCCGGCGTGTTGCGGGAGTGGCCGACCGAAGTGAGGCTGGTAGGGGCCCGACGACCACGGCGCACGCATGCTCAGACCCGATGAAGGCAGTGGGACCATGACCGGAAGCAAACCCAGGACGGTGTCCGCGCCGGCTGCGCTCACAGGGTCGGCCGCCCCCTGCTGGGTCAACCTCATGACCCGCGATCTGGAATCGGCGCAGGGGTTCTACAGCGCCGTACTGGGCTGGACCTTCCGTGCGGGCAAGCTGGGGCAGGAATTCTCCGTAGCGCGCCGCGACGACGTGCCCGTGGCCGGTATCGCCGCGGTGGCGACCGCCTATCAGGTCGCCGTCGCCTGGACGCCCTACTTCGCCGTCCCGGACGCGGACGTGACCGCCTCACGCATCCGCGAACGCAGCGGAACGGTCGCGGTCGGGCCGCTGGCCCTCGGCAAGGGGCGCGGCGCTCTGGCGGCGGATCGCGACGGCGCCGTGTTCGGCTTCTGGGAGCGCACGGAGCCGGCGACCTCTCCCCCGGCGCCGGACAACTACTCGCACGCATGGCTCCGGCTGCGCACCAGGAGCGCCTTCGAGGCGGCGATCTTCTACGGTGAGGTCCTCGACTGGGCGACCGGACGCCCCGGCTGCTGCGAGGTGTCGTACGCAAAGGACGAGGTCATCGTGGAGTGCGGTGGCAGGCAGCTCGCGCGCATCAGCTCCGGGGCGGTCGAGGCGGCACCCGATCCGCTGATCCGTCCGCACTGGCAGGTCCACTTCCCGGTGGACGATGTGGCGGCGGCGGTGTCCACGGCGCGCGAGCACGGGGGCTCGGTCGTCGAGGAGCGGTCGACGACCGAGGGCAGCGAGGCCACGCTGCTGGATCCGGACGGTGGACTGTTCACCGTCACGGACGTCCGGAACCCGGCCGCGGAGATCGTGGAGGTCACGGAGGTGGCGGAGGACGCGTAGACCGGCTGGGAAGGAACTGTTCCGTATCCCCTCCCCCGTACTCACTCGACGGCCCGGCGCCCCTCGCCTACGATCTTGAGTACGGCATCGCGCGTCGGTCACCGGCCGGGTGAGGCGTGGAGGTGCCCGTGAGATGCCCGTTGGAGGCATTCCACAGTGTCAGTCGAGTTGAATCACACCATCGTTCACGCCCGGGACAACCGGGAATCCGCCGAGTTCCTGGCGAACATCCTCGGTCTGGAAATCGGCGCGGAATGGGGCCCGTTCATCCCGCTCGCCACCGCGAACGGGGTCACGCTGGATTTCGCGACCATTCCCGCCGAATCGATCATCACGCAGCATTACGCCTTCCTGACCTCGGAGGCGGAGTTCGACACGGCGTACGCCCGCATCAAGGAACTCGGGATCACCTACTGGGCCGACCCGCACCGGAAGCATCCGGGCGAGATCAACCACAATGACGGTGGACGGGGCATCTACTTCCTCGATCCCGCCGGCCACGCCATGGAGATCATCACACGTCCTTACGGCGGCTTCGCCTCATAGCGGGGCCCGCACACGAGGTGTTCGGCCGGGACCGGGTATCCGGGTCCCGGCCGGACCCTTCTGCGGTCCGTCAGCCGACCGGGAGCATCAGCTCGGGCCGGTCCCACATCACGGCGGGCGGACGGGCCGTCTCGGTGCCGGTCCGCCGGGCACCCACACTGCGGTAGAAGCCCTCGGCAGGCGGATGCGAGACGATGCGGACGCCGGTGAGTCCGGCATTCCGCGCCTCGCCGCGCAGATGCCCGATGAGCAGGCGGCCGATCCCGAGGCCCTGGGCGTCGTCGGCGACGAACATGAGGTCCAGTTCCGGGGGATCGAGGATCAGGGAGTAGAAGCCGAGCAGGCGGCCGGAACCGGACTCTGCCGACTCGACGGCGGCGAACACCCGATGGGTCTCGATGTAGTCGGCTCCCACCCGGTATCCGGCGACCATGGGCGCGTAAGGCCCCTCGTAGGCACGGGAGTTCCTGACCAGTCGGGTGAGACGCTTCGCGTCGCCCACCGTCGCCCGCCGGACCCGCACCGCACGGCGACCCACCTCGCCACTCGACGACGTAACACTCGATCTCATAGAGGGAGTATTACGCACCAGCGGACGGGCCGCCGCCCCTACCTACACCGAGCCGCGTCCGGCACGCCACTCCCCGACCACCGCGTCGATGTCGAACGGGCGCAGATTCAGCAGCGGCCCCGGCGGCGGCCGCCGGATCGCCGCCTCGATCTTCTCGTTGACCTCGGTGAGCATCCGGCGCACCTCGGCCTCCGAACGGGCTCCGGACACCGCCTCGCGCACATCCTCCGCCTCCTTGCGCAGGGCCAGGGCCGGCGGGAGCATCGATACGCCTTCGCGCTGCATCTTCGCCTTGATCCACCAGGCTTCGTCGTACGGGCGGTCGATATCGGGCAGCGGCTTGCCGAAACCCGGCAGTTGGGAGAAGTCGCCGCGCTCCTCGGAGTCGCGGATCTGCTTGTCGACCCATGATTCGAAGCTGACCCCCGGGGGTTTGCGCTCGGTCACCGTACGCCCCTCTCGGAGAACCCATGATCCCGTCCCCCCACGATACCGAGGGGCGGCCCCTCAGTGCTGGTGCTCGCTGTTCGCCCCGGTCGGGGTCCTCACCGAGGGTTCCACCTCGACCGTGAAGGCGGCGGTGCGGACCTTCCCCTCGTGCTGGAAGTCGAGGAACAGGCGGTACGTGCCCGCACTGGGCGCCGTCGCCGTGAAGGAGACCGCCGGTCCGGGACCGCCGTCGTTCGGGTGGACGTGCAGATAGGCGAGGTCGCCCGAGCGCAGGGCGACCAGGTGCCCGTAAGCGCCGAGATAGGGCTGCAGATCGGTGACCGGCTTTCCGTTGCGGCTGATGGTCAGTTCGAGTTCGCTCTCCCGGCCGGCCCGGAGTTCGCCACCGAGGGCGACCCGGTAGTCCTCGACCTCGGCCGTGGTGCGGGCGACGGGCGGAGCGGCGGGGCGATAAGCGCCGGAGACCGGGAGATCCGCGCCCAGCGTGAGGTTCTCGGCGCCTTCGACGGCCGGGGTGAAGTCCGCGAATACCCGGTAGTCACCGGCTTTCGGCAGATCGACGGAGGTCGACCAGGTGCCGTCGGCCGCGCGGACGGGGTGCAGATGCCGGTACTCGGTGAGGTCGCGCGAGGCGAGGATGAAATGCAGTTCCTTGCCGTGTTCGCGCCGGAAGGCGGTGACCTTGCGACCGGCGTCGTCCTCGATCGCGAACCGGATCCCGGTTCGGCCACCAGCGGCGACCGCGGGCGTGTCGAGCGCCAGCGTGTAGCCGCCCTCGGATATCTGCAGTCCGCCGGGCCCGTGCTCGGCGGCGCCGTCCCGCCCGGTTGCGACGTGGCCACCGTGCTGCTTCGGCGCGTGAGCGCCGGTGGAGACCAGCGGGTCGGCCCCCTTGCCGACGCCGTACGCCGTCCCGAAGGTCGCGGCAAGCGCGGCGGCAAAGACGGTGATCTTCAGTCCGTTGTTCATGACGGCCTCCATCGACGGGGAAGCGGGCGCTTCCTACAGGCCAACAACATACCCCCTAGGGGTATCAAGTCAACCCGCTGATGCCTTGTCGACGGCCGTTCCGTGATCAGGTGGAGACCACGAGCCGGCTCCGCAGCCGCTCCACCACGGGCTCGGGGATCCGCAGCCCGTTGCGCACATATCCGTCGAGCCCGCCCCACCGCTCGTCCATGGCATCCAGGGCGACGTCGAGATAGCGGGGGCGGACCTCGATGATCGCGGCGGCGATCTCCGGGTCGCCCCCTGCGTCCAGGAAGCCCTGCACATACGGACGGAAGGCGGTCCGCACCACCGGGTTCACGGCAAGGAACTCGGCACGTACGACCTCACGCGACGCCCCGACCATCAGCAGGAGCAACGCGGTGGCCCAGCCGGTGCGGTCCTTGCCCGCCGTGCAGTGGAAGAGCACCGGACGGGCCCCGTCGTCCGCGGCTGTCTCGACGAAGGCCCGGTACGCGGCCGAGGCGCCCGGCGACAGCACCATCTGCCGGTATGTCTGCGCGAACAGCTCCTCGGCCTTTCCGCCCCCGAGCAATTCGTCCGCGGCCACCCGGTCGGCGAGCAAAGCGCGCAGCCGGGCGGGGGCCACGCCCGGCTTGTCACCGAGGACGTCGGCGACGAACAGCCGGGCTCCCGGCGGCAGACGGTCCGGGGCCGCCGTGCGCTCATCCGCGGTCCGCAGGTCGACGACCGTACGGATGCCGAGGGCGGTCACTGCCGGGTCGTGCACTGTGTCGAGCTCACTGAGCTGACCGGAGCGCACTACAGCACCGGGCCGGACGCGGCGATCGGGACCCAACGAAATGCCGCCGAGGTCGCGCATATTGATGACAGTGGCTGCCGGAACGGGCCTGGCGGTCTGCACGATGAACTTCCCCTTACTCCGGACACGGCTGATGAATTGATTCGGCTCGGCCGAATCAATTCGCAGACTGCCGGGAGATCGACAAAGGAAAACGCCGGGAACGGGGCGGTGGGCGGCGGCCGGGTCAGCCTGCCAGAATCTTCGCCTTCTGCGCCTCGAACTCGGCTTCGGTCAGAACACCTTGCTTCTTCAGCTCGGCCAGCCGTTCCAGTCGGTCGAGGAGGTCGTCCGCCGCAGGCGCGGCCGGTGCCATCTGCTGCTGCATGGACTGTTGCTGTTGTACGGCCCGCTGGTCCTCCACCTGTTGCTGCGCGACCACCTCCTGGGCTCCCCACTTCTCCTGCTGGCGCCTCTGGACCCGTCCACCGACCGCCGATGCGGTTCCGGCGACGACGGCTGTGCGCGCCACGGTGCCCAGCAGTCCCGGTCCGCGGCGGTTCATGCCCGGTCCTCGGAAAATCGGCATGATGTGCGCCCCTTCCAGTGCGATGCGGTGATGACGACGGTTGGCCGGCAGGGCGGGTTCAGCCGGCGGAACCGGAGGCGGCCACGGCCGCTTCCGCGACGTCGGCCGGGATCCGCTCATGGGCCACCAGCCGGCCGCCCGAGGCACGAACGGCCTCCGTCAGCGGTACCGCCCACAGGTCCTCCCACACGATCAGCGCGGCGGAGCTGCCCCGCGGAACGCTCTCGCCGAGGGCGCGGATGTCCTCGCTGTTCAGCAGGCCGCTGACCACTCCCTCGACCGGCTCGAAGGACACCAGGTCATCAGGGTCCAGGTCCTCCAGTTCGACCATGTCGAGCGTGCCGTCCTCGGCGCGGTACACAAACGTGAGGTCGAGAATCCGCACCGCCTTCGAGGCGACCGCGTCCGCCAGCGCCGGCGCGATGGCCCCGGTGAAACGACTGCCGGGGAATGCGACGACGAGGTACTCCACTGGTCCCACAGCCACGGGCGTTTCCTCTCCTGAGGGATGGAATGTCAGCAGCATAACTTCGGTTATTTACCGCCGCACTGTGACAATTTGCCCGCGGCAGCGACCTCAGTGGCAGCCCCGGGCAGAGGGCGACGGGGGCGTACGCCGTGCTGGACAGGGGGCTCAAGCGCGGGAAGAGTGCGCCGGTCCGGGGCACCCGGGCGCCATCGCGACCGCGCGAGGCCGGCAAGGTGACGCCGAGGCGAAACGCGGCCCCGGCGCGCGGGATGAGGCCACGCGTTCCGCCCTCGGAACGCACCGGGTCCCGGCCGCCAGCGGGACGGCAGCCGCTTTCGTCGCGACGACTCCGGCGTCCACCCAGTGGCGGGCCGTATCGGGAAAGCCCCCAGCAGACGCGCACCGCCCACCCAACCACACAGGACCGCATATGCGACAAGATTCCCGGAATGATCTCGCAAGTGCAATGAAGGAAAGAGATTCATGGCGCACATGCCAGCAAGAATTCAGGAAACACCAAGTCCCTGACGGCTCTCCGGCTACGCCACTGTCCGTACTGGATCAAGCGCGTTGAGGGAGGGCAAGGTCACAGGCGGTCCCCCTGCTGCTCATCTGAGCCTTCGCCTAGCATCCAGGCATGACGGTCCTGCCTGCTGACGGGCTTTCGTTGGCCGCCGAGTTCCCTGATCCAGCCCATGAGCAGTGGCAGAGCCTTGTCGAAGGTGTGCTGCGCAAGTCGGGCAAGGACGTCGCGGGTTCGGCCGCCGAGGAAGCGTTGTCCACCACGGTGGAGGACGGGCTCATCACCCGCCCTCTCTACACCTCGCGCGATGACGCGCCCGATGCCGGATATCCGGGCTTCGCTCCCTTCACCCGCGGCAGCAAGGCCGCTGGGAACGCGGCGGGCGGCTGGGACGTGAGGCAGCTGCACAGCCTGACGGATCCGGGCCGGCTGAACGAGGCCGTGCTCGCGGATCTGGAGAACGGTGTCACGTCGCTGTGGCTGACCGTCGGCGGTACCTCGGGTGTGCCGGTGTCCGGTCTGGCGCGGGCGCTGGAAGGTGTCCACCTCGATCTGGCTCCGCTCGCGATCGACGCGGGCGGTGAACTCGACGCCGCGGCAACGGAACTGCTCCGGCTGTATCAGGCGCGCGGAGTTGCCCCCGCATCGGTGCACGGCAGTCTCGGCGCGGATCCGCTGGGGCAGGCGGCACGCAGCGGTGATGCTCCGGACCTGACGGCCGCCGTGCACTGGGCGAAGCGGTGCGCGAAGGAGTACCCCGGGCTGCGGGCTCTGACAGTGGACGCGCTGCCGTACCACGAGGCCGGTGGCTCGGCCGCCCAAGAACTGGGCAGTTCGCTGGCCACGGGTGTGGCCTATCTGCGTGCGCTGACCGGGACGGGGCTCTCCGTCGAGGCGGCCTGCGCGCAGGTCGAGTTCCGCTACGCGGCGACGGCCGACCAGTTCCTGACCATCGCCAAGCTGCGGGCGGCGCGCCGGCTGTGGGCGCGGGTGGCCGAGGTGTGCGGGGCGCCGGGCGCCGGTGCGCAGCGTCAGCACGCGGTGACGTCGCCGGTGATGATGACGCGGCGCGATCCGTGGGTGAACATGCTGCGGACGACGCTGGCGTGTCTGGGCGCGGGAGTCGGCGGGGCCGACTCCGTCACCGTGCTGCCGTTCGATCACGCGCTGGGTCTGCCGGACGCGTTCGCCCGGCGCATCGCCCGCAATACGTCGACGATCCTGCTGGAGGAGTCGCATCTGGCCAGGGTCATCGACCCGGCGGGCGGATCCTGGTACGTGGAGCGACTGACATCCGAACTCGCCGACGCGGCCTGGGCGTTCTTCCAGGAGATCGAGCGGGCGGGCGGTCAGGCCTCGGCGCTGGGCTCCGGCCTGGTCGGCGAGCGGCTGGCGGCCACCTGGGCGGCGCGCAGCAAGGATCTGGCTCGGCGCAAGGAGCCGATCACCGGGGTCAGTGAGTTCCCTCAGCTGGCGGAGCGTCAGCTGGAGCGCGAGACGGCTCCCGGCGCCGGTGGTGCGTCGGGCGGTCTGCCCGTGGTCCGTCGTGACGAGGCGTTCGAGGCGCTTCGCGCGCGGTCGGACGCCCATCTGGCGGCGACGGGCAGCCGCCCACGGGTGTTCCTCGCCGCCATCGGACCCACGTCTGCGCACACCGGGCGAGCCACGTTCGCCGCCAACCTGTTCCAGGCGGGCGGGATCGAGCCCGTGCACGACCCGGTGTCGGTGGACGCGTCGACGGCCGCCGGAGCCTTCGCCGCCAGTGGGGCAGGTGTGGCGGTGCTCTGTTCCAGCGACACGCTCTACGCCGAACAGGCCGGTGCCGTGGCCTCGGCGCTGCGCGCGGCCGGTGCGCAGCGGGTCTTCCTCGCGGGCCGGCCCGCCGAGTATCCCGACGTCGACGCGTACGTCTTCGCGGGCTGCGATGTGGTGGCCGTGCTCTCCTCCGTTCTCGACCGTATGGGTGTGGCGTAATGCGGATCCCCGACTTCTCCGACATCGAACTCGGGCCGGGCAACGGCGCCAAGGGGTCCGAGGACCAGTGGCGCACAGCGGTGAAGGAGTCCACCGGCGACCCCGAAGGCGATCTGCTGTGGGAGACGCCGGAGGGCATCCCGGTCAAGCCGCTGTACACCGGGCGTGACCTGGAAGGGCTCGACTTCCTCGGCACATACCCCGGTATGGCCCCGTATCTGCGCGGCCCCTACCCGACGATGTACGTCAACCAGCCCTGGACGATCCGACAGTACGCGGGTTTCTCCACGGCTGAGGAGTCCAACGCCTTCTACCGCCGCAACCTCGCAGCAGGGCAGAAAGGACTCTCCGTCGCCTTCGACCTGCCGACCCACCGCGGCTACGACAGCGACCATCCGCGGGTGACCGGCGATGTCGGCATGGCGGGCGTGGCGATCGACTCGATCTATGACATGCGCCAGTTGTTCGACGGCATTCCGCTGGACCGTATGACGGTGTCGATGACGATGAACGGCGCGGTGCTCCCCGTACTCGCGCTGTACATCGTGGCCGCCGAGGAGCAGGGCGTACCGCCCGAGAAGCTGGCCGGGACCATTCAGAACGACATCCTCAAGGAGTTCATGGTCCGCAACACCTACATCTATCCGCCGAAGCCCTCGATGCGGATCATCTCCGACATCTTCGCGTACACCTCGCAGAAGATGCCGCGCTACAACTCGATCTCCATCTCCGGCTATCACATCCAGGAAGCGGGTGCGACGGCCGACCTGGAGCTGGCGTACACCCTCGCGGACGGGGTGGAGTATCTGAGGGCCGGGCGGGACGCCGGTCTCGATGTCGACGCGTTCGCACCGCGGTTGTCCTTCTTCTGGGCCATCGGCATGAACTTCTTCATGGAGATCGCGAAGCTGCGGGCGGCCCGGCTGCTCTGGGCGAAGCTGGTCAAGGAGTTCGACCCGAAGAACACCAAGTCCCTTTCGCTGCGCACCCATTCGCAGACATCGGGATGGTCGCTCACCGCGCAGGACGTGTTCAACAACGTCACACGGACCTGTGTGGAGGCGATGGCCGCCACCCAGGGGCACACACAGTCGCTGCACACCAACGCCCTCGACGAGGCCCTCGCGTTGCCGACGGACTTCTCGGCGCGGATCGCCCGGAACACCCAGCTGCTGTTGCAGCAGGAGTCGGGTACCGGCCGGGTCATCGACCCGTGGGGCGGCAGCGCGTATGTGGAGAAGCTGACGTACGACCTGGCGCGACGGGCGTGGCAGCACATCGAGGAGGTCGAGGCGGCGGGCGGGATGGCGCAGGCCATCGACGCGGGCATCCCGAAGCTCCGGGTGGAGGAGGCCGCGGCCCGCACACAGGCCCGGATCGACTCCGGGCGGCAGCCGGTGATCGGGGTCAACAAGTACCGGGTGGAGACCGATGAGCAGATCGATGTGCTCAAGGTCGACAACTCCTCGGTGCGCGCCCAGCAGATCGAGAAGCTGCGGCGGCTGCGCGCGGAGCGCGACGAGGGGGCCTGCCAGGCGTCGCTGCGAGCACTGACGGCGGCTGCCGAGCGCGGTCCCGGCCAGGGCCTCGACGGCAATCTGCTGGCGCTCGCGGTCGACGCAGCCCGCGCGATGGCCACGGTCGGCGAGATCTCGGACGCTCTGGAGAAGGTGTACGGGAGGCACGCCGGCCAGATCCGTACGATCTCCGGTGTGTACCGCAACGAGGCTGGGGAGTCACCTTCCGTGGACCGTACCCGGACGCTGGTCGACCGGTTCGAGGAGGCGGAGGGGCGCCGTCCGCGCATCCTGGTCGCCAAGATGGGCCAGGACGGCCACGACCGGGGTCAGAAAGTGATCTCGACGGCCTTCGCCGACCTGGGCTTCGACGTCGACGTCGGCCCGCTGTTCCAGACTCCGGCGGAGGTGGCGCGGCAGGCGGTCGAGGCGGACGTCCACATCGTGGGTGTCTCCTCGCTGGCGGCCGGACATCTCACCCTCGTACCGGCGCTCCGTGAGGAGCTGGCCGCCGAGGGCCGCGACGACATCATGATCGTCGTGGGCGGGGTGATCCCGCCGCAGGACGTCGAGGCGCTGCACGAGGCGGGTGCGACGGCCGTGTTCCCTCCCGGCACGGTGATCCCCGACGCCGCCTTCGATCTGGTGACGCGCCTCGGTGCCGCGCTCGGCCATGAGCTGTGAGCCGCTGACCCGATGGCTCCGACGATCGATATCGACAGCTATGTGAAGGGAGTGCTCGACGGGAAGCGGGCGCACATCGCGCGCGCCATCACTCTCGTCGAGTCCACCCGCCCCGATCACCGGACCCTGGCCCAGCAGTTGCTCCGCGAGCTGCTGCCGCGGTCCGGCAAAGCCCGGCGCATCGGCATCAGCGGGGTGCCCGGGGTCGGTAAGTCCACTTTCATCGACGCACTCGGCACAATGCTCACCGGGCTCGGGCACCGGGTCGCGGTGCTGGCGGTCGATCCGTCCTCCAGCCGCACCGGCGGTTCCATCCTGGGCGACAAGACCAGGATGGAACGGCTCGCGGTCGATCCGGCGGCATTCGTACGCCCCTCCCCCACTGCCGGGACACTGGGCGGGGTGGCCAAGGCGACCCGGGAGTCCATCGTGGTGATGGAAGCCGCGGGTTACGACGTGGTGCTGGTGGAGACGGTCGGCGTGGGCCAGTCGGAGACGGCCGTGGCCCAGATGGTCGACACCTTTCTGCTGCTCACGCTGGCCCGTACCGGTGACCAGCTGCAGGGCATCAAGAAGGGTGTCCTGGAGCTGGCGGACGCCATCGCGGTGAACAAGGCCGACGGTCCGCACGAGCGGGACGCGCGTGCGGCGGCCCGTGAACTGGCGGGCGCACTACGGCTGATGCACCCGGCCGAAGCGGCGTGGACTCCCCCCGTGCTGACGTGCAGCGCCCGTGAATCGACCGGTCTCGACACCCTGTGGGAGCGGCTGGAGCAGCACCGTGCGCTGCTGGACTCGACGGGGCGGCTCGCCGCCAAGCGGCGCGAGCAGCAGGTCGACTGGACCTGGACGATGGTCCGGGACGAGCTGCTGGACAGTCTGCGCAGCCATCCCGAAGTCCGCGCCCTCACGCCGACTCTCGAACAACGCGTGCGTGACGGCGAGTTGACGGCGACACTCGCCGCCGAGGAGATCCTCGCCGCGTTCCGGGGCGAGGCGCGCAACGGCTGATCCGCGGTTCCTCGGCCCTCACCCCGCCGTGCGGTGCATGGTGAGGGCCAGGTGGACCTGGAGCCCGTGGTCGCCGTGGCGCCACTGCGGGTCGAGGAGCGACGAGATCCGGTCGATGCGCTGGTAGAGCGTGTTGACGTGGACGTACAGAGCGGTGGCGGTGCGGCCCAGATTGCCGTCACAGGTGAAGTAGGTGAGCGCGGTCCGCACGAGATCGCTGCCGCGGGTCGCGTCGTGGTCGACCAGCGGGCCGATCGTACGGCGGACGAACCGGTCGAGTTCGTCACGGCCCGCGGGGCCGAGCAGGATGCCGTGAATGCCGAGGTCCTCGCGGCAGGCTCCCTCGCCGGCGCGGTCCAGGGCGATCAGTACGTCCAGACAGCGGGCCGCGTCGCGGTGTGCCTCGACGACAGCCGCGGCGCCGGGTGCGGCCCGCTCCGCGCCGACCGTGACGGGGTGTCCGGTCGCGGTGGTCAGGGCTTCGGCGAGGGTGCGGGCGGCGCCGCCGGGGTCGTCTGCGCCCGGCAGCAGCACCACGGTGTTGCCGCCGTACTCGCCCACGACACCGCCGGACCCGGCCGCATGACCACCCGCCAGTTCCGTGATGCGGCGGCGTCTGCCGTGGTTCCCGCCACGGACCACCAGCACCGCGTGGCCGCGCTCCAGGTCGAGGCCGACGAGCGCGGCCCGGCGGCGCAGCCCTTCGGGGTCACGGTGCGGGGCGCCGAGCAGGTCGTCGAGGATCTCGCCGCGCAGCCGGTGCTCCGCCTCGGCGACCGTGCGCTCGCCGAGCAGCATCAACGCGGCTGCCTGCGCGGCCCGTTCGAGGGCGTGGATGTCGGAGGCGTCGAGTCCGCCGCGTACGAACAGCAGCGTTCCGAGGTGCTCGTCGGCGGCAACGATCGGGGTGACACAGGCAGTTCCGCGTACGGCGGAGCTGCGACGCATGCGTGCCTGTGCCATCTCCGCCACGAGAGCTTCCCGTTCGGGTGGTGCGGCGCCGGCTGCGGCGAGCGGCCGGTCCTGTGCGTCGAGGACGAGGACGCTGCCGCGCAGCACCTCGGCGAGCGCCGTGGCGAGTCCCGTCGGTCCGCCGCCGTCGAGGGCGACGGCGGTGAGCCGTTCATGGACGGCGGCGGTCTTGCGGACCTCCTCGAAGAGGGTGGCGTTCTCGATGGCGAGAGCGGCGTGGTTGGCGAGGGAGATGAGCAGGTCGACCTCCTCGGGCGAGAACGGTCGAACCCTGCGGTTGGCGGCGAACAGCACGCCGTACACCTGATCACCGAATTTCAGCGGCACGCCCTGGATGGCCACCAGCCCCTCGGCGCCGATGACGCCGTCCACGTACGGGGTGTGCTCGAAGCGGGCGTCGTTGGGGTAGTCGGCCGTGTGGTAGGGCACGGCGGTCGCGGCGACAAGTCCGCCGAGACCGGTGCCTGCGGCGAGTCTCCCGGTCTTGAAGCCGTCCGTCGTGATGCCGTCGGTGACGCGTACGTACGTGTCTCCCTCCTCCGGGTCGGAGAGCAGCAGGTACGCGACGTCGGTTCCGACGAGGGTGCGGGCGCGGCGCACGATGGCCTGCAGGACGTCCTCCAGATCGCGCAGCGAGGCAAGGTCGCCGGCGGTCTCGTAGAGCCCGGCAAGCGCGGCCTCGCGGCGGCGGTGAGCCGCAAGCCGGGACCGTATCTCCAGGGCTTCGTCGACCAGTTCCGGTTCGGCGCCGACCGCGCGGAACGCCGCCTCGTCGGCTTCCTCGCACAGCAGGCGGAGCAGAACGGCGGTGGCAGTCGTACGAGTCGTCGTCACCTGCCCAGTGATACCGCAGCGTTCCGGCAGTGACCCCCGCGCGACGGAGAAAATCTCCACTCATCGGGCGCCGATGGCGTGGCTCACCTCCATTTCCCGGAGGGCGGTGCACGGCCAACCATGGCCCCGTCCGTCTCCGTTCCCCGAGAGCGAACCCCCCACAGTGAAGGAGAGCGCATGATGAAGTTCCGCTCCCTGCGAGCCGCCGCCGTCACCCTCGCAGCCGCACTGGTCGCGGCCCTGGGACCCACCGCCCCCGCCCATGCGGGTGAACCGGGCCTCCCTCGCCTCCACATCACCGACACCTATGTCACCGGGATCTCCTCCGGCGGCTTCATGGCCTCGCAGCTGCAGGTCGCCTACTCGGGCACGTTCAAGGGCGCGGCCATTGTCGCCGCGGGTCCGTACTACTGTGGCAAGGGCGGCATCGTCGTCGGCCTGGTCGCCTGCGGTGCGGGCTTGATCTCCACCGACCCGGAAGGCCTCGAGCAGATCGCACGGCGCTGGTCGGCAGAGGGCCGGATCGACCCGGTGTCGAACCTCGCGGGCAAGCCCGTTTACACATACCACGGCACGAAGGACCCCCTCGTGCAGACGTCGGTGAGCGACGAAGGGGTGCAGTTCTACCGGGACTTCGGCGCCCGGACCGCGTACCACGACACCGACCCCGCAGGGCACGGCTGGCCCACTCCGAACGCCCCCCTGAGCTGCGGCACCACGTTCTACCCGTTCCTGATCAACTGCGGGAACGACCCGCAGGGCGAGATGCTCGGCCACTGGCTGGGACAGGTGAACGCACCCGCCGCCACGCAGTCGGGCACCATCAGCAGGCACGACCAGAACCGGTACGTGCCGGGCGGACTGGCCCAGTGGTACAGCATGGGCAGCAGCAGCTTCCTCTACACGCCGGACTCCTGCGCCGCCGGGGCCGCCTGCAAGCTGGTTGTCGCGCTGCACGGCTGCCTCAGCGACAACACGTTCGTCGGTGACCGGTTCGCCCGCGAGTCCCATCTCAACGAGTACGCGGACACCAACAAACTGGTGATCCTGTACCCGCAGACCGACATCAGCCTGCTGCGCGGCAACCCGCAGGGCTGCTGGGACTGGTGGGGGTACACGGGCGGCGACTACGCGCAGAGGTCGGGACCGCAGATGCGGGCGATCCTCAACGAGGTGCATGCGCTCGGCGGCTGAGCGCGGGTGAGCAGGTCAGGGGCGGTGGCTGCGGGGCGGCCACCGCCCCTCCTGTATTCCCGGCGCGATTCGCGTCCGGCGGGTGGTACAGTGCGCATGGCACGTGTGTACGCCCCGGTTTTGGGCGCCGGTGCCGGTTCTCCTTTCTGATGCTGTTTCTCCCGTCCTTCCCGGCCGGCGACGCAGCCTTCCGCACCACCTTCTTCCAGTCCGGTACGGACTTTCCTGCCCGTCGTCCGGGGCGTGATCACACCGCCCCTCACACCCGCCGGGCCCCTCATTCGCCATGTCCGCGAAAGGACCACCCCGCATGACCACCACACTCGAACGCTCCCTCAACCAGCAACCGACCCCCACCACCGTCACCGGTGTCCTGGACATCACGCGCCAGGGGCACGGTGCCCTGCGCACCGACGGCGGCCACCCGTCCCCCGCCGACGTGCAGGTGTCCGTCGGCCTCGTCCGCCGGTACGGCCTGCGCAGGGGCGACCTCGTCGAGGGACCCTGCGACCGGGCCCGCTCCCTCACAGCGGTCGAGCGCGTGAACGGACGCACCCCGCAGGCGCTGCGCGACCGGCCGCACTTCGCCGATCTCACCCCCCTCCACCCCCGGCAGCGGCTGCGCCTGGAGACGCCCGGCGGCAGCCCGGCGACGCGCGTCATCGATCTCGTCGCCCCGGTCGGCAAGGGACAGCGCGGGCTGATCGTCGCCCCGCCCAGGACCGGAAAGACCGTGCTGCTGCAGCAGATCGCCGCCGCCGTCGCGGCCAACCACCCCGAGTGCCATCTGATGGTGGTGCTGCTCGACGAACGCCCCGAGGAGGTCACCGACATGCGCCGCTCCGTGCGGGGTGACGTGCTCGCGTCGACTTTCGACCGGCCCGCGAAGGAGCACATCGCACTCGCCGGACTCGCGGTGGAGCGTGCGAAGCGGCTCGTCGAGCAGGGGCAGGACGTCGTGATCCTGCTCGACTCGCTGACCCGGCTCTGCCGGGCCCACAACAACGCCGCCACCGCCGGTGGCCGCACCCTCAGCGGTGGTGTCGACCCCACTGCCCTGCTCGGCCCCAAGCAGCTCTTCGGCGCCGCCCGGCTCACCGAGGAGGGCGGCTCGCTGACCATCCTCGCCACGGCGCTGGTGGACACCGGTTCCCGCGCCGACGACTTCTTCTTCGAAGAGCTCAAGAGCACCGGCAACATGGAACTCCGGCTGGACCGCACGATGGCGGACAAGCGGGTCTACCCGGCCGTGCACATTCCGCAGTCCGGCACCCGCCGCGAGGAACTGCTGCTCCCTGCCGCCGAACTGGCCGCCGTCCGAGGTCTCCGGGGCGCACTGCACACCCGGGACGCGCAGGCGACCCTCGAAGTGCTGCTGGACAGGATCCGGCAGACCCCCGACAACGCGACGTTCCTCCGCCGCATCCGCGGCACCGTCCCCGCCGCCTGAACCTTCCCGGCGGAAGCAGAACCCTCGGCATAGCATGACGTGTTCACGTATCAGCACAGGGAGAGCAGGCACATGGAATTCCGCCGACTCGGCCGCAGCGGTCTGACGATCAGTGAGATCGCCTACGGGAATTGGATCACCCACGGCTCCCAGGTGGAGGAGGAGGCGGCCGTCGCCTGTATCCGCGCCGCCCTGGACGCCGGAATCACCACTTTCGACACGGCGGACGTCTACGCCGAGACCCGCGCCGAGGCCGTCCTCGGCCGGGCGCTCAAGGACCAGCGCCGCGAGGGCATCGAGGTGTTCACCAAGGTCTACTTCCCGACCGGTCCGGGGCAGAACGACCGCGGCCTGGGCCGCAAGCACATCCTCGAATCGATCGACAACTCCCTGCGTCGACTGCAGACCGACTACGTGGACCTGTACCAGGCGCACCGCTACGACCACTCCACGCCGCTGGAGGAGACCATGGAGGCGTTCGCCGACGTGGTCCGCTCCGGCAAGGCCCTCTACATCGGCGTCTCCGAGTGGACGGCCGACCAACTGCGCGCCGGACACCGGCTGGCCCGCGAGCTGAACGTTCCGTTCATCTCCAACCAGCCGCAGTACTCGGCCCTGTGGCGGGTCATCGAGGCCGAAGTGGTGCCCGCCTCCGAGGAGCTCGGCGTCGGTCAGATCGTCTGGTCGCCGATCGCCCAGGGCGTGCTGACGGGCAAGTACAAGCCGGGGGCGCAGCCTCCGGCAGGCTCTCGGGCGACCGATGAGAAGGGCGGTGCGGACTTCGTCGCCGGGTGGCTCCGCGACGAAGTCCTGGAGCGCGTCCAGCAGTTGCGGCCGCTCGCCGACGAAGCCGGTCTGAGCCTTGCGCAGCTGGCCGTCGCCTGGGTGCTGCAGAACTCCAACGTCTCCGCCGCGATCATCGGCGCCTCCCGGCCCGAGCAGGTCACGGAGAACGCGAAGGCGGCGGGCGTGACGTTCGACGCGGACCTCCTCAAGGCCATCGACGACGTTCTGGAGCCGGTGGTGGAACGGAACCCGGCGCTGACCGCGGGCCACGGGGGCAACGACTGAGTCGACCGGTCACCCGCGACGGGGAGGGCCGGGCACACCGTCCGGGTGACCCCGCCCTCCCCGTCCGGGGCGTTCCGACGGTGTGTCGGCGTGCGCCCCCGGTCACAACGTGCTGGTCCCATGGGTCACACGTACGACACTGCGCGACGTAAGGAACGTGACCGATGGACGAACAGGAACTTCTGGCGGGGCGCTTCGAGCAGCACCGGCCCCGGCTCAGGGCGGTGGCCTACCGGATGCTCGGATCGGCGGCCGAGGCGGACGACGCCGTCCAGGAAACCTGGCTGCGGCTCACCCGCACCGACGCCGAAGCGGTGGAGAACCTCGGTGGGTGGCTCACGACAGTGGTCGCCCGCGTGTCGCTCAATATGCTGCGCGCCCGCGACACCCGGCGTGAGGACCCCTGGGAGACGCACCGGCCGGAACCCGCCGTGGAACACCGGGACGGCACCGGTCCCGAACAACAGGCGGAGCTCACCGAGTCGGTCGGTCTGGCGATGCTCGTGGTGCTCGAGACGCTGTCGCCGGCCGAGCGCCTGGCGTTCGTGCTGCACGACATGTTCGCCGTGCCGTTCGACGAGATCGCACCCATTGTGGAACGCACCCCCGCCGCGACCCGCCAACTCGCCAGCCGTGCGCGCCGACGCGTCCAGAGCACCGTGCCGATGCCGGCTCCCGGGTCGGATCCCGCCCGCCGTCGCGAAGTCGTCGACGCGTTCCTGGCCGCGTCGCGCAAGGGCGACTTCGAGGCGTTGCTGGCCCTGCTCGACCCGGACGTCGTCCTGCGCGTCGACGCCGCGGCCGCCCTGTCGGGCGCGGCCGCTGCCGTCGGGGCCCAGGCGGTCGCCGACACGTTCTCGGGGCGTGCCAAGGCGGCGCAGCCGGCGCTGATCGACGGTGTTCCGGGCGCCGTCTGGGCTTCGGCCGGGAAGCCGCGGGTGGTCTTCGACTTCACCGTCGAGGACGGCAGGATCGCCTCGATCGACCTCCTCGCCGACGCCGATCACCTCGGCCGGATGGATGTACGGATCCTCGACGCCTGAGCGCCCGGCCGGCTGGGCCCGCTGTTCGTCGCAGCAGCGGGCCCAGGTCCTGTCGCCGAACATCCGTCGTCGCCCGCAGAAGCGGTCAGACGACGGGACCTCGGGACTCAGGCGGGCTGGATGAGGCCGATCGCATTGCCGTCCACGTCCTTCAGCGAGGCGGTGAGCTTGCCACCGCCGACGTCCTGGATCGCCTGCACGGTCTCCGCACCCGCTTCGAGGAGCTTCTTCACGTCGGCCTCGATGTCGTCCACGTGCCAATAGGCGAGCGGACCGGTCATCCCCCTGCTGTGGCCGTGGGGATCCAGACCGATGTCCTGACCGGCGACCCGGTAGCCGACGTAGTACGGCTCGTCCATCACGGGCTCCGCCCCCAGCAAGGTGTTGAACAGGGACTTTGCCCCGGCCAGGTCCTTGACGGGGTAGATGATCGTCTTGATGCCTGCGGTCATGGCGTGCTCCTCGTGTCGCGTGTTCTGCTGCCTGTCACACCGACGGAACTCCGTCCGTCGGTGCTATGACACGCGCCGCCGAAGGAATGTGACCGGACCCGATGAGGAATTCCGAAATCAGCCGCGGGCGGTCATCGACGCTGTGTGCTCACGGACCTGTGCCGGCGTGAGATAGGCGTCCGTGTACTCGAAGTCGCGCAGCGTGGCGGGATGCCTGGCCTGGAATCCGGTGCGTACGAAATCGTCACCGGCGATCGCGTTGAGCATCCAGTTGGTCATGACCCGGGCCTTGGCCACATTGGTGCGCAGCGCCGACCAGTGATAGCCACGGGCCACGGCCTGCGCGGTGATGCCATGCATCTCGATACCGAGCGGCTTGGAGACCGCGTCCTTGCCGCCGAGGTCCACGACGAGCCCGAGGTCCCTGTGGACGTACGGCTTCAGCGGCTGGTGGCGCAGAGTCGCGATCAGGTTGTCGGCGAGCCTGCGTCCCTGGCGCATGGCGTGCTGCGCGGTGGGCGGGCAGACCGCGCCGTCACCCTTGATCAGATCCGGGACGGCGGCGGCATCGCCGAGCGCGAAGACGCCCTCGAACCCCGGCAGGGTCATCTCGGGTGTCACTGCCAGCCGGCCCCGTACCGTTTCGGCGTCGAAGGTGGCGACCAGCGGGCTCGCGGTGACACCGGCCGTCCAGATCAAGGTGCGGCAGGGCAGTACGCGGCCGTCGGTGAGTGTCACCCTGTCCGGTCCGGCTTCGGCGACGGAAACGCCGAGCGATACCTCGATGCCGCGCTCGCGCAGGACTGCCAGGGCGCTGAGCCCGAGCTTGTCCCCCAGCTCGGGCATCAGCTTCGAGGCGATGTCCACCAGGTGCCACTTGATGAGCTTCGGGTCGAGCCGGGGGTACTGCCTTACGGCGTTCATGGTGATCCGCTGCAGACACGCCGCGGTCTCGGTGCCCGCGTAGCCGCCGCCGACGACGACGAACTGCAGCCGGGAGGCCCGTTCCTCCTCGTCGTGGCTGGCGTCCGCCAGGTCGAGCTGGGCGATCACATGGTCGCGTACATAGGCGGCCTCGGCCAGCGTCTTCATGCCGCGGGCGTTGTCGAGCAGCCCCGGGATGTCGAACGTACGGGTGACGCTGCCGGGGGCGAGGACGATGTAGTCGTACGGTTCGTCGACGATCTCGTCGGTGATCTTACGGATGACGCAGATCTTCGCCTTCGGGTCCACTCCGATCGCTCCGCCGGGGATGATCCGGGTGCGGTGCCGGCGGCTGCGGCGCAGCGACACCGCGACCGATTGCGGGGTGAGGACACCCGCGGCCACCTGGGGCAGCAGTGGCAGGTAGAGCTGATAGGAGTTCGGGGCGACGAGCGCGATGTCCGCCTCGCCGAGGTTGAGTCGGCGCTCCAGTCGGCGTACGCACTCGACCCCGCCGAATCCGGCGCCGACGACGAGAATCCTGGGTCGTGCCACGGTGTTCGTCCCTTCTCGGGTCTGCGCGGTCGCCCGTACTCCTGCCCGGTCACACGCGCCCATCACCCCTCATCCTCACGAACCACGGCCGACTTCGCCCGCTGAGGGCGGCGGAACGGACGACGGCACGGAGTCAGCGGGTCAGCAGGGTGAGGGCTGCGCAGGTGCAGCTGACCGCGCATGCGGTGACGACGGCGGTCGCGACACAGCGTGCTCTGAGCGCGCGGTAGCGGTCGTTGTACTCGCCGCGCAGTTCCATGGCGCGGGCCGAGATCCGGGACAGCATCGCCCGGGATGCGGCAACCCGCTCCGCCGTGTAGACGCGTTCCACGTCCTCACGCTGGGCCGTGGTGAGCCAGGGCAGCTCCCCGGTGAACCGGGCAGCCCGCCTGCGCGCCTCCTCGACCTCGGCGTTCCACAGCAGGTAGCCCTCCATCTGTGCCAGACCGCGGGCGGTGCTGTCCTTGTCGTCGTCCATTCATCCTCCTTTCACCGGGGCTCCGTCACGCCGGGTTCCGCCCCGGACCCCCGGGGGCGGTGTGCGAGCGGTTCTGCGCCTCGTCGAGGGTGCGTACGGCGGGGTGGTGCAGGTCGAACGCCGGGGATTCGGAACGGATCCGCGGCAGGGTGAGGAAGTTGTGCCGCGGGGGCGGGCAGGAGGTCGCCCACTCCAGCGAACGGCCGTAGCCCCACGGGTCGTCGACCTCGATCTTCTTGCCGTACTTGGCGGTCTTCCACACGTTGTAGAAGAACGGCAGCAGCGACATTCCGAGGAGGAACGAGGAGATCGTCGAGATCGTGTTCAGCGCGGTGAAGCCGTCGGCGGCGAGGTAGTCCGCGTAACGACGCGGCATGCCCTCCGCACCGAGCCAGTGCTGCACCAGGAACGTGCCGTGGAAGCCCACGAACAGCGTCCAGAACGACATCTTGCCGAGCCGCTCGTCCAGCATCTTGCCGGTGAACTTCGGCCACCAGAAATGGAATCCCGCGAACATCGCGAAGACCACGGTGCCGAACACCACGTAGTGGAAGTGCGCGACGACGAAGTACGAGTCCGAGACATGGAAGTCCAGCGGCGGCGAGGCCAGGATGACGCCGGTCAGACCACCGAAGACGAAGGTCACCAGAAAGCCGATGGACCAGAGCATCGGAGTCTCGAAGGACAACGATCCCTTCCACATCGTGCCGATCCAGTTGAAGAACTTCACCCCGGTCGGTACCGCGATCAGGAACGTCATGAACGAGAAGAACGGCAACAGCACGCCGCCGGTGACGTACATGTGGTGCGCCCACACGGTGATCGACAGGCCCGCGATGGCGATGGTGGCGCTGATCAGACCGATGTAGCCGAAGACCGGCTTGCGGCTGAAGACGGGGATGATCTCGGTGACGATGCCGAAGAACGGCAGCGCGATGATGTACACCTCCGGATGGCCGAAGAACCAGAAGAGGTGCTGCCAGAGCAGCGCGCCGCCATTGGCCGCCTCGAATACATGCGCACCGAACTTGCGGTCCGCCTCCAGCACCAGAAGGGCCGCTGCCAGCACCGGGAAGGCCAGCAGGACCAGCACAGCGGTCAGCAGGACGTTCCATACGAAGATCGGCATCCGGAACATCGTCATGCCGGGTGCGCGCATGCAGATGATCGTGGTGATGAAGTTGACCGAACCGAGGATCGTACCGAAGCCGGAGAAGGCCAGACCCATGATCCACAGGTCGCTGCCGATGCTGGGCGAATGGACCGCGTCGGTCAGCGGGGAGTAGGCGAACCAGCCGAAGTCCGCCGCCCCCGCCGGAGTCAGGAAGCCGGCCACCGCGATGATCGAGCCGAAGAGGTACAGCCAGTACGCGAACATGTTCAGCCGCGGAAAAGCCACATCGGGCGCGCCGATCTGCAGCGGCATGATCCAGTTCGTGAACCCGGCGAACAGCGGCGTCGCGAACATCAGCAGCATGATCGTGCCGTGCATCGTGAACAACTGGTTGAACTGCTCGTTCGACACGATCTGCGTGCCGGGACGGGCCAGCTCCGCGCGCATGATGAGTGCCATCACGCCGCCGACGACGAAGAACGCGAACGAGGTGACCAGGTACAACGTGCCGATCGTCTTGTGATCGGTGGTGGTCATCCACCTGACGACCACATTGCCCGGTTCCTTGCTCCGTACCGGCAGCTCGTTCGCGTACGACTCGTCTGCCTCGTCCGCCCCAGCTGTGCCCATCGTCGTCACTACGACGCTCCTTCGATCGGTCCTTCGCGGGTGGACTCGGCACCCGGCGAGGCGCCGCTCCCACCGGGGCGGCCGGCAGGTCCCCCGGCGCGTCGCGCCAGCCTCCTGGTGCAGCAAACCAGCCACGGGACCGACGTGGGCTGCCCGGCGCCCACCATGGCGTGACATTCACCCATCAGGGTGCGCTGAACCGCCGCGGTGTCCGGTCCGGATCAGCCAGGGACCCGGCGGTACCAAGGGGCGGTCGGGGCATTCGCAGCCGTGTGCGCTCCGGCATGCGGCGGCACGGGCGTCACCGTCGGCGGGGCATCCGGCACCGTCGATGTCACACGTCCCCAACTCAGCTTCCGTGCCAACTCAGCTTCCGTGAGGCCGGTATGGGCAAGGTCGATGTCGAACGGTCAGCGTCTGCCCACACAGGGCGTCAACCCGCCTCGGAGGGTGCCCGGCGGATCGACGCCGACCGGCGGGGTGAGACGTGGAGCCGGCGGAGGGGGCCCGACCCCGGGACGTCGGCCCTGCTCCGCCCGGAGTCCACTACTCGATGACGAGCTCGACCGGGATGTTGCCGCGAGTCGCGTTGGAATAGGGGCAGACCTGGTGAGCCTGCTCGACCAGCTTGCGGCCGGTGGCCTCGTCGACGGTCCCGGGCAGCTCCACTCGCAGCGTGACCGCGAGGCCGAAACCCTCCCCCAGCTTGCCGATGCCGACTTCGCCGGTCACGGCGGCGTCGCTGACGTCGACCTTGGCCTGCCGGCCGACAAGGCCCAGGGCACTTGCGAAGCAGGCGGCGTAACCGGCGGCAAACAGCTGCTCAGGGTTCGTGCCCTGGCCGCTCCCACCCATCTCCACCGGAATGGCCAGCTGCAGATCCAGCTTGCCGTCGGGGGTGACGGCGCGGCCCTCGCGGCCGTGGGTGGCGGTGGCGACGGCGGTGTAGAGCGCTTCCATGGAAACCATCCCTCTTGAAAGTCGTGTTCCAGCGGCGCTGTCCGGCCGCTTCCCCATCATGAAAGCACACAATTAAGTTGTGCACAATTGAATGGGGAGCGCGGGGGTACGCTGGATTCATGACCTTCACGCCCGGCCCGAGCCGCGAAGCCCCGTCCGAGGCCGACTACCTCCGCCTCGACCAGCAGATCTGCTTCTCCCTGAACGCCGCCTCACGCGCCTTCGGCGGCATCTACCGCGTCCTGCTCAAGGACCTCGGGCTCACCTACCCTCAGTACCTGGTGATGCTGGCGCTCTGGGAGCACGGCGAACTGCCGGTGAAGAAGCTGGGCATGTATCTGCGACTGGACTCCGGCACGCTGTCGCCGCTGCTGAAGCGCTTGGAGGCAGCGGGCCTGGTACGGCGCGAGCGCAGCGCCCAGGACGAGCGCTCGGTGCACATCGACCTCACCGACGAGGGCGCCGCACTGCGCGAGCGGGCGCTCGCCGTCCCCCGCCGGATCGCCGCGGCAACCGGCTTCGGTCTCGACGAAATCACCGATCTTCAGGCCCGCCTCAACCGCCTCACAGCAGCGCTGGACACAGCGGTACTGGAGGAGAACCCGAGCTGCGCCGGCGAAGCATTCGAGGACTGACGCCGTACAGCGAGCAGGCGGACAGGACCTCCCGAACACGCGCCCAGGAATCGGCCTGGTGAATCATGGCCGGACAACCCCCGATCCACCGTGCAGGCCCATGCCCGGCCCATGCGGCGATGGCCGACATCGGCGAGCACAGTGCGGGGGGCCACGGCGGCCCCGGGCCCACAACGGCCCCGCGTCGGCCGGGCCGGACCGGCCCCGGCGATACCCGGCCCCATCAAGCCGCAGCCCATGACGCCGATTCTGCCGAGCTCGCGCATACTCATGCTCGCATGTCCTCCCGGCAGGCAGCCCCGGCCGCCGGAGGGGTCCGGTCCGGGGCATCCGGTTGCCTAGGGGACCGGCCTACCGCCATTCGGCATACGCGCCGGGGTCGCAGAGTTCGAGGACGATCTCACCCGTCTCCGGGGCACCTTCCGCCACGGGTCGCACCCGCGCGCCGACGTGCACCAGGTGCGGGGCGGCGCCCACGACACGGCACCGGAACACGAACCCTTCGGGCAGCCGGACGAGGGACTCGTTGCGTGCCGCCTCTGTGTAGCGGTGCACCACGCTGGTCCGTACGACGACGCCGAGGCCGTCGCTGCGCACGGAATCCAGATCGCTCGACGCGCACACAGGGCACAGAAGCCGCCTGAAGGACGCGGTGCCGCACCAGCGGCAGAGCTGATGGATCAGTCCGGCTTCACCCTGCGCCGCCGGTGCGGCACCGATCGCTGAAACGGAGTGGGACACGTCTCGACCCCCTGAACTCGGCTCGGTGCGTCAGCGTCGTGGCTCGACACAGACGCACACGCATCGTATGGCACTGAGTGTCGAGACGTAAAGGTACTGAGTTCCTTCTCTGTGATCAGTCCTCGGCGAGAACCGACTCGATCCTCTGCACCACACGCCACATCGGCGTGCTCTTGGAGGCGACCACCACGACGACCTCGTCGTCGTCCGCGGTCGGCCCTGCGGCGCCCGCGGCCTTCGCCCCCCAGACTTCCTGCACGACACCGAGGGCATGGTCCACCGCGGCCTCGGCGTCACCCTCGCCACCCGAACGCAGCCACGACCGCAGGCCGTTGTTGTGCGCGGCGACCACGGCAGCGGCGATCACCTCGGCGTGCAGCGGGCCGTCCGGCGTGCCGACGTAGCGACCCCGCAGGTATTCGGCCATCGTCCGTTCGTAGCGGCGCACCACGGACAACTCGTAGGTACGCAGGCCGGGAACCTCCCGCGTGAGGTGGTAGCGCTGGACCGAGAACTCCGGATTCGCCGCATACATCCGCAGGACGAGCCGGGCCGCATCGCACACCGTGCTCACCGGGTCGCCTTCGTCGGCCGCCTCCAGAAGCGCGGTCATGTCGGCGAGGCAGCGCTCGTGGTCGGGGAAGACCACGTCCTCCTTGGAGGGGAAGTACCGGAAGAAGGAACGCCGTCCGACCCCGGCCCGCGCAACGATGTCGTCCACGGTGGTCCGCTCGAAGCCCCGTTCCAGGAAGAGCTGGAACGCCGCTTCGGCGAGCACCTCCCGCATGGGGGGTTTCTTCACTGGTCTGCGCGCCTCGGTCATGCCCGGAACCTAACACCAATACCGGCCGTTCGACACTACGTACCTTTACAGAGGGTACTGAGTGCCATATGGTCATCTCAGGACCCACACCCAAGTAGGAGAGCCGGCGTGAGCTTGAGGATCGTTGTCTGTGTGAAGTATGTGCCCGATGCCACTGGTGACCGGCACTTCGCTGATGACCTGACGCTGGACCGTGAGGATGTGGACGGTCTGCTGTCGGAGCTCGATGAGTACGCGGTGGAGCAGGCGCTGCAGATCGCCGATGAGGCGGACGACGCGGAGATCACTGTGGTGACGGTGGGTCCGGAGGATGCCAAGGACGCGTTGCGCAAGGCGCTGTCGATGGGTGCGGACAAGGCTGTTCATGTCGA
>NZ_JBHVFU010000009.1:192034-263955 GCF_042801455.1 Streptomyces sp. NPDC057565 | reverse complement strand
GCGTTTCCGACTCTATCAGACTCTTTCGTGTCCGATTCCCGGTCGAAGCGGGTTCCGCTTTCCAGTTCTTCGCTTTCGCGTTTCCCTTTCCGGCGGTTCCAACCTTACCAGACTCTTTTTCGTTTCCGTTTCCGGTCCGAATTTGATTCCGGTGGCCTTTGGAGTGGCCTTTGCCTTTCGGCCGATCCGACTTTATCAGAAGCATTTCGGCCGATCTCATCGGCTTCGTTACTCGATATAGAGAGAATCAATGGCTCTGCGGAGACCCTGTCTCCGTTGAGAGCGAGGTAAACACTACCGGTTGCACTCGAACCTGTCCAGTCCGACTCAACCGTTGAAATCTACCTCCCCATGTCCACCATGTCAATGGTTTTTTGGGGCGAGAGGAAGACTAGCAGGTCAGCGGGGCCCTACGCACATCAGGCGGCGGCCGGGAGCTCAGCGCTTCGCTCGGTGGCGTCGAGGTCTCCTGCCTCGCCGGCTCGGGCCGCTCGGCCGCCGAGTATGTAGACGTACGCGAGAAACGCCAGCTCGGCCGCGATCCCGATGGCGATACGGGCCCAGGTGGGGAGGCCCGAGGGGGTGACGAAGCCTTCGATCACGCCCGAGACGAACAGGACCAGGGCCAGACCGATGGCCATGCCGATGGCGGCTCGGCCTTGCTGCGCGAGGGCGGAGCGGCGGGTCCGCGGGCCGGGATCGATGACCGTCCAGCCGAGGCGGAGGCCTGTACCGGCTGCGACGAATACCGCGGTGAGTTCGAGCAGACCGTGCGGGAGGACCAGGCCGAGGAAGGTGTCGAGTCGGCCGGCCGACGACATCAGGCCGATGCCGACTGCGAGGTTGAGTACGTTCACGAAGAGGATCCAGATCACCGGCAAGCAGAGGAACGCCCCCAGGACCAGACACATCGCGGCCGCCTGAGCATTGTTCGTCCAGACCTGGGCTGCGAACGAAGCGGCCGGGTGACTGGAGTAGTACGTCTCGTACTCCCCTCCGGGACTGGTCATGCGACGGAGGTCTTCCGGGGCGGCGATCGCCGCCTGGACCTCCGGGTGGGTGCCGATCCACCAGCCCATGAGTGCGGCCAGGAGCGTCGAGAGGACGGCCGTGGGTATCCACCAGTGCCTGGAGCGGTAGACCGCTGCGGGAAAGCCGGCAGTCAGGAAGCGGGTGGCGTCGCGCCAGGTGGCCCGGCGGGTGCCTGTCACGGTGGACCGGGCGCGGGCCACGAGCTGGGTGAGGCGCGCGGTGAGCATCGGATCCGGGGCGCTGGACTGGATCAGTGAGAGATGGGTGGCCGTCCGCTGATAGAGGGCGACGAGTTCGTCGGCTTCGGTGCCGGTGAGACGGCGCCCGCGGTGCAGGAGGTGTTCCAGGCGGTCCCACTCGGTGCGGTGGGCTGTCACGAAGACGTCGAGATCCATGGTCGGCTGCTGCTCCAGGCATGGGTGCGTACGGGTCCGTACTACTGCGGCGCGCTGCGGGTCAGCTTGGCAGACTGAGCTCCCGAGGGGCAGGGAAGGTCGGCGAAGGGTGGGCGGCAATGAGTGAGCTTGTGACCGGGGACGCGGTCGTGCTGGGGCTGAGGCCGGCGAAACTGCCGAGTCGGGCGCTGGCTCTGGCGATCGATCTTGTCGTGGTGTGGACGGTTTTCATCCTGGTGTCGATCGGGCTGACCGTCGCGACGGTGACACTGGACGAGGCGGCGGGTGCGGCCATCGCCGTCGCCACGTTTCTGCTCGTGCTGGTGGGCGGGCCCGTCGCGGTGGAGACGCTCAGCCACGGCCGTTCGCTGGGGAAGTTGGCATGCGGGCTGCGGGTGGTGCGGGACGACGGCGGGCCGATCCGGTTCCGGCACGCGCTGGTGCGTGGGGCGATGGGGGTCGTCGAGATTCTGATGACGCTCGGGGTCGTCGCATCCATCGCGTCGCTCGTGTCGGCGCGAGGGCGGCGGCTCGGGGATGTCTTCGCGGGGACGCTCGTCGTACGGGAACGGGTGCCGGCGGGGCGGGGAGTCGCCGTGCCGCCTCCGCCACCGTGGTTGGTCGGGCGGTTCGCCGCGCTTGATCTGTCGGCGGTGCCGGACGAGTTGTGGCTGGCGATACGGCAGTACCTGACGCGGATGAACCAGCTCGATGCGGAGGTGGGGTGGTCGATGGCCACGCGGCTGAGTGGGGAGCTGGCGGCACGTACGGGGGTTCCCGTTCCGGAAGGGGTACCGGCTGCGGCGTATCTGGCCGGCGTGGTGAACGAGCGGCAGGCACGGGATGCGCGGCGGGTGTTCGCCGCTGCGCAGAGGATTTCCCCGGAGGTCGCGGGTCCGCCTGTGGACGGACAGAGCGGTGTGGAGGGCGCGGGAGGCGTGAGGACCACGTCGGGGCCCATGGAGTGGGTAACCCCTGTGGGGCCTGCTAGCCCTGGGGCGTCTGGGGATTCCGGGACGGATGGGTCCGCGGTGCGGGCTCCGGGCACCGGGTTCGCTCCGCCTGCTTAGCGGGGGGAGGGCGGGGATTCCAGCTCTTCGAGCTCGATGCCGGGGGCCGAGAGGACCACGTCGCCGGCGATGTGGACGGTGTGCTGTTCGCCCGTGTCCAGGGCGCTGACCTGGTATTCGTCCACCATCAAGGGGCCACTGTCAGTGGCGTGCGCTTCACTGTTCACCAGAGCCCAGGACTGGTCGACGGTACGGGGAGCGAGGACCGGGTCCGTGAAGGCGACGAGGCGGACGCGGGTCGCGGGGGAACCGGGGGTGAGGCGCAGCAGTCGTGAGATCGCGACGAGGAAAGCGGGGGAGGTGCCGGTGAAGGCGTGGGCGCGGACATTGCCTTCGGTGGCATGGGTTCCGGTCGGGTCGGTGCGGACCCAGGTGACGCCTTCGAGGGCGGCTCCTCGGATCTGCCAGCTCGCGGCGTGGAGTTCGAGGCGAAGGGGGCGGCCGAGTTCATCGAGAGTGAGGTCGACGGAGCCCAGGTGATCGCCCGAGGGGGCGGTGGTCTGGGAGACGTAGCGCCAGCCGGAGGGGCCCGGGGCGCATTGGAAGTGTTCTTGGCCGAGGGGGGTGTGGTCGTGGGGATCGTGGAGCGAATAACGGCCGCGGGGCATGGGGTCCTTCGGGTTCCTCGGGCTGTGCGGGTGCGGTACGGCGCAGGCCCCCGACACGGGGGTGCGGGGGCCTGCGCTCGTATCTGCTGCTGAAGGTGGGGCTGGTCCGTCCGTCAGGACAATTCTGGACCGGTCACCGGCTGCGGCGACCTGCGCCGCTGACGGACGGGATCAGCGCCGGATCAGTAGCGGTAGTGGTCGGGCTTGTACGGGCCTTCGACCTCGACGCCGATGTAGGCGGCCTGCTCGGGGCGGAGCGTCGTGAGCTTCACGCCGAGTGCGGCGAGGTGGAGGCGGGCGACCTTCTCGTCCAGGTGCTTGGGCAGCACGTAAACGTCGGTCGGGTACTCCTCGGGCTTGGTGAACAGCTCGATCTGGGCCAGGGTCTGGTCCGCGAACGAGTTGGACATGACGAACGAGGGGTGACCCGTGGCGTTGCCCAGGTTCAGCAGGCGGCCCTCGGACAGCACGATGATGACCTTGCCGTCGGGGAACGTCCACGTGTGGACCTGCGGCTTGACCTCGTCCTTGACGATGCCGTCGATCTTGGCGAGACCCGCCATGTCGATCTCGTTGTCGAAGTGGCCGATGTTCCCGACGATCGCCTGGTGCTTCATCTTGGCCATGTCGGCGGCCATGATGATGTCCTTGTTACCCGTCGTGGTGACGAAGATGTCGGCCTGGGCGACGACGTCGTCGAGGGTGGCGACCTGGTAGCCGTCCATCGCCGCCTGCAGCGCGCAGATCGGGTCGATCTCGGTGATGATCACGCGGGCGCCCTGGCCGCGCAGGGACTCCGCGCAGCCCTTGCCCACGTCGCCGTAGCCGCAGACGACGGCGGTCTTGCCGCCGATCAGGACGTCGGTGGCGCGGTTGATGCCGTCGATCAGGGAGTGGCGGCAGCCGTACTTGTTGTCGAACTTGGACTTGGTGACGGCGTCGTTGACGTTGATCGCCGGGAAGAGGAGGGTGCCGTCGCGGTGCATCTCGTACAGCCGGTGCACACCGGTCGTGGTCTCCTCGGTGACGCCGCGGATCTCGGACGCCAGCTGGGTCCACTTCTGCGGGGCCTCGCCGAGGGTGCGGTTCAGCAGGGTGAGGATGTGGCCGTACTCCTCGCTGTCCGCGGTCGACGGGTCCGGGGCCGATCCGGCCTTCTCGAACTCGACGCCCTTGTGGACGAGGAGGGTGGCGTCGCCACCGTCGTCGAGGATCATGTTCGGGCCGCCGGTGGGGGTGTTCGGCCAGGTCAGTGCCTGCTCCGTGCACCACCAGTACTCTTCCAGCGTCTCGCCCTTCCAGGCGAAGACCGGGACTCCGGCAGGGGCGTCCGGGGTGCCGTTCGGGCCGACGGCGATGGCCGCGGCGGCGTGGTCCTGGGTGGAGAAGATGTTGCAGGAGGCCCAGCGGACCTGGGCGCCGAGGGCGACCAGGGTCTCGATCAGCACGGCGGTCTGCACGGTCATGTGCAGCGAGCCGGTGATGCGGGCGCCGGCCAGCGGCTGCGAGTCGGCGTACTCCTTGCGGATCGACATCAGGCCGGGCATCTCGTGCTCGGCGAGCGTGATCTCCTTGCGGCCGAACTCCGCGAGGGAGAGGTCGGCGACCTTGAAGTCCTGTCGATTGGCGACCGTCGTCATAACGGGCTGCTCCTCGTAATGGGGTCGAGGGTGGGTAGGGCTGGCTCTGCGGCGGCGGGCACACGAATGCCCGGGCGCTCGCAGCGCAGTCCGTCGGAGGCCCTCTCTCCCTCGCCCGTTCCGCAGGAGCGGAGCGGCCGACCGCCATCAGCAGCGACGTCTGACACTGTCATCGAATCTACACCGATCGGCCCAGTCGCTCCCAGCCCACTCGGGGCCGGGAGCGTTCGGACGAGGGATCGGGAGGGTCAGTGGCCGGAATCGGCCGGGTCGGCGTCGGGGGCCGTGGCCGGATTGGTGCCCGCCGCGGCGGCCGCCTCGTTGAAGATGTCCGGTTCCAGGTAGATGACCCGGGCGATCGGGACCGCTTCGCGGATACGGGCCTCGGCGGCGTTGATGGCGTTGGCGACCTCGGTGGCGGTGTCGTCGTGCTGGACGGCGATCTTCGCGGCGACCAGCAGTTCCTCCGGGCCGAGGTGGAGCGTACGCATATGGATGATGCGGGTGACGGTTTCGCCGTCGACGACTGCGGCCTTGATCTTGTCGACCTGGTCGGTGCCGGCGGCTTCACCGAGAAGCAGCGACTTCGTCTCGGCAGCGAGGACGATCGCGATGATGATCAGCAGGGTGCCGATGCAGAGGGTGCCGATTCCGTCCCAGACGCCGTTGCCGGTCCCGAGGGCCAGGCCGACACCTGCGAGGGCGAGCACCAGACCGATCAGCGCGCCGAAGTCCTCCAGGAGGACGACGGGGAGCTCGGGGGCCTTCGCGCGGCGGATGAACTCCTTCCAGGAGAGCGATCCACGGGTCTCGTTGGACTCCTTGATGGCCGTACGGAAGGAGAAGCCCTCGGCGATGATCGCGAAGACCAGTACGCCGACCGGCCAGTACCAGGCCTCGATCTCGTGCGGGTGCTTGATCTTCTCGTAGCCCTCGTACACCGCGAACATGCCACCGACCGAGAACAGGACGATGGAGACGAGGAAGGCGTAGATGTAGCGCTCACGGCCGTAGCCGAAGGGGTGCTGGGGGGTGGCTTCGCGCTGGGCCTTCTTGCCGCCGAGCAGCAGAAGCCCCTGGTTGCCCGAGTCGGCGAGCGAGTGGACGCTCTCCGCGAGCATCGACGACGAGCCACTGAACAGGAACGCCACGAATTTGGCCACTGCGATCGCGAGATTGGCGCCGAGTGCCGCCACGATCGCCTTGGTTCCGCCTGACGCACTCATGGGTGCCTGGTGTCCCTTCGTCAATGCTGCGGCCCTGGCGCCGCGGTACGGCCGGACATTGTTGCAGCCGCTGATTCGGACGGTACGTCAGGCCACCACTGTGGCACGGAACAGTGTGCCGGTACCGGACGCTTCGACCGATTCGTCCGACGGCACGAAGACCGAGCCGCCGGGGGCGAGGTCGAGCGTGCCGACGCGGGGCGCACCGGCGGTGCAGAGCAGGATCTGCGGGGCGGACCTGGTCAGGTCCACGGGGGCGGCGCCTGGCGAGAGGTCGTAGCGCGACAGCCGGAATTCGTCGACCGGGGTCTCGTACAGCTCCTCGCCGGAGGGAGACGCCTCGGGGCGCAGGATGCCGGGGTCGGTCGCCTCGAAGCGGACGATGTCGAGGAGTTCGGGAACGTCGATGTGCTTGGGTGTCAGTCCGCAGCGCAGCACATTGTCCGAGTTGGCCATGATTTCGACACCGAGGCCGCCGAGGTAGGCGTGCGGGACGCCGGCGCCGAGGAACAGGGCTTCACCGGGCTGGAGTTGTACGTGGTTCAGCAGCATCGCAGCGATGACACCCGGGTCGCCGGGGAAGTGGTGTGCGATGCGGGCGTACGGGGCGTGGGCGCCGCCGAGGCGTTCGGCGGCGGCCGCCGCCTCGGTGACCGTCTCCGCCATCTCCGCGGGGTCGGCGGTGAGGATCGCCGTGAGCACTTCGCGGAGCGCCGCCTCTTCGGGGTGGGCTCCGAGCAGATCGACGTACGGCTTGAGGGAGTCGACGCCGAGCGCCGCCATCGCCTCGGCGGCCTCGGTGGGCCGGCGGAAGCCGCAGAGACCTTCGAAGGGAGTGAGCGCGCAGATCAGTTCGGGCTTGTGGTTGGCGTCCTTGTACGTGCGGTGGGGTGCGTCGATCGGGACGGACCGGCGCTCCTCGTCCTCGTACCCCTTCTTGGCCTGCGTGAGGTCGGGGTGGACCTGGAGGGAGAGGGGAGCGCCCGCGGCGAGCAGCTTGAGGAGGAAGGGGAGGCGGGGGCCGAACTTCTCGACGGTGGCCGGGCCCAGTTCGCGCTCGGGGTCGGCGGCGATGATGTCGGTGAGGGGCTGCTCGGTGCCTGCGGTACGGGTGAGGCGGGAGGGGGCTCCGGGATGGGCGCCCATCCACATCTCGGCCTGGGGCTCGCCGGTGGGAGCGACGCCGAGCAGTTCGGGGATGGCGGTGGTGGAGCCCCAGGCATAAGGGCGCACGGTGTTGGAGAGCCGGTCCATGGAGATTTTTCGTCCTCGTGAGATGCGGGGATCGTGCGATGTGGTGGAGCGGTTCAGGGGTGAGCTGCCGACGCCAGGGACAGGTAGACCGCGGCGAAGTCGGTGACTGCGAGGAGTTCGGCGAGGGCTTCGAGCGCCGTGCCCTCCTCCGGTTCGAGTTCACTGATCGCCGTGTCGTGGCCGAGGGCGAGTTCGCGGGCGGCCGGGGCGGCGCTCAGGCCGCCGGTGGGCCGGTCCCGGAGCAGGACGACCCGGGCGTGCAGGGGCTCGGTCTCGTCGACCCGGTCGCGGAAGAAGTCGTCGGGGTCGGCTCCGGCGGCGAAGGCGCCCGCCAGCAGTGCCCCGTGGGCGGGGAGCGCCTCGGGGAGTTCGGCGGAGATGGCCGGGCGGCCGGACAGTTCGGCGAGGACGGCGGCGAAGCGTCGCCCGACAGGTCCTGCGGCGTCGCCCTCCGTCCAGATGAGGGGCAGGCTGTCGGCGAGTTCGGCAGCGAGGGTCTTGGCCGGGTTGCTGTACGTGGCAATGGCCGGTCCGCAGCGTTCGGCGGTGCGGTCGAGACGGTCGGCGACGCTCTGCAGCGCCTCGGGGGTTGCCGTGACCAGGCCGACCCGGTCGAGCAGGGCGAGCAGCGGCGTGAACAGGGCCCAGAGCGTGCCGGGGCCCGCGGCCGAGGTCTCGGCGTCGTACTCGCCGTGCGGGGCGGACGCCATCGGTACGACGAGTCCGTGCACCCCGTCGACCGCCTCGCGCAGCGGGGACCCGTGCGGGGCGACGGCGACAACCGTGCAGCCGCGCCGGTACGCCTGTTCGGCGAGGAGGGCGAGGCCCGGTTCGGTGCCGTCGGCCGTGGCGATCAGCAGCAGGTCGACGGAGCCGGCCCAGCCGGGGAGCGTCCAGCGCATCGCGCCCGCGGCGGGTGCGACGCCGGAAGGGGGGATACGGGTGACGGGGGCCGAGGCGCCCGCCAGTGCGGCGATCAGGTCGGCGACGCCGAATGCGGCGGTGCCGGAGCCGGCGACCATGACGGCGCGGGGGCGGCCCTCCGGGGTCAGTTCGGTGATCCCGGCCTCCGCGGCGTGCCGGGCGGCGGTACGGACGCGCGCCCCGGCCTCGGCGGCGCCACGGAGCAGACCGCGGCGGTCGGCTCGGGCCAGTGCTTCCGGGGCGTCGAGCAACGACTCGTCGAGCATGGGGACGGGCCTCCGATCACGTGCTGCTCAGCGTGAGGTCTGCGGTGTACGGGGCGGGGTCGCCGGTGCGGTGGGTGGCGGCGGTCCCGTGACTCGCTGTTACGCGGGGCGGCGGGCCTCGTCGACGAGGAGGACGGGAATGCCGTCCCGCACCGGGTAGGCCAGGCCGCAGTCCGTGCCGGTGCAGACCAGCTCGGGGCTGTCGGCTGCCGTGCGGTCGTCCAGCGGGAAGTGGCAGGCCGGGCAGGCGAGGATCTCCAGGAGGCCGGCTTCGAGCGGCATGGGGTGGGTCCCTTCGAGCATTCGAACGTGTGTGTTCGGTTCACGCGGATCAGGCGTCGTCAGCCTACCGCCGGGGTGGCGGAGGCGCGGCCCGGCCCGGAGCCGGTGGGGCGGGTGGGGCGATGTGGTGTGCGTGGGGTTGCGGTGCGGGCCGGGGCCCACGGGTGGTGCGCCTGCGACGGGCTCGCCCCTTCCCGGAACCGATGCTCCGTCCCGGCCCCCGTCCGCTTCTCGGACGCCGGACGGACCAGAGGCTCGCCCATGAGGGCCGGGAGTGGTCCTACGCGCGGACCAGGGCCAGGACCTCGTCGCGTACCGCCTTCATCGTCCCCTCGTCGCGTGCCTCGACGTTCAGGCGCAGGAGGGGTTCCGTGTTGGAGGCCCGGAGGTTGAACCACCAGTCCGGTGCCGTGACCGTCAGGCCGTCCAGTTCGTCGAGCGCGATACCCTCACGCGCCTCGAAGGATGCGCGTACCAGCGCCGTGCGGGCCGGCTGGTCGTCGACCGTGGAGTTGATCTCTCCGGAGCCGGTGTAGCGGTCGTACTGGGCGACCAGTTCGGAGAGCGGGCCCGGCTGGCCGCCCAGGGCGGCCAGGACGTGGAGGGCGGCGAGCATGCCCGTGTCGGCGTTCCAGAAGTCGCGGAAGTAGTAGTGCGCGGAGTGTTCGCCGCCGAAGATCGCGCCGTGTTCGGCCATCTCCGCCTTGATGAAGGAGTGGCCGACGCGGGTACGGACGGGGGTGCCGCCGTGTTCGCGGACCACCTCGGGGACCGACCATGACGTGATCAGGTTGTGGATCACGGTGCCCTTGCCCCCGTGGCGGGCGAGCTCACGCGCCGCGACCAGTGCGGTGATCGCGGACGGGGAGACGCCCGCGCCGTGTTCGTCGACGACGAAGCAGCGGTCCGCGTCGCCGTCGAAGGCGAGGCCCAGGTCGGCGCCTTCGGCCAGCACCCGGGCCTGGAGGTCGACGAGGTTCTTCGGGTCGAGGGGGTTGGCCTCGTGGTTGGGGAACGTGCCGTCCAGTTCGAAGTACATGGGGACGACGTCGAGCGGGAGTCCCCCGAAGACGGTGGGGACGGTGT
Source organism: Streptomyces sp. NPDC057565 (assembly GCF_042801455.1). Lineage (NCBI taxonomy): Bacteria > Bacillati > Actinomycetota > Actinomycetes > Kitasatosporales > Streptomycetaceae > Streptomyces > Streptomyces sp. NPDC057565. The sequence continues at coordinate 254,172 of NZ_JBHVFU010000009.1, read as the reverse complement.
GACCGCCCATGCCGTTGCCCGCGTCGACCACGACCTTCAGCGGGCGGACGGCCGTCAGGTCGACCAGGGACCGCAGGTGGGCCGCGTAGTCGGTGAGGGTGTCGCGGTCCGTGACGGTGCCGGGGGTGGCGACCGGCTGCGGTACGCCCTGTTCGGCCCACTTCTCGATCAGGGCGCGGATCTCCGCGAGCCCGGTGTCCTGACCGACCGGCGCGGCGCCGGCCCGGCACAGCTTGATTCCGTTGTACTGCGCCGGGTTGTGCGAGGCCGTGAACATCGCACCGGGCAGGCCGAGGCTGCCGGAGGCGAAGTACAACTGGTCGGTCGAGCACAGACCGATGAGGGTGACGTCCGCACCCCGTGCCGCCGCGCCGCGCGCGAACGCCGCCGAGAGGCCGGGCGAGGACGGGCGCATGTCGTGGCCGATCACGACCGCCTCCGCGTCCGTCACCTCGACGAACGCCGCCCCGAACTGCTCGGCCAGCGATTCGTCCCACTGGTCGGGCACGACTCCGCGCACGTCGTACGCCTTCACGATCTGCGACAGATCAGCAGCCACGGGCCGGTCCTCCTGAGATTTCTGCGGACCGCCCAAACTACCCGGCCGGCCCGCGGGCCCTCGGGGGGACGCGGTCGTTCGGTGGTCGACCGCTTCAGGAGTCGGGTGAGCGCAGGACCCGCAGGTGACCGCGGCGCGTGACCTCCATCGGGTCCGCGGCGTGCGAGCCGCCGCCTCTGGCCTCCGCCGCGCGGTCGTGCGGACGCGCGGCTTCCCGCACGGCGTTGGCGAGCGCTTCGAGGTCGTCACCGCTGGGGCGCGTGGGCGCGGAGGGATCGGTGAGCCGGACGACTTCCCAGCCGCGTGGCGCGGTCAGTCGCTCACTGTGCTCGGCACAGAGGTCGTAGCAGTGGGGCTCGGCATAGGTGGCGAGCGGGCCGAGGACCGCAGTCGAGTCGGCATAGACGTACGTCAGTGTCGCGACGGCAGGGCGGCCGCACGCGGTGCGCGAACAGCGACGTACAGGGCTCACGATGTTGGACGGTACCGCACTCTTGAGCGGGCTGCGACGACTCTCCCTCAGGTCACCCCGCCGTGTCGCACTGTGACCTCCGGCACAACCGCCTTTCGGGCAACTGGCCTGACCTGCGCGGGAGGAGGGAAGCACAGGTCGCAACGGCAACGATTTCGGTCACCACTCGGTACATAAGCTGTCAATACGTAGGAGATCGGCGGTCGCGGACCGGGCCTGAAACGGGCTCAAGCTTGGCCGGAATGTTCAAGTGCGGACATGCCGCTGTGCTGTCGATGACGGGCGATCCGGCTGCCCCACAGAGGGTTACGCTGCGTCGGTGATGGACAGTCCTGTACCGCCGCCCCACCCCTCCGAGCCGCGGTCCGAGCCGCGAGCGCGCCGTCGTGACCGCCATGGCCGCGGCATGCGCGGACCCGTCGCGCCGCCCCAGGTGCCGCTCTCGGCCACCAGGGCGGAGAACTTCCGTGATCTCGTACAGGACTCGGTGGAGCGGCTGGAGCGGCGCTGGCCTCAGCTGGCCGATGTCGACTTCATGGTCCTCGACGTGCCGGGGCCGCAGGAGGAGACCGTACCGCTGGGACGTGCGGTGTCCGCGGAGAAGGACCGGCCCGCGCAGATCGTCATCTACCGGCGCCCCGTCGAGATCCGTACCAAGAACCGCGACGAGCGTGCGCTGCTGGTGCACGAGGTCGTGGTAGAGCAGGTCGCGGAGTTGCTCGGACTGTCACCGGAGTCAGTGGATCCGCGCTACGGGCAGGACTAGGGCGTGTGTCCGGCCGTGTTTGCCCCATGTCGAGCGTCGTCCGGTGCGTGACCAGGTCCTGCCGTCCGGGTCAGGTTGCCGGTCCCGCGAGTCCCGCATGATCCGACCAGAGGCCCTGGGGGTTCGGGGCGGACAGGCCTCGGCCCGCCCCGAACCCGTTGCTCAGCCGTCCAGAACCGAGAGGTCCTGCTCGGCGTTGGGTACCTCGACCGTTCCGCCGTCGTCCGGCAGCGTCTGCACCGTGAACATCGGGATGCCGCCCTCCGGAAGGGACAGGGTGCGCGCGGCATGCACCGGACCGCCCGACTCCGTCTCGATCGTCAGCGCGTAGCTGCCCTTCAGCCCGGCCGGTACCGGCGGGGTGACGGCGATCGTCGTACCGGCCTTGACCGTGTACGTCTGGACGGCCTGTTCGCCGCCCTCGCTGCCCGCCGAGGCCGTGACCTTCACCTTCCCGGTGGCGCCCGGAGCGGTGAGGGAAAGGGTCGAGCCCTTCGCCCGGTTGTCGGCCACGGTGGCCTGTGCGCCCACCGGCCCGGTCGCCGGGATGTACGCGACCTCCCGCTTGTCGCCGGTGCCGCGGACCACGCGCAGCGCCGCCACCACCGGAGTGGCCCGTCCGCTCTCCGCCGGGGTCAGCAGCAGGGAGCCCGCTTCACCCCTGGTGACGTCCTTCAGGTCGACGCCTGCGGTCATGTTCGACTTGATGTGAAGGTCCTCGTGTCCGGCCGGTGAGATCGCACCGTTCTTGCCCAGCAGCTGCACCTTCAGATCGGCGTCGTCCTCGCCGGGGGCGAAGGCCACCAGCCGGACGTCCGTGGCGTCCGCCGGGATGCCGGGAAGAACGAGGGTGCCCGTCGGGTCGACGGAGGCGGCGAGCCAGTCGCTGCCGGTCTCGTCACCCGCTGCCCTGACGACGGCGCCGACCCGGCCGGTACGCGTGGTGACGTGGACCGTCACGTCGTCGGCCGCCTCGCTGGTCAGGGTGGAGATCAGGACCGGAACGCTGGACCTGGCCGGGACCGTGATGCCCTCCCCCACATCGGACTTGAGCGAGCCGTCCGGCCCGTACAACTCGATGTCGGCCACCGCGGCCGTGTCGTCCGGGTTGGTGAGGTGGACGTAGTCCTCGCGGGACTTCGCCGTGCTGGCGGCCGGGAACCAGAAGTTCGTGTCGGGGCCGGTGCAGCTGACCCCGAGCAGGCCGCGGGTGGCGCCCGCGCTGACCGTGGTGGTCTGCTGCGTGGTCCAGCCGGGGGCCAGCTCGCCGGTGGCGGTGCCGACCAGGGCGGGGGCGTCGGAGCCGGACGCCTCGGCGGTGGCCGGCATGCCGGGCTTCTTGAGGGAGACGACCGGCTTGCCGGATTCCGCCTTCTTGCTCTCTTCCTTCTTCCCGTCCTTCTCGCCGTCCTTCTCGGCGCTGGTGTCGTCGCCCGCGTCCGCCGTGGTGGAGACGGACGGCATCAGGTCGGCGGCGCCTGCCGTTCCGCCGCTGCCGGCCGCGGGGGTGAAGGACGTGTACGTCGTCTCCGCGAGGTCCGAGAGGCCGGGCGCCGGGCAGAGCAGACTGGACCGCTCCACCGGCAGCCGTGCGGCGGCTTTCGCCTCGCCCGCGTCCGCCTCGCCCGGCGCGGTGAGCGCGGCGAACCCGGTGACGGCAGCGAGGGCTACGGTGCCCGCGATGAGGGACAGGCTGGTGGACTTCACTCGGACTCGCCTCGCGATGCGTTACCGGTCGGCCACGGGTTCCGGGCCGGGGCGGGGTTCTCGTCGGGGTTCTGCGGGTCGTACGGGCCCTGTGCGGTGTAGGGGGCCTGTGGGTCGTACGGGGGCTGCGGGGCGTACTGGTTGTACTGGCCCTGGTCGTACGCATCCTGGCTCTGGTCGTACTGACCCTGTGCCTGGTCGTACTGACCCTGTGCCTGGTTGTACTGGCCCTGGTTCTGGTCGTACTGCTGCTGCGGGTAGCCGTACGGGTCGTACGCCGGGGCGGTGCCCTGCTGGTAGGCATCGGCGGCGGCCTGCTGGTGCTCGCCCTGGTACTGCGGGTAGTCGGCGCCCTGGTACTGCTGGGTGTCCCACTCGCCGTACTGCTGTTGCTGCGGTACGGGGGCGTACGGGCCGTCGTCGTCCGGCTGGACGTACGGGTCCTGTGCCGCGGACTGGTCACCGTACGGGTCCTGCGCTTCGGACCGCTCGGCGTACGGGTCGGTCGACCGCTGCGCGGGGATGTCCTGCCCTGCCTCGTCCGGCGTCGGCTCGACGCCCTCGGACGCCGCCTCCGCCTCTGCTGCGGCGCGCAGCCTGCGCGCCCGGCGTCCCTCGCCTGCGACCGGCTCCGCCGGAACCGTCAGGTCCGCCTCGGGCAGGTCGTCGTCGATCTCCCGGCGGCGGCCCGGCAGAGCCAGGACCAGCAGAACCACGCCGAGCGCGGCCTGGGCCCAGATCCACGCGGTGTGGGTGACCGGCGTCTCGTACGTGAGGTCCAGCGTGCCGCCCTCGGCGGGCAACTCGAAGCCCTGTGCCCAGCCGTCCACGGTCTTGGCGGTCAGGTCCCGGCCGTTCAGCGTGGCCGTCCAGCCGGGGTCCGCGGCATCGGCGATCCGCAGGATGCGGCCGGAGCCGCCCGCGGGAATCCTGGAGTGCGCCTCGACCGGCTGCGAGCCGACGGGCAGCTGCTCGCCGTCGCCGCCGGACGGAATGATCATGATGCGGGCGACCTGACGGTCCACGCGCCACAGCGCGCTGCCGTCGAGCTGGCTCAGCCGGCTCAGACCCGGAGTCGCGTCGAGCACCCGGCTCATCTCGCGCGGCGCGCCGTCCCGTACAAGTACGTAACGGATCGCGAAGCCGCTGAGCTGGCTGCCCTGGTCGGCGCCCGAGCCCGCGACCAGGTTGGCGACCACCTTGTCCAGGTGACTGTTGGAGCCGCCCGACTCGGCCAGCTCCGCGTCACCGAGCCGCGCGCCGGAGCCGCGGACCAGGGTGTACGAGACAGAGGCGGGCGAACTGCCGCCGAGGACCAGGGTGCGCGGCTGATCGCGGGTGCCGCTCTCCTCCGCGACGAACGCGGGGACCTGCACCGGGTCACGACGCTCCAGCGGGCCCGCGGCGCCACCGATCATCCAGCCGGCGGCGGCCAGCGCGGGAGCCAGCACCGCGGCGAGGGCGATCAGGGCGGCGACGGGCTGGCGCCAGCCGAAGCTGAGCTCGGCGACCCTTACTCGGGCACCGTCCGCGCCGACGAGCGCGGCGGCGATCAGCGCGATGCCGTAGACGAGGGTGGCGGGCCCGGCCCAGCCGGAGCCGTTGGCGATCCCGGCGAAGACCAGGGCGACGAGCGCGACGGCCCAGGCGGCACGGATCGCGAACTGCCGCTCCCCGCGCAGCAGCGCGGCAAGCGCCGCGAGCACGATGCCGAGCAGCAGCACGCCGCCCGCGGCCTTCGGGCCGCCGGGGCTGATCCCGAGCAGGTCGAGTGCGGAGGCCGTACCCGTACCGACGTCCAGGCCCGCCTCGTTCAGGAACGACGAGGGGCTGCTGAGCAGCGACAGCGACCACGGGGCGAGGACCAGCAGCGGGGTGCCGATCGTGGCGAGGAAGCGGAGCCCGTAGGCGGCGATGTCGTGGCGGCGCAGTACGAGGACGCCGATGCCGAGGACGACAGCGAGCGGCCAGACGATGGGCGTGAAGGCCATCGCGAGGGTGAGGAGCAGGGTGTACGCCCAGGTGGCGCGCCAGCTGCCGCGGGTGTCCCCATGACCACGCATCCCGCTTGCGGAGACGGCGGCGCGGGTGATCAGCGGAAGCAGAATCGCCAGTACGGCGGTGCCGAGGCGGCCGGTCGCGAGGGCGCCGGTCGCGGCGGGCAGGAAGGCGTACGCGATGCTCGCCCAGGCCCGCAGCAGTCGTGATTCGAGCAGCGGGCGGGACACGAAGTACGCGGTGAGTCCGGCGAGCGGGACGGAGCAGACGAGCAGCAGCGTGAGCGCGAAGCCGGTCGAGCCGAGGAACAGCGCGGACAGGGCGGAGATCACGGCGAGGTAGGGCGGTGCGGTCTGGGTGCCACCGGTGCCGACCGGATGCCAGCCGTCCGCGTACCGCCCCCACAGGTCGGAGACATCCGCGGGTGCGGGCAGCAGGGCGCCGCCCGCCAGTGCGCCGCCGCCGAGGAGGCTGCGGCAGGCGACGAGGGAGACCAGGAGCAGGACGGCGAAGAGGACGGGGCCGGGCTTGCGGCCGATCCGCTTCAGCCGGGCGAACTGTTCGATCTCCAGGAAGTCGGCGTCGTCACCGCCTGGTCCGGACTCGACGGCGCCGTGCCGTGAGCCGCCGGAATCGGCGTCGGATCCGCTGCCGAAGTTTCCGGCGACCTGCTCGACGGTGGCGCGCACGGTCGCACCGGGCGGCGGGAAGAGGCCGCGCAGCTCGGCCGCGTCCACGACGCCCTTGCCGCGCCTGCGGCGGGCGGTGAAGATCCTGCCGGGGCGCAGCAGGGTGCCGAAGAGTCCGGCGACCTCGTCGAGTGCCTGGCCGGGCACCTTGCCGACCAGATAGGCGAGGGTGCGGAGCAGGGTGCCGAGCATGAGCCGGAGCAGCACCCAGGGCAGTTGCTTGCCGCGGGCGTTGACGAGCATCGTGTAGACGGCGCCCGCCTTGTCGACACGGTGAGGCGAGGCGACGGAGCGTCCGGCGCAGTCGATGGGGCGGCGTTCCCGGGCGGCCGCCTCGGCATGCCGCAGGACGGCGTCGGGGGCGACGAGGACCCGGTGTCCCGCGGCGTGGGCGCGCCAGCAGAGATCGACGTCGTCACGCATCAGCGGGAGCCTGCGGTCGAACCCGCCGAGTTCCTCCCAGATGTCACGGCGGATCAGCATGCCGGCGGAGGAGACGGAGAGTACGGTACGGACCTGGTCGTGCTGGCCCTGGTCCTGCTCGCGGCGGTCGAGTCCGGTCCAGCGGCGTCCGCTGTTGGCGATGGAGACGCCGACTTCGAGGAGCTGCTTGCGGTCGTACCAGCCACGGAGTTTGGGGCCGACGATCGCGGCGTGGTGGTCGGTCTCGACGACGCGCAGCAGCTCGGCGAGCGCGTCGGGCTCGGGTGCGCAGTCGTCGTGGAGCAGCCAGAGCCACTGCACCGGTTCGCCGTGCGGCAGTTCGGGCAGGTCGTACGCGTCGTCGCGCCAGCTCCTGGTGACCGGGTCCCAGCCGCTGGGGCGCTTCAGGTACGGCAGGTCGTCCGGGGTGAGTTCACCGACCGTGCGGACCGCCTCGTCGACAGCCGTACCGAAGCTCGTACGGCGTGCGAGGTGCAGGACGCGCTCGGCGCCGAGCGCCTCGGTGACCAGCCGCGCGGAGTCGTCGGCGGAGCCGGTGTCGGCGGCGACGACCTGCTGTACGGGACGTTCCTGCCCGAGCAGCCCGGCCAGCACGGTGGGCAGCCAGCGCGCGCCGTCGTGGGCGACGAGCACGGCGGTGACGACGTGCCGGGGGAACTCTGGGGCGGCGGCGGCCGCGTACGGCGCCGTCGATTGGCTGTGCACGGACATCGAGGTACGGGCCCTCCGGCCGGGTCCGGGGGGCGTCCCCCCGGGGGCTGCATCGGTGTACACGCGCGCTCCGTCGGGGCGTTGGCGCGTCTCGGACGGAGCCCCACACTAACGGTACGGACGACCGGGGTGGCGCCGAGCGGTCTAACGGGGGCGCCCGGAGGGCGAAGGGCGGAGCGGCCGCGCCGGCAGCGGTACGAGGGGGTGCGGACGCGGCGACGGCCCGCCGCCTGCGGGCAGGGTGCAGGCGGCGGGCCGTCGCCGCCGAGGTCCGGAGCGTGGTCGTTGGCGCTCCGGCGGCCGGGGGTTCCAGTGAATCCGTCGGTCTGTCGCTTCGCCGGTCTCGCGGTCAGACTGCGGCCTTCTTCAGGCGTCGTCGCTCGCGTTCGGAAAGGCCGCCCCAGATACCGAACCGCTCGTCATTGGAAAGGGCGTACTCAAGGCACTCGGACCGGACTTCACAGGCGAGGCAGACCTTCTTGGCCTCGCGGGTCGATCCGCCCTTCTCGGGGAAGAAGGACTCGGGATCGGTCTGGGCGCACAGTGCGCGCTCCTGCCAGCCGAGTTCCTCGTCCGCGTCCTCGACCAGCAGTTGCTGGAACAGCTCGGTCATGTGCGCCCCTCGTCTGTCTCATGCGTCCCCGTGATGCGGCCGTTATCGATTCGGCCGAACGACACGAGTGAAATTACAAGTGTGTGGATACGAGCCAGTCAAGCGGAGATCTGCTATTGAGTCCCGTATTCACTCTGCGGAACCAAGCCTATGCAGAAAGTGTTCAAATCACCAAAAAAACTGACATATGCCACGGACTTCACCGCACCCCCGTCCCTCACGGAGTGAGACTCCCGAGAAGGTGGCCATGTTTCGATTCGATCACCGAAGCGATCAAGATCACAGTCGGGTCACGAGGTCGCTGCGACGTTTGGGGGCGCCGTTGTTGCGCCACATCTCCGGCGCGGCGGGTGCACAAACCTTTCCCCGGCCGGAGTAACCGGATGAGGTGAATCATTACCGCCAAATCGGGCATCAGGTTGACAACGGGAGCTTTGCTCGGTTCCCTTGCTGTCATGCCAGCGACCTCCGTGATGCGCGTGACCCACCTCCGTGGGTTCCGCACCGCTGTCCAGGCTCGCTGTTGCTGTTCCAGCTGTCTCAGCTGTTGAGGCCTTCGCGCTCCAGCTAGTCGCAGCTCTTCTCCGGACCTCGACCCTTCTCCGGACCACCCCGTCGAACGGCTTCTCGGCGACGGCTGCCCGGTCCCTCCCCGGTCCTCGGTCCTCGCGACACCCCTGGATCTCTGCATCTGCACTCTTGCCCTGCACTCACTTGCCGAGGAACCACCGCACCCATGAACAGCAACAGCGACCTCCAGATCGCCGGCGACATCCTTGAGGTCCAGCACCTCCTCCGGCCCGCCCGCCAGCACCCCTCCACGGTGGCCGAGTTCGTCGGGCTCGCCCGCAGCATCGCCGCCGACCGCTCGCAGTGGGCGCCGCTCGTCCAGTACGACGCGACCACGCGCTGGTACCACCGGCTCCGCGCCGTTCCCCCAGCTCTCGACTCAGCTCGAGCAGGGGAGACCCCACTCGGTTACGAGGTGTGGCTGCTCAGCTGGGTTCCCGGTCAGGGCAGCGGGCTGCACGACCACGGGCGGTCTTCCGGCGTACTGACCGTCCTGGAAGGCGAATTGACCGAGCGTACGGAGCGCGGCATGCGGTCGCTGGACTCCGGCGCGCAGCGCGTGTTCGCGCCCGGATACGTCCACGAAGTGGTCAACGACTCCCTCGAACCGGCCGTCAGCCTGCACATCTACTACCCGGGGCTGACCGAGATGCCCATGCACGCGGCATCCTGCGCCTCGGCAACTGCCGACGCCGTACACGTCTGACAGTCCCACCCGTCGCCCACCACCACCCCGACAACGATCAGGCTGCGCCTGACAGACTGGTCGGCATGCGCATTGTGGTTCTGGCCGGCGGTATCGGTGGTGCTCGTTTTCTGCGTGGCCTCAAGCAGGCCGCGCCCGACGCGGACATCACGGTGATCGGCAACACCGGTGACGACATCCATCTGTTCGGGCTCAAGGTCTGCCCCGACCTCGACACCGTGATGTACACCCTCGGCGGGGGCATCAACGAGGAGCAGGGCTGGGGCCGTACCGACGAGAGCTTCCACGTCAAGGAGGAACTCGCGGCGTACGGCGTGGGACCCGAATGGTTCGGGCTCGGCGACCGTGACTTCGCGACCCACATCGTCCGTACGCAGATGCTGGGCGCCGGCTACCCGCTGAGCGCCGTCACCGAAGCGCTCTGCGCACGCTGGAGGCCCGGGGTCCGGCTGCTTCCGATGTCCGACGACCGGATCGAGACGCATGTCGCCGTCGACATCGACGGCGAACGAAAGGCGATCCACTTCCAGGAGTACTGGGTGAAGCTGCGCGCCTCGGTCCAGGCGCAGGCGATCGTGCCCGTCGGTGCCGAGCAGGCGAAGCCGGCGCCCGGGGTCCTGGAGGCCATCGCCGACGCCGATGTCATCCTCTTCCCGCCGTCCAACCCCGTCGTCTCGGTCGGCACCATCCTCGCCGTGCCCGGGATCCGGGAGGCGATCGCCGAGGCCGGGGTGCCGGTCGTCGGCCTCTCCCCCATCGTCGGGGACGCGCCGGTACGCGGCATGGCGGACAAGGTGCTCGCCGCGGTCGGCGTGGAGTCCACGGCGGCCGCCGTCGCCCGGCACTACGGCTCCGGGCTGCTCGACGGCTGGCTCGTCGACACGGTGGACGCCGGCACGGTCGACGAGGTGGAGGCCGCGGGCATCCGCTGCCGCGCCGTGCCGCTGATGATGACCGACGTGGACGCAACCGCCGAGATGGCGAGGCAGGCGCTGGCGCTGGCCGAGGAGGTACGGGCGTGAGCGGCGCGGCTGCCGGTGAGGCCCCCTCGTACCGGGTGTGGGCACTTCCCGGGATGCCCGAGGTACGGGCCGGTGACAACCTCGCGAAGCTGATCGCCGCCACCGAGCCGGGGCTGGTCGACGGTGACGTCCTGCTCGTCACCTCGAAGATCGTCTCCAAGGCGGAGGGCCGGATCGCCGAAGCCACCGATCGGGAGGCGGCGATCGACGCCGAGACCGTACGGGTGGTGGCGCGCCGCGGCACGCTGCGGATCGTCGAGAACCGGCAGGGCCTGGTCATGGCAGCGGCCGGGGTCGACGCCTCGAACACCCCCGCCGGGACGGTGCTGCTGCTCCCCGAGGACCCGGACGCCTCCGCGCGGACGATCCGGGACGGGCTGCGGGACACCCTCGGCGTCGAGGTCGGGGTCCTGATCACGGACACCTTCGGGCGGCCGTGGCGCAACGGGCTGACCGACGTCGCCATCGGGGCGTCCGGAGTCCGGGTGCTGGACGATCTGCGGGGCGGGACGGATGCGCACGGCAATCCGCTGAGCGCCACCGTGGTCGCCACCGCGGACGAGCTCGCCTCGGCCGGTGACCTGGTCAAGGGCAAGGCGGAGGGGTTGCCGGTCGCGATCGTGCGGGGGCTCTCGCATGTGGTGGACCCGGCGGACGCGGAAGTGGGGGCCCGGGCGATGGTGCGGGTCGCCGCCGAGGACATGTTCCGGCTCGGGACGTCCGAGGCGGTACGGGAAGCGGTGACGCTGCGGCGTACGGTCCGGGAGTTCACGGACGAGCCGGTGGACCCGGCGGCGGTACGGCGCGCCGTGGCCGCGGCGGTGACGGCGCCGGCGCCGCATCACACGACACCGTGGCGGTTCGTACTCCTGGAGTCCGAGGAGTCGCGGATCCGGCTGCTCGACGCGATGCGGGATGCGTGGATCGCGGATCTGCGCCGCGACGGCAAGAGCGAGGAGTCGATCGCCAAGCGGGTACGGCGGGGCGATGTGCTGCGCCGGGCGCCGTATCTGGCGGTGCCGTGCCTGGTGATGGATGGCGCCCATGGATACGGGGACGCGCGGCGGGATGCTGCGGAGCGCGAGATGTTCGTGGTCGCGGCGGGGGCGGGCGTCCAGAACTTCCTGGTGGCGCTGGCCGGTGAGCAGCTCGGTTCGGCGTGGGTGTCGTCGACGATGTTCTGCCGCGATGTGGTGCGTGAGGTGCTGGACCTGCCGGCGGAGTGGGATCCGTTGGGTGCGGTGGCGGTCGGACGTCCGGCGGTTGCGCCGGTGGCCCGGGCGGAGCGGGGTGCGGAGGCGTTCGTCGCGGTGCGGTGAGGTGGGCCGGGGTGGGTTTCTCCCACCCGCCCCTTTCCGGGACCCGGGGGCGACTTTGGGGCTCATTCGTCCTCGATCGCCGGACGGGCTCGAAGGCGACACGGCTGATCGTGGACTGCGAGGCCGCGTCGGGTGTTTGAGGACGTATCAGAGGCGGGCGATGTCGCCCCTTGTCATGCGCGGAGCTCTGCGGGACGGGGTGTGGCCCGAGAGCAGGATGAGGCGTGTGGCTCGGTGGCGCTGGCCCTCGTAGGGGGTCAGGAGCGTCAGCATTTCCGCGTCGTCGGCGTTTCTGTTGCCTGCCAGGGCGTGCCCGATGATGCCGGGGAGGTGGAGGTCGCCCACGGTCACCGCGTCGGGGGCGCCGTTGGCTCGTTGGAGGGTTTCCGCCGAGGTCCAGGGGCCGATGCCGGGAATCAGTTCCAAGCGGGCAGTCGCCTCGGCGAGGGGCATTGTCGCCGCCTCCTCCAGGCGGCGGGCGACTCGTACCGCGCGCAGGATCGTGGCCGAGCGCTTGGCGTCGACGCCGGCGCGGTGCCATTCCCAGGACGGGATCAGCGACCAGGTGCGCGGGTCCGGCATGACGTGCAGGCCGTGCGTGCCGAAGAGGGTCGCTGCCGGACCGGGAGCCGGAGTGCCGTACGTACGGACCAGGAGGCGCCAGGCGCGGTAGGCCTCGTCGGTGGTGACCTTCTGTTCCAGGATCGACGGGATCAGCGACTCCAGCACCAGACCGGTACGCAGCAGGCGCAGTCCGGGGCGGCGGTGCCGGGCCGCTGCGACCAGGCGGTGGCGGGGGCGGAATGCTTCCGGGTCGTCCTCCGCGCCGAGCAGGGTCGGGAGCTGGTCCAGCAGCCAGGACGCGCCGGGGCCCCAGGCCGTCGCCTCGATCCGGCCGCCCCGGTCGATGATGTGGAGCGTGCCGGGGCCTGCCGGGGTGCGGGTGGCCCGCCAGACCGAGCCGTCCCGGGCGATGCGGAACGTGGGGTCGGCGGGGCCGCGGCGCAGCGGGCCGAGGACGAGGCGCAGGTCGAGCGGGCCCGGCGGGGTCCAGTCCCGGGTCAGCGCCTCCGGTGCCGGACCGGTCGGCACCTGGCGTGGGACGGGCGTGCGCGGGGCGTTGCGGGGAGCGAATCGTCCGGCCACGGGTGAGGTCCTCGGTCGTCGGGGGTGCCTATCGAGCGTACGCGCCGCAGCGCGCCCGTCATTCGTCCGACGAGAAACGGACCGACGCGTCCGGCAGGACCGCACCGCACCAGACGCGGACGCCGTCACGCAGTTCGTTGTCGGCGCCGACGTGGGCACCGTCGCCGATGACAGCGCCCACCAGGACCGTACGGCTGCCGATCCGCGCACCGGCTCCGACCAGGGAGTCCGTGATCACGGCGCCGGGTTCGACGACCGCTCCGGCCAGTACCGCGGAGCCGTCGATCCGGGCGGCCTCGCCGATCCGGGCGTCCTCGCAGATGACCGTACCGCCGGTGAGTTTGGCGTCGGCGGCGACGGATGCGGTCGGCAGGACGAGCCGGTCGCCGCATCGGCCGGGGACGGCCGGGGACGGGGCGCGGCCGAGGACCAGGTCGGCGGAGCCGCGTACGAATGCCTGCGGCGTGCCGAGGTCCAGCCAGTACGTGGAGTCGACCATGCCCTGGAGGTGCGCGCCGGAGGCGAGCAGTCCGGGGAAGGTCTCGCGTTCCACGGAAACCGGTCGGCCGGCCGGGATCGTGTCGATGACCGAGCGGCGGAAGATGTACGCCCCCGCGTTGATCTGGTCGGTGACGATCTCCTCGGGCGTCTGCGGCTTCTCCAGGAACGCGGTGACCCTGCCCGTGGAGTCCGTCGGTACGAGTCCGAAGGCGCGGGGGTCCTCGACCCGGGTGAGGTGGAGCGAGACATCCGCGCCGGAGGTGGCGTGCGAGGTGACCAGCGCCCGGATGTCGAGGCCGGTGAGGATGTCGCCGTTGAAGATGAGCACGGGCTCGTCCGGGCCCGAGGTGAGACGGGATGCCACGTTGCGGATGGCTCCGCCGGTGCCGAGCGGTTCGCGTTCGGTGACGTACTCGATGTGCAGGCCGAGCGACGAGCCGTCGCCGAAGTACGGTTCGAAGACCTCCGCCAGGTACGAGGTCGCGAGCACGATGTGCTCGACCCCGGCGGCCCGCGCCCGCGCCAGTTGGTGCATGAGGAACGGGACACCTGCCGCCGGAACCATGGGCTTCGGAGTGTGCACCGTGAGCGGGCGCAGCCGGGTGCCCTTGCCACCGACCAGGAGAATCGCTTCTTTTGCCTCTGTCACGGCACGTCTCTGCTTCCTGCTGGGGCCGGGCCTGGTTTTGGCTGGCCAGTTTATGCAGACCGGTCGGGTTCATCACCGTCCGGCAGCCCCGCAGCAGACCGCAGCGGTGGGTCGTCAGCGGCCTTGCAGTCGGGCGGAGCTGGTCCGGGCCGTGCCGAGCTTCTCGTAGAGGCGTGCTCCCGGACATTCGGTGACGAAGCCGTCCCGATGACCGGAGATGACCTTGAGCGTGACCTTCGCTCCCTTCTTGAACCGGTTGCCGCCGCCGGAGACGAGTGTGGTGCTGCCACTGGGGTCGGCGCCGAACAGGCCGAGCTTCCAGGCGGTGAGCTTGGCGACGGCGTCCACCACCGCGGTGGGCGGCTTGGACGTGGTGAAGGTTCCGAGCACCGCAATGCCCATGCTGTCGGCGTTGAAACCGAGAGTGTGCGCGCCCTGGACGGCCTTCGTCACGCCTCCGGCGCGTCCTTCGTAGATATTTCCGCACTTGTCGACGGCGAAGTTGTAGCCGATGTCGCGCCAGCCACTGCTCGTGACGTGGTAGCGGTAGATACCGCGAAGGACCGAGGCCGCTTGCGAACACGTGTAGCTGTTGCCCGTGGCGGTGTGGTGGATGAAGGCGGCCTTGACGGACTTCGTGTACACGAAGGCGCTCTCGCGGAGCTTCTCGTCGGCGCCCCAGCCCTTGCGGGTGATGATGCTCGGGCGGGGGCCGATGTACGGCTTGGCGCCGGGGGCGACGTCGTCCTCGGCCTCGCTCTCCGCCTCGGTCTGCGCCTTGCTCAGCGCGGGGAGAACCAGGGCTTCGGAGGACGGGGCGCGACTGTCCCCGCCGTCGGCTGCGGCTCCCGGGCCGGCTGCGGGGCGTTGTTGAGGGTCCTTGCCCGGGTCGACGAGTTCGAGCCGCAGTCCGTCGGGCAGCGGGACGCTGGCGCCGCTGCCCCCGTCCCGTACGTCGGTCACTTCAGGGCTTACCCGGACCTCGACGCCGTCGGAGTCGCCGACCCAGAGCGGAGCGGTGGAGCCGCGGACGGTCCCGGAGTCGCGCTCGGCGGTGCCGGGGTCGGCGCCGTGCTCGGCGTTGTGGGTCTCCAGCTCCTGCCAGTCCGACCAGTGGGTGGTGCCGGTGGCGCGAGTGCGGACCTGGACGGTGCCGTTGAGTTCCACGTCGGCGTCGTTCCAGACGACACCGACCAGGGAGAAGGGGCGGACGTCGCGTCGGGGCAGGCCTCGTTCGGCGGTGGCGGCCCCCTCGGTGGGGGCGCCGGTCGTCCGCGTCGACGCGGCGGGCAGCGGAGCAAGTGGCAGGGACTGGGTCGACCCGGACACCTCGGTGGGGTCGGCGGTCTCGGTCTTTGCGGTGACGGTGGTGTCGGGGGCGGCGCCCGCGGGCGCGGCGAGCGGCAGTACGAGGGCTGCCGCGCAGGTGACACCAATGGCGGATGCAATGAAGGCACGCATACGAACGATCCTGGGCACAATCCAACAACTCCGGCTACCGGGATATCTCCGCCCAATTGACGATCCGTCTGCCGAACCGGTGTATGCGACACCTGTGGCGCCCGGTCCCGTCCGGCGCCGCCGCGTACCCTTGCGCGGATGAACGCCAGCGACCGTACCCCTGCCGACCTGCTGCGTTCCGCGCTCGCCGCGGACCCGGCCCGCCCCATGGTCACTTTCTACGACGACGCCACCGGAGAACGGGTCGAACTGTCGGTGGCCACCTTCGCCAATTGGGTGGCCAAGACAGCCAATCTGCTGCAGGGCGACCTGGCCGCGGAACCCGGCGACCGGCTCGCCCTCCTGCTGCCCGCGCACTGGCAGTCCGCGGTCTGGCTGCTCGCCTGTTCCTCGGTCGGAGTCGTCGCCGATGTGCAGGGTGACCCCGCCGCCGCCGACCTCGTCGTGACCGGTCCGGACACGCTCGACGCGGCGCGCGCCTGCCGCGGCGAGCGCATCGCTCTGGCCCTGCGTCCACTGGGCGGACGGTTCCCCCAGCCACCCGAGGGCTTCGCGGACTATGTCGTGGAGGTACCGAGCCAGGGTGACCGGTTCGCGCCGTTCGCACCGGTGGACCCGGACGCGCCCGCGCTGACCGTCGACGGTGTCACGCTGACGTCGGCGCAACTGGTCGCGCGCGCCCGCGAGGACGGTGCGGAGCGGGGTCTGACGCCCGGGTCGCGGCTGCTGACGGGGCACACCTACGACACCTGGGAAGGGCTCAGCGCCGGGCTGTACGCACCGCTGGCCACCGGGGGCTCGGTGGTGCTGTGCCGGCACCTGGACCGGCTGGACGAGGACGGGCTCGCCAAGCGCATCGAGAGTGAGCGGGTCACCAACACCGCAGCATGACAAGCGCCCTGAGGGCCACTCGTCCGGCCGACAGCGGGCCGAGCCCCCGGGCCTGCGGATCAACTCCGGTACATCATCGGCGGTACAGGTCCGGCGGATCATGACCGGACGCCCCCGACCGAGGCACAACCAAGCGTGAGGTTCAGCCGTCTACTCCTGCGACCGGCGGCCCAGCGCGCTGCCGAACGTGAAGGATGGACGCAGACGTGACCGAAAGCGCCGGCACGCCGCCGGACCCCGACCGCTCGGCCGCGGACAAGGACGAGGCCGCGTCGAGGGGCGGGTCGCAGGACGGGCCTCAGGACAACTCGCAGGACGGGCCGGACGGGGAAGCCTCCCGAGTGCGGTGGTGGGACGACGCGGCGCCCGCCCGGCGCAGGCACCGCTGGCTGCGCTGGGCCGCGCTCGCCGCCTCGTTCTTCGTCCTGGTGGCCGCGGGCGTCGGCTGGTGGCTGTACAAGAAGCTCGACAGCAACATCAGGACGGACACGTCCGTGGCCGCCGAACTGCGCGCGTACGAGAAGGAACGCCCCGCGTCCGTCGTGCACGACGCGGAGAACATCCTGATCATCGGCTCCGACAGCCGCGCCGGTGACAACCGGGAGTACGGCCGCGACTACGGCGGCAGCCAGCGCTCGGACACCACAATCCTGCTGCATCTCCCCGCGGACCGGAAGAGCGCCACCGCGATGTCCCTCCCGCGCGATCTGATGACGGACATCCCCAGCTGCCGCACATCGGACGGAAAGCGGAGCCGTAAGCAATTCGCCCAGTTCAACTGGGCCTTCGAGTTCGGCGGCACTGCCTGCACGATCCGTACGGTCGAGCGGATGACCGGCATCCGCATAGACCACTACATGGTCGTCGACTTCAACGGCTTCAAGGACATGGTCGACGCGGTGGACGGTGTCGAGGTCTGCCTCAAGGAACCGATCGACGACCCCGACGCGCATCTGAAGCTGCGCGCGGGACGCCAGAAACTCGACGGCGAGGAGGCGCTGGGCTACGTGCGGGCCCGCAAGTCCCTCGGCAACGGGAGCGACACCGACCGGATGGACCGCCAGCAACGTTTCCTCGGCGCACTGGTGAACAAGATGCAGAGCGACGGCGTCCTGCTCAACCCGACCCGCCTCTATCCGGTGCTGGACGCGGCCACCAAGTCGCTGACCACTGACCCCGGCCTGGACAGCCTCAAGGACCTGTACGCGCTGGTGCGCGGCGTGCGCAACGTGCCGACCGACAAGGTGCAGTTCCTGACCGTGCCACGGCAGCCGTACGCCGCCGACCCGAACCGGGACGAACTCGTCCAACCGGACGCGACCAAGCTCTTCGAGCGGCTGCGTCAGGACACCCCCGTCACGGTGGTCCCTGCGGACGAACTGGCACGCAGGAAGGACGGGAACGGGGACCCCTCGGACTCCACGAGCCCGACCCCCACACCCACCTATTCGGGCAACAACGCGGCCGCGGACCTGTGCAAGCAGTAAAGCAATGGCCAAGGAGATGTCGACGATCGGAGTGCAATGAGCAGAATGACCGGTTGTAAGGTCCGTGGAATTTGTCACGCCCGTCGCTCGACGCCGAACTTGGCGGATAGTGTGACGCGATCCGGTGCTACCGGCCGTCAGGTCGCGCACTGCTGGAGCGAAAGATCGAGCGCCTTGTCGGGGGAGGCGCCTCGCGTGGCACCGACGGAGGACTCAAACAACCGTGGATGCGCAAAGCCGTGGGCGGGCGGACGAAATCGATCCCGCAGACCAATGGGTTCTCAACCCGCAGACCGGCGATTACGAATTGCGACTGCCCCAATCCGGAGGGGATTCGAGGCGCAGGTCGACCCCTCCGGGGCAGCGTGGCTCCAGGAGTGCAAGTGCGGTTCGTGAGGGCGGTGGCGAACGCAGAAGCGGTGCGCGTGACGGCGGCGGGCGCGGCAACGGGCCGCGCCGCGAGGTGCCGACACAGCGTGGCCGTCGTACGGCCAATGGCCCGCGCGGGCCGGAAGGCTCCGGTCCGGACACCGCGGGCCGGCGCAAGCGCAAGCAGCCCAAGGCCCGCCGCAAGAAGGCGCTCATCTGGACGGGCGGCGTGATGGCCTTCGTGCTCGTCGGTCTCTCGGCCGGCGCCTACGCGCTGTACCAGCACTTCAACAGCAACCTGAACACTGTCGACATCGGTGACGCCGGAAACAAGGACGTCACCTCCGACGGCCCCCTCAACATCCTGGTCATCGGTACCGACAAGCGGACCGGTAAGGGCAATGAGGGGTACGGCGACAAGGGCAGCGCCGGTCACGCCGACACCAACATCCTCTTCCACGTCTCCAAGGACCGGACCAACGCGACGGCGCTGAGCATTCCCCGCGATCTGATCACCAACATCCCGGACTGCGAAACCACGCAGCCGGACGGCACGAAGAAGGTCGTTCCGGGGACACAGGGCGTCCGGTTCAACGTCAGCCTGGGCCAGGAAGGACGCGACCCGGGCTGCACCATGCGTACGGTCGAGGAGATCACCGGAGTGCGGCCCGACCACTTCATGATGGTCGACTTCAACGCGGTGAAGGAACTGTCCACGGCGGTCGGCGGCGTCAAGGTCTGCCTGGCCAAACCGGTCAAGGACAAGGACTCGCACCTGGACCTGCCGGCCGGTGAGAGCAAGATCCAGGGCGAGGACGCGCTCGCCTTCGTCCGCACCCGGCACAGCTTCGGCAACCAGAGCGACCTGGACCGGATCAAGGTGCAGCAGCAGTTCATCGGCTCGATGATCCGGCAGATGAAGTCGGACGACACACTGACCAGCCCGACCAAGCTGTACAAGCTGGCGAACGCGGCGACCAAGGCGCTCACGGTCGACAAGGCCATCGGCTCCGGGACGAAGCTGGTGTCGCTCGCCAAGGAGCTCAGCAAGGTCGACACCAAGAACATCACCTTCGTGACGGTCCCGGTGCTGGACAACCCGGCCGAGAAGGTCCACGCCACGGTGGTGCTCAACAAGGCCAAGTCCGAACCGCTGTTCCAGATGATGCGCGAGGACACCTCACTGACCGAGGTGAACAAGCAGAAGAAGGCCGCCAAGAGCAAGCAGGACGCACAGCTCAAGGGGACCAAGGCCGCTGCCGCCGACGTACGTGTCGATGTCCTCAACGGCGGCGACCGGCCGGGCGCCGCGCAGGAGACGGTCACGTGGCTGCAGAACGACCAGGGCGTACTCAAGTCCACCAACAAGGCCAACGCCCCGGCGAAGATCTCCAAGACGACGCTCGAGTACGCGCCCAACCAGGCTGACCAGGCCCGCGCACTCGCCGCCATGATGGGGCTGCCCGGCTCGGCCCTGAAGCAGGGCACCACCGACGCCGAGGGGCTTCAGGCGATGGTCCTGACCCTGGGTGCGGACTTCAAGGGCGCGGGTGTGCCCATCACCGGACCGACAAAGGCGCCGGCAGACATACCGCTAGCAAACGCCGCCAAGGCAGAGTGCGCAAAGTGACACCGGGTCACTGCGCCATTCCACGAGTCTGAGCAGCAGGGGGGTCCCGGTGGGACGGAGCAGCACATCCGGGGAGGGGACGCGACCACGCGTCCGGCATCCCGGCCAACTCGGCCGGGACGACGACCTGTACACGGCCGCCCCGGCCGCGGGCCGGGACGGCCGGGGTGCCGGCGCGGACCGGGAGGGGCCGGGTCACGGCGGGCGCCGCCGCGGCACGTCGCGCCGGCGCGGGAAACGCGGAAAGCGCCGCATACTGCGCTGGGTCGCGTACGTACTTGCGCTGGTCATACTCGGCACCGGCGCCGCCGGTTATCTCTGGTACCAGCACCTGAACAGCAATCTCCGCAAGGGGCATCGCAGCGCCGGGAACAACGCGGCGAAGAAGACCGCCCCGAACGCCGCGGGTCAGACCCCGCTGAACATCTTGCTGATCGGCTCGGACAGTCGTAATTCCAAGGCGAATCTGAAGCTCGGCGGCTCGAAGGCGAGTGTCGGCGCCAAGCCGCTGGCCGATGTGCAGATGCTGCTCCATGTATCGGCCGACCGGAAGAACGCCTCGGTCGTCAGCATTCCGCGTGATACGCGCGTGGACATCCCGAAGTGCGTGGACCCCGACACCGACCAGGAGTACCAGGCCACCAACGCGCTCATCAACGAGTCGCTCGGCCGTGGCGGCCCGGGCTGCACGCTGGACACCTGGGAGCAGCTGACCGGCGTCTACATCGACCACTGGGTGATGGTCGACTTCGCCGGTGTGGTCGCCATGGCGGACGCCGTGGGCGGCGCCGATGTGTGCGTCAAGGACAACGTCTACGACATCCCCAAGCCCAAGGTTTCCGGCGGCTCCTATCTGAAGCTGACCAAGGGCACGCACAAGGTCAAGGGCAAGCAGGCGCTGCAGTGGCTGCGTACCCGGCACGCCTTCGAGAGCGACATCGGCCGGGCCAAGGCCCAGCACATGTACTTGAATTCGGTCATCCGCGAGCTGAAGAGCCAGAACGCGTTCACCGACACCGGGCGGCTGATGGATCTCGCCGAGACGGGGACCAAGTCGCTCCAGGTCTCTGAGGAGATCGGCTCGGTGAAGAAGCTGTTCGATCTCGGTATGCAGCTCAAGAACGTACCGATGGACAAGATCAACATGCTGACCATGCCGCGGATCGCGGATCCGCAGGACGACAACCACGTGCTGCCGAAGCCGGGCGCCGCCGACAAGCTCTGGGCGCTGCTGCGGGACGACCAGTCGCTCGACCCGAAGGACCGCAAGAAGTCCGGGACGAAGGGCGGGTCCGGGACGAAGGACAAGAGCCCGACGGTGGCCGCGGCCGCGCCCGACGCTCTCGACCTCACGGTGGTCAACGGCACTGCGGCCGACGGCCAGGTCGCCACCAGCGGCCGGGCGGCGGACGTCCAGGACATCCTCAGGTCCAAGGGCTTCACCAAGGCCACCGCGTCGACCACACCCGGGTCGGCGCTGACCACCGCGGTGACGTACCCCAAGGACTCCGGCGCCCAGGGCAAGTCGGATGCGCTCGCGGTCGCGGAGGCGCTGTCCATGCCGACCAGCGTGGTCAAGGTGTCGGCCGATGTCGACACGCTGACGCTCACGGTCGGCTCGGACTGGCGGACAGGGGCGACGTACCCGAAGCAGGCGGCCGGGAACGACGACCCGCTGGAAGGAACCGAGGCGGTCAACGGGTCCGAGGAGGACGCCTGCATGGACGTCTACTGGCCGTACCGGTTCTAGCGGACCACGCACGAAAGGGGCGCCGGCTGTTTCTCCGGGGAGGAACAGCCGGCGCCCCTGTTCATGTCCGTGCCGGGTCAGACCGCCTGTCGCTGGACCGCCGGGCGGCGGCTGGCGATGACCTTCCTCGCCAGCGAACGCGGGCTGGTCAGGAAGCCGTAGCCCCAGGACATGTGCATGGTGGCCAGCGCCACCGGTATCTGGGCCCGCGCCTTCAGCGACAGGCCCTTGCCCGCCGGGAGGGACCCGGCGACGATGGCGGCGACATAACCGGCCGGGACGACGAACGCCCACGGGGTGACGGCCGCACCGACCACGAGGCCCGCCGCGATCGCGCAGACGGCGGTCGGCGGGGCGAGGTAGCGCAGGTTGATCGAGCCGGAGTGGTAGCGGGCGACGACATGGCGCCAGCGGCCGTAGTCCTTGTACTGCTTGGCCAGCGCCTTCACCGAGGGACGCGGCCGGTACTGCACCTGCAGCTCCGGCGAGAACCAGATCAGACCGCCCGCCTCGCGGATCCGGAAGTTCAGCTCCCAGTCCTGGGCGCGGATGAACTCCACGTTGTAGCCGTCCGCCTTCTCCAGCGCCTCGCGGCGGAAGACGCCGAGGTAGACGGTCTCGGCCGGGCCCGCCTGGCCGCCGGTGTGGAAGGCCGCGTTGCCGACGCCGATCTTCGATGTCATGGCCGCGGCGACGGCGTCCTCCCAGGCGTTCTCGCCCTCGGCGTGCATGATGCCGCCGACGTTCTGCGCGCCGGTCTCCTCCAGGAGGCGGACGGCCGTCGCGATGTAGTTCGGCGAGAGCATGCCGTGGCCGTCGACCCGCACCACGACGGGGTGCGAGGAGGCCTTGATCGCGGCGTTGAGCGCTGCCGGGGTGCGGCCGGTCGGGTTCGGCACGGTGTGGACCCGGGAGTCCTCCCGTACCAGCTCGGCGGCGATCTCGTCCGTACGGTCCGTGGACGGACCGAGCGCGATCACGACCTCCATCTCGCCGGCGTACTCCTGCTCCAGGATGTGCCGGACGGAGTTCCTGAGATGGCGTTCCTCATTGAGCACCGGCATGATCACGGAGACGGCGGGGTACTGCGCGGCAGACATGTGGTCCTCGGGGGGTCCTCGGGGGCGCCGGGGGCTCTCACCCCAGGAGGCGGCGTTTCGGCCGCCACGTTACCGCGAATGGGGGACGCGGGCGCGCGCCGCAAGGTCGCTTCCCGGTATGGAGATCGTACGGGCCTACTGTGCGAGCGATCCCCCTTGCACCGCGGAGGTCCCCCCCGTGCCCACACCGCACCGCTCCCCCCGTCCGCCGCGCCCCCGCGCCGCTCCCCCGCAGCTCAGGTCGAGAAAGCAGGACGAGAGGCCCCGCTGGGGCATGCGGGTCGCGACCAGCCTGTCCGTGCTGGTGCTCGGCGCCGGCGGGATCGGTCACGCCGTGGTGGCCAACCTGGAAACCGGGATCGACCGCATCGACCCGTTCAAGGACATGAAGAACCGGCCGCGGGCCGGGAACGGCACGAATCTGCTGCTCGTCGGCACCGACGGCCGCGACAGCATCACCCCGGACGAGAAGAAGAAGTACCGGCTGGGCGGTGCTCCCTGCCACTGCACCGACACGATCATGCTGGTGCATCTGTCGGCGGACAAGGAACGCGCGAGCATTGTCTCCCTGCCGCGCGACAGCTACGCCGAGATCCCGGAACACCGCGACCGGAACACCGGCGCCGAGCACGCCGCCCACCCGCTGAAGCTGAACGCCGCCTACTCGGAGGGCGGGCCGAATCTGACCGTACGGACCGTCGAGGACATGACCGGCATCAAGATCGACCACTATCTGGAGGTCGACTTCCCCAGCTTCATGAAGACGGTCGACACCCTGGGCGGGGTGCAGATCTGCACCGTCCGGCCGATGAAGGACTCGTACACCGGTCTCGATCTCGCCGCCGGCGCCCACCGGCTGAACGGCGGGCAGGCGCTCCAGTACGTGCGCTCGCGCCATGTCGACGGGGCCGCGGACCTGGGCCGGATGCAGCGCCAGCAGCGGTTCCTCGCCTCGCTGATCAAGCAGACGACCAGCAGCGGTGCGCTGCTGAACCCGGTGAAGTTCCGGGAGATCGCCTCGACGATGCTCCGTTCGGTCCGGGCCGACGAGGGGTTCGGCACGGAGCAGATGCTGGACCTCGGCCAGGCGATGCGCGGCTTCACTGCGGCGTCGTCCGAGTTCACCTCCGTACCGGTCAGTGATCCCTCCTATCCGGTCAAGGGCATCGGCTCGACGGTCAAGTGGGATCCGGTGAAGTCGACGAAGCTGTTCCAGGCGCTGCGTGACGACAAGCCCCTCGCGGCGAAGCAGCCGAAGCAGGCCGCGGCGAAGACCGTCGATGTCGCGCCGCAGCAGATTCGGGTCCAGGTCTACAACGGGACCCCGATGGACGGCCTCGGCAGGACGGCCGACGACGCCCTGCGCGCCACCGGCTTCCGTACGACGGGGGCCCCGCTCGACGGGGCGCCGCGGGAACTGAAACACACCCTGGTCGAGTACGACCCGAGGTGGGACCGGTCGGCGAAGTCGCTGGCGGCGGCGCTGCCGGGGGCCGAGCTGCGGGCAGTCAAGGGGCAGGGCGCGACGATGAAGGTGACGACGGGCACGGACTTCAGCAAGGTCGAGCGGGTACGGGGCGAGGACACGCACGGGGGCGCGTTCGCCGCGGTCACGGGCGACCAGGTGACGTGCCCGTAGCGAGGCGCCCGCCCGGCGGAGCCCAGGGCAGCGGTCCGCCCCGGGGCCGGGGAGGGCGCCCTGCCGTCAGTCCTCGATGCCGTCCGCCACGCGCTTCTCGCGCAGTTCCTTGATCGCGCGACGCCGGGCCAGCCGGTGCGTGCGCCGGATCTGCGCCTCCTGGTAGCGCCGCTTGTCGCGCTCCGTCTCGGGTATCACCTGCGGTACGGGGCGCGGCTTGCCGTCCCCGTCGACCGCCGCGAAGACCAGATACGCGCTGCCGACCTGCTGGGCCGGGGTCGATTCGTTCCACCGCTCGGCCATGACCCGGACGCCGACCTCCATCGAGGAACGGCCGGTCCAGTTCACCTGGGCACGGACGTGAACAAGGTCACCGACGCGTACCGGCTCCAGGAAGACCATCTCGTCCATCGAGGCCGTGACCGCGGGTCCGCCGGAGTGCCGGCCGGCCACGGCGCCCGCCGCGTCGTCGACCAGTTTCATGATCACGCCGCCGTGCACCGTACCCAGCAGATTGGTGTCGTTGCCGGTCATGATGTGGCTGAGGGTCGTCCGGGACGCCGCAGTCGGCTTGCCCGGAATGTCGCCCTCCGGACGTGGGGCCTGATCTGTCATACCGTCCACCTTATGCGGGGACCCTGGGCCTCGGACATTGCATCAGCTTCGCAACAGCCCAGGCCCGATATCTCACACCCCCTGTGATAGCGGCACGCCCGGACTGCACACTGGACCGCATGAGCGACTGGCCCGGTGGATGGACCGACGACGACCGCAACGACCGCTACGGGCGGGGCAGCGACAGCGCCCAGCCCGAGGGCCCCCGCGTCATGCGGCACGTCCAGCGGCGCCCCGCGCCGCCTCAGCAGCGCCCCGCGCCACCTCAGCAGCGTCCGACGGCGCCGCGACAGCGTCAGCCCGAGGCGCCTCAGTACTCCGGCGGCTATGACGACAGCGCAGGGTACGACGACGGTTACAACACGGGCCACGTCTACGGCGGCGGCAACGGCGGTGGCTACGGCCACGGGGGCGGCCGGGGTGACGGCGGTTACGTCCAGGGGAGGCCCGCGCCGGACTGGCGCCGCCGGATAAAGATAGGCACCCTGACCCTCGTGGTCGTGGTGCTGGCCGTCTCCATCGGCACGTACTTCTGGGCCGACTCCAAGCTCAAGCGTGAGGTCGACCTCTCCAAGGTGATCGAGCGGCCCCACGAGGGCGACGGCACCAACTATCTGATCGTCGGCTCCGACAGCCGCGCGGGCATGACGGCCGAGGACAAGAAGAGGCTCCACACCGGCTCTGCCGGGGGCAAGCGGACCGACTCGATGATGATCCTGCACGACGGTTCGAACGGGCCGACGCTGATCTCGCTGCCGCGTGACTCGAACGTCGAGATCCCCTCCTACAAGGGCTCCGACTCCGGCAAGCTCTACCCGGGCCGCGGCCGCTTCACCAAGCTGAACGCCGCCTACGCCGAGGACGGACCCGAACTGCTCGTCCGTACCGTCGAGTTCAACACCGGGCTGCACATCGACCACTACGTCGAGATCGGGTTCGGCGGCTTTGCCAAGATTGTCGATGCGATCGGCGGCGTGGAGCTCGACATCCCCAAGGCGTTCAAGGACAAGAACTCCGGCGCCGATTTCCAGGCCGGCAAGCAGACCCTCAACGGCGAGCAGTCCCTCGCCTTCGTGCGGACCCGTTACGCCTTCGCGGGCAGCGACCTGGACCGTACGAAGAACCAGCAGAAGTTCCTCGCGGCGCTGGCGAGCCAGACGGCGACGCCGTCCACGATCCTCAACCCGTTCAAGCTGTACCCGACGATGGGCGCCGGTCTCGACACCCTGATCGTCGACAAGGACATGTCGCTGTGGGACCTGGGCAACATGTTCTTCGCGATGAAGGGCGTCACGGGTGGTGACGGCACGTCCATGAACATGCCGATCTCCGGCTCCACGGGCGGGAATCTGGTCTGGGACAAGGCCAAGGTCAAGCAGCTGGTGGAACAGCTCAACAACGACGAGAAGGTCACCGTCTCCGGTAATTGACCGCAGGCGAAGGCAGGGCCCGGACGGTTCACCGTCCGGGCCCTCTTCATGCGCGGCAACCGGCCCGGTGCCCGGCAGTCTTGACGCCCCGACCGAGCTGCGCCGGGACTGCCGGACTGCCTGCTCCGTACGGATACCGTCACCCGCGTCGGCCATGTCGCCCAAGTGGTGCCGGCGGGCGGCCGGTTCGTCGTCGGCCCGGCACCTTCCTCGCGTACCGCCGGTGCCGACGGGCGGCGCCGGCCTGCCTGACATGCGCCCGCGCCCCGGGAAGGGGCGGCGGGTGAGCTCCGACGCTCAGGCGCTGTCCTGCCCCCGGGGCGCGGCGGGGTCGACCTCGTCCAGGTCCTCGTACAGAGCGTCCAGGATCCGCCCCGTGGGCTCGCCCGCCGGGGACAGTTCAGCCAGGCACCAGCCGGGCAGCTGCTCCTCGATCCCCGGCGGAAGCCGGCCGTCCGTGGGGTCGGCGAGGCCGTAGAGGACACCGAAGGCGGTCTCCTTCGCCACCTCGCGGGCTATCTCACCCAGCTCCTGGTGGGTCAGGCCCAGCCGGAGCGCCCGCCCGACTGCCCCGGCGGCGGAACCCTCTTCCGCGTACGCCCCGACCCAGTCGGGTGCTGCCGTGCTCCAGGCGTCGATGTCCTGCCAGACCATGCGGAGGAACCGGTAGCGGGCAAGCTGTGGAATGTTCTCCTCCGCCTCGGAGTCCGCCCAGCCCCGGGCGTCGTCGGCGCCGAGCGCGGTGAACAGCGCGGTGAGCCTGTCGATGTCGTTCATGGACAGGGAAAGTACGCCACGGAAGGGGACGCGCCTACGCCCTCGGCCCGTCTCGGCGATGGGCGCCGGGCGACGGTGCCGACATGGTCCGTGGCCGGGCCTGGCGGGAAACCACTACGGTCGCCGGACCGGGACCGCGCAGTCCCGCAGGTTGCGGAGCCGTGGCAGAGCGGCCCATTGCGATCGCTGTGAGGGAGGTCCCCCTCACAGCGACTGACGGGGTCCGGGGCGGATCCTGCCCCTACCTGTCCGCGGGTTCGAATCCCGCCGGTGCCGCAACCGAACAGCACCACCCGCCCACGGGAGTTCCTGGCAGCCGTCGGAAACGGCCCCCGGCATGGCGCCGGGGGCCGTCTCGCGCAGCTGGAACCGAAGCGCTACGGCAGGTTCCTCGCCATGACGATCCGCTGGACCTGGTTCGTGCCTTCATAGATCTGGGTGATCTTGGCGTCGCGCATCATCCGCTCCACCGGGTAGTCCCGCGTGTAGCCGTAGCCGCCGAGCAGCTGGACCGCGTCCGTGGTGATCTCCATCGCGACATCGGAGGCGAAGCACTTGGCCGCGGCACCGAAGAAGGTGAGGTCGCTGTCGAGGCGCTCGGACTTGGCGGCGGCCGAGTAGGTGAGCTGGCGGGCCGCCTCCAGCTTCATCGCCATGTCGGCGAGCATGAACTGGACACCCTGGAAGTCACCGATCGGCTTGCCGAACTGCTTGCGCTCCTGGACGTAGCCCTTGGCGTAGTCGAGGGCGCCCTGCGCGATGCCGAGGGCCTGGGCCGCGATCGTGATGCGGGTGTGGTCCAGCGTCTTCATCGCCGTGGCGAAGCCGGTGCCCTCCTCGCCGATCATGCGGTCGGCCGGTATCCGGACGTTGTCGAGGTAGACCTCGCGGGTCGGGGAGCCCTTGATGCCGAGCTTCTTCTCCGGGGCGCCGAAGGAGACGCCCTCGTCCGACTTCTCGACGACGAACGCCGAGATGCCCTTGGAGCGCTTGGTCGGGTCGGTGACGGCCATCACCGTGTAGTACTCGGAGACGCCCGCGTTGGTGATCCAGCGCTTGACGCCGTTGAGGACCCAGAAGTCGCCGTCACGGACGGCCTTGGTCTTCATGCCGGCGGCGTCGGAGCCCGCGTCGGGCTCGGAGAGGCAGTACGAGAACATCGCGTCGCCCTTGGCGAGCGGGCCCAGGTACTTCTTCTTCAGCGCCTCGGAACCGGAGAGGATCACCGGGAGCGAGCCGAGCTTGTTCACGGCCGGAATCAGGGAGGAGGAGGCGCAGACGCGGGCCACCTCCTCGATCACGATCACGGTGGCGAGGGCGTCGGCACCGGCGCCTCCGTACTCCTCGGGGACGTGCACGGCCTGCAGCTCGGAGGCGACCAGGGCGTCCAGCGCCTCCTGCGGGAAGCGGGCCTCCTCGTCGACCGCTGCCGCGAACGGGGCGATCTTCGCCTCGGCGAGCGCACGGACCGTCTCGCGGAGCATGTCGTGCTCCTCGGCCGGACGGTACAGGTCGAAATCGGTGGAACCCGCCAAGACTCTCACTCCCCAGGGACGCTAACTACCGTTAAGTAACCCAATTTTAGGTGCCCTGGCCCACAAAGACCTATGAGAGCTGCACGTGAGCTTCGCGACAGGGGTCCCCCAGGCCTGTAAATCCCGGTCTTCAGAGGCACGACTATGCTCGTTCACCGCATGTCTGTCCGCATCTCTCTGGAGCACTCCATGGCCCTCAGAATCACTGTGATCGGCACCGGCTACCTCGGCGCCACCCACGCCGCGGCCATGGCGGAACTCGGCTTCGAAGTGCTCGGGCTCGATGTCGTGCCCGAGAAGATCGAGATGCTCAGCAGCGGCCGGGTCCCGATGTACGAGCCCGGGCTGGAGGAGCTGCTCCGAAAGCACGTCGCGGGCATCGAGGGATCCACCGGGCGGCTGCGGTTCACCACCTCGTGGGAAGAGGTCGGTGCCTTCGGCGATGTGCACTTCGTCTGCGTGAACACCCCGCAGAAGCACGGCGAGTACGCCTGCGACATGTCGTACGTGGACTCCGCCTTCGAGTCGCTGGCGCCGCAGCTCACCCGGCCCGCGCTGGTCGTCGGCAAGTCGACCGTGCCGGTGGGCTCCGCCGTCCGGCTCGCGGCGCGGCTGGCCGAGCTGGCGCCGGTGGGAACCGATGCGGAGCTGGCCTGGAACCCGGAGTTCCTGCGCGAGGGCTTCGCCGTGAAGGACACCCTGCACCCCGACCGGATCGTCGTCGGGGTGGAGAGCGAGCGGTCCGAGAAGGTGCTGCGCGAGGTGTACGCGGTGCCGGTCGCGGAGGGGTCGCCGTTCGTGGTGACGGACTTCCCGACCGCGGAACTGGTGAAGACCTCGGCGAACTCGTTCCTGGCGACCAAGATCTCCTTCATCAACGCGATGGCGGAGGTCTGCGAGGCCGCCGACGGCGATGTGGCGAAGCTGGCCGAGGCGATCGGTCACGACGAGCGGATCGGATCCAAGTTCCTGCGGGCCGGTATCGGCTTCGGCGGCGGGTGTCTGCCGAAGGACATCCGGGCGTTCATGGCGCGCGCCGGTGAGCTGGGCGCCGACCAGGCGCTGACCTTCCTCCGTGAGGTCGACTCGATCAACATGCGGCGCCGCGGCCACATGGTGGAGCTGGCCCGGGAGGCCGTGGGCGGGGAGACCTTCCTCGGCAAGCGGGTTGCCGTGCTGGGTGCGACGTTCAAGCCGGACTCGGACGACGTACGCGACTCGCCTGCCCTGAACGTCGCCGGGCAGATCCACCTCCAGGGCGGCCAGGTCACCGTCTACGACCCGAAGGGCATGGACAACGCCCGTCGGCTCTTCCCGACGCTCGGGTACGCCGAGTCGGCGCTGGACGCGGTGCGCGGCGCGGACGTGGTCCTGCACCTGACGGAGTGGCGCGAGTTCCGCGAGCTGGACCCGGCGGCGCTGGGCGAGGCCGCCGCACACCGGATCATCCTCGACGGCCGCAACGCGCTGGACAGCACGCTGTGGCGCGAAGCGGGCTGGACATTCCGGGCGATGGGCCGCCCCCGCGCCTGACCCGCCCCCGGGCACGCCCCACCGCTCGGGTTCGCCGATCGTGGCCGTCGACGGGGCCCGGCGGAGCTGTACCGCACGGGAGGCGAATTCGGCCGGAGGACGGGGGGAACGTCCTCCCGTCCCGTGGAACGTCAGGACGCCCGGGCGTCCAGTTCCTGGATCGTGGCGTGGGACGGGCCGCGTCGCGTTTGCAGGTCGCGGGCGACGGCCTCGGCGTCACGCAGCACCCGTACCGCGTTGCGCCAGGTGAGCTTGGCGAGGTCGGCGGCGGACCAGCCGCGGCCCAGAAGTTCCGCGATCAGGTTCGGGTAGCCCGCGACATCCTCCAGACCTGCGGGGAGGAACGCGGTGCCGTCGTAGTCGCCGCCGATACCGATGTGGTCGATCCCGGCGACCTCACGCATGTGGTCGAGATGGTCGGCGATCGTCGCCACGGTGGCCATCGGGCGCGGGTGAGCGGCCTCGAACTCCGCGTGGATCTTCATGGCCTGCGTGGTGGTGTCGAGGTGGTGCAGACCGTGGTCACGCATGTTCCGGTCCGCCGCGCGGGTCCATTCGACGGCTTCCGGGAGGACGAACTTCGGCACGAAGGTCGCCATGGCGATGCCGCCGTTGGCCGGGAGCTGCGCGAGGACGTCGTCGGGGATGTTGCGCGGGTGGTCGCAGATCGCCCGCGACGACGAGTGCGAGAACATCACCGGCGCGGTGGAGGTGGCGAGTGCGTCGCGCATCGTCGTGGCCGCCACATGGGAGAGATCGACCAGCATGCCGGTGCGGTTCATCTCCCGCACCACCTCATGGCCGAACGGCGAGAGACCGCCGACGCCCGGCTCGTCCGTCGCCGAGTCCGCCCACGCGATGTTGTCGTTGTGAGTGAGCGTCATGTAGCGGACGCCGAGGGCGTGCAGGGCGCGCAGGGTGCCGAGCGAGTTGTTGATGGAGTGGCCGCCCTCGGCGCCCATCAGGGAGGCGATCCGGCCCTCGGTGCGGGCCGCCTCCATGTCGTCGGCGGTCAGGGCGCGCCGCAGGTCCGCGGGGTAGCGGTCCAGCAGCTCGGCGACCACGTCGATCTGTTCGAGGGTGGCGCTGACGGCGTCCTCGCCCGCCATGTCGGACCGTACGTAGACGGACCAGAACTGCGCCCCGACGCCACCGGCGCGCAGCCGCCCGATGTCGGTGTGGAGGTGGGCGGACTGGTCGGTGGCGATGTCGCGGGCGTCCAGGTCGTATCCGACCTGTTCCCGAAGTGCCCAGGGCAGATCGTTGTGACCGTCGACGACCGGGTACTCGGCGAGGAGTTCCGCGGCCTGTGCCAGGTGGTCCCCGAAGTGGTCCGTGGTCCGGTCCGCGATCTGCTCCGCCATGGTCGCCCGCTTCCGCTCGTTGTCCGCTGTGTCTACTTGCCGAAGCCGAAGGAGTCGCTGCCCTCGACCTTGCTGCGCAGCCGCTTGCCCTTCTCGGTCGCCTGGTCGTTCAGCTCCTGCTGGAACTCCCGCATGCGGGCCAGCAGTTCGCTGTCGTGGGCGGCGAGGATACGAGCGGCGAGCAGACCCGCGTTGCGCGCGCCGCCGACCGACACGGTCGCGACGGGCACACCGGCCGGCATCTGCACGATGGACAGCAGGCTGTCCATGCCGTCCAGGTACTTCAGCGGAACCGGGACGCCGATGACGGGCAGCGGGGTGACCGACGCGAGCATGCCGGGCAGGTGGGCTGCACCGCCCGCGCCCGCGATGATCGCCTTGAGACCGCGGTCCGCGGCGTTCTCCCCGTACGCGATCATTTCGTGCGGCATGCGGTGGGCGGAGACGACGTCGACCTCGTACGGGATCTCGAACTCGTCGAGGGCCTTGGCCGCTGCTTCCATGACGGGCCAGTCGGAGTCCGAACCCATGACGATGCCGACGACCGGCGCGGCGGAGGCGGGGGAAGTCATTCGGTGATCGTTCCTCGCAGGTAGTCGGCCGCGTGCCGGGCGCGCTCACGCACGTCCGCCAGGTCGTCGCCGTAGGTGTTGACGTGACCGACCTTGCGGCCCGGCTTCACGTCCTTGCCGTACATGTGGATCTTGAGCTGCGGGTCGCGGGCCATGCAGTGCAGGTACGCCTGGTACATGTCCGGGTAGTCGCCGCCCAGGACGTTGCACATGACCGTCCAGGTGGCGCGCGGGCGAGGGTCGCCGAGCGGCAGGTCGAGAACGGCCCGGACGTGGTTGGCGAACTGTGAGGTGATCGCGCCGTCCTGGGTCCAGTGCCCGGAGTTGTGCGGGCGCATCGCGAGCTCGTTGACGAGAATGCGGCCGTCACGGGTCTCGAAGAGTTCGACGGCGAGGTGGCCGACGACACCGAGCTCGGCGGCGATCCGCAGGGCCAGCTGCTGGGCCTCGCCGGCGAGCTGCTCGCTCAGCTCGGGGGCCGGAGCGATGACCGTGTCGCAGACGCCGTCGACCTGGATCGACTCGACGACCGGGTAGGCGACTGCCTGGCCGTGCGGCGAGCGGACGATGTTGGCCGCCAGCTCCCGTACGAAGTCGACCTTCTCCTCGGCGAGGACCGGGACACCCGCCCGGAAGGGGTCGGCCGCGTCCGCCTCGGAGCGGACCACCCAGACGCCCTTGCCGTCGTAGCCGCCGCGGACCGTCTTCAGGATGACGGGGAAGCCACCGACCTCGGCCGCGAACGCCGCGGCGTCCGCCGGGTCGGTCACGATGCGGTGGCGGGGGCAGGGCGCGCCGATCTCGCCGAGCTTCGCGCGCATCACCCCCTTGTCCTGGGCGTGCACCAGCGCGTCGCGGCCGGGGCGCACGGGAATGCCGTCCGCCTCCAGGGCCTGCAGATGCTCGGTCGGGACGTGCTCGTGATCGAAGGTGATCACGTCACAGCCGCGCGCGAAGGCGCGCAGCGTGTCCAGGTCGCGATAGTCGCCGATGACGACTTCGCTCACCACCTGGGCCGCCGAGTCCTGAGGGGTGTCGCTGAGGAGCTTGAATTTGATGCCGAGGGGGATGCCCGCCTCGTGGGTCATACGGGCGAGCTGACCGCCACCGACCATGCCGACTACCGGGAACGTCACGCCTCCAGGATATCGGGCGTCCGGGGGACCGCCGGACGATGCCCCGGAGGGCGGCGGCCGGAGGCTCCGTGTCACAGGCTTGCCACGTCTCGATGGATGCTCACAGGTATCTCATGGGAGGCCTCGATAGCATGACTGGGTTGACCGAATCCACGGACGGGGCTGAGCCATCACCATGAACGAACGGGGCGTACTACGGACCCGGCTGGATGCGCTGGCCCGGGAGATCGCCAAGTTCGGCGTGGTCGGTGCGATGGGTCTGCTGGTCAATGTGGGGGTGTCCAACCTGCTGTGGCACACCACGGACCTTCAAGTGGTGCGGGCCAGTCTGCTGGCCACGTTCATCGCCATCCTCTTCAACTACGTGGGCTTCCGCTACTGGACGTACCGGGACCGCGACAAGACCGGGCGGACCCGGGAACTGACCCTGTTCCTGCTGTTCAGCGCGGTGGGTGCCGCGATCGAGAACGGCGTGCTGTACACGGCGACGTACGGGTTCGGATGGAACGGCCCGGTCCAGAGCAACGTCTTCAAGATCCTGGGAATCGGGATCGCGACGCTGTTCCGGTTCTGGTCCTACCGGAGCTGGGTGTTCAAGGCGCTGCCTGCCAAAGACGGCGTAGGCGTGGTGGCGCAGGGGCGCGGGGCCGCGGAGCAGGTGCCGGTGGAACGGGTGCCGGTCGAGCCGGCGGAGCCCGTACGACGTTGAGGCACCGGGGCCGACCGGTTGCCGCCTCGTCCTCGATCCCCCTCGACGGGCTCGATTCAGCGGACCGGTCGTTCCGGTTCCGCGCGGTTCAGGGCCACCCGGCTCAGGAACAGGGCGAAGACCGCCGGTTGCTGCTGGAGCAGTTCCAGGCGACCGCCGTCCGCCTCGGCCAGATCGCGGGCGACCGCGAGGCCGATTCCCGTCGAGTTGCGGCCGCTGATCGTCCTCTCGAAGATCCTGGCGCCCAGATCGGGCGGAACGCCGGGTCCCTCGTCCGTCACCTCGATGACCGCCTGGTTGCCGGTGACCCGGGTGCGCAGGGCCACCGTGCCGCCGCCGTGCATCAGTGAGTTCTCGATCAGCGCGGCCAGCACCTGGGCGACCGCGCCCGGCGTGCCGACGGCCCGCAGACCCTGTTTGCCGGAGCGGACGATGGCGCGGCCCTCGCCGCGGTAGGCGGGGCGCCACTCCTCGATCTGCTGCTTGACGACCTCGTCGAGGTCGAAGACGACCGCCGAGCCGGTGCGCGGGTCGCGGGCGTTGGTCAGCAGCCGCTCCACCACGTCGGTGAGGCGCTCGACCTGGGTGAGGGCGATGTTCGCCTCTTCCTTCACCGTGTCCGGGTCGTCGGTGACGGAGATCTCCTCGATCCGCATGGAGAGCGCGGTCAGCGGCGTGCGGAGCTGGTGGGAGGCATCGGCTGCGAGCCGGCGTTCCGCGGTCAGCATCCGGGCGATCCGTTCGGCGGACGAGTCGAGGACGTCCGCGACCCGGTCCAGCTCCGGCACCCCGTAACGCTTGTGGCGCGGCCGAGGGTCACCGGAGCCCAGGCGTTCCGCGGTCTCGGCGAGGTCGGTGAGCGGCGAGGTCAGTTTGTTGGCCTGGCGTACGGCGAGGAGCACCGCGGAGACGATCGCGAGCAGCGCCACCGCCCCGATGATCATCAGGGTGCGCCCGACCTCGCTGGTGACGGCGGAGCTGGACTCCTCGACGGTGACCTTCTCGCCCTGCTCCCCCTTCGCTGTGCTTCTGATCACACTGCCGGTGGGGCGGGTGCCCGCTTCGATGGGGGTGCGGCCGGGGATCTCGACCCGGGCGTACCGGTTGTGGGCGACCTGTTGGGCCAGCACCCCGGGGTTGATCCGTTCCGCCCCGAGGAGCCGGCTCTCGACCACGCTGATCAGTCGCAGCGCCTCGGAGTCGACACTCTCCTGGGCGCTGTTGCTGATGGTGCGGGTCTCGACGATGACGAGGGAGACGCCGAAGACGGCGATCACCACGAGCACCACGGCGAGCGTGGAGTTGATCAGTCGGCGGCGCATGACTGTTTCTGTACGTCAGCTCTTCTCGAACCGGAAGCCGACGCCCCGGACGGTCGCGATGTAGCGGGGGTTGGCCGCGTCGTCACCGAGCTTCTTGCGGAGCCAGGAGATGTGCATGTCGAGCGTCTTCGTGGACGACCACCAGGTGGTGTCCCAGACCTCGCGCATCAGCTGGTCGCGGGTGACGACCCGGCCGGCGTCGCGGACCAGGACCCGCAGCAGGTCGAACTCCTTCGCGGTGAGCTGGAGCTCCTCGTCGCCCATCCAGGCCCGGTGCGATTCGACGTCGATCCGCACCCCGTGCGTGGCGGGCTGCGGGGTCGGGTCGGTGGCGCCGCGCCGGAGCAGCGCCCGGACCCGGGCGAGGAGTTCGGCCAGGCGGAACGGCTTGGTGACGTAGTCGTCGGCTCCGGCGTCCAGGCCGACGACGGTGTCCACCTCGTCGGCGCGGGCGGTGAGCACCAGGATCGGCACGGCGTGGCCCTCGGCGCGGAGCCGTCGGGCTACTTCGAGGCCGTCCATCCCGGGCAGGCCCAGGTCGAGCACGACCAGGTCGATGCCCCCCTGGAGGCCGGCGTCGAGAGCGGTCGGACCGTCTTCGCGGACCTCGACCTCGTAACCCTCCCGACGCAGGGCGCGAGCCAGCGGCTCCGAGATGGAAGCGTCGTCCTCGGCGAGCAGTACACGGGTCATGGAGTGATGGTAGTCCGCATGGGGCGGCCACCGGGAGGTGATCCACAAGGCCTGTAGGTCTTCGCCCCATTCGGAGGGGGACCTTGGAATATGCGAGTCTGGTTGCACCTGGACCTGTGATCCATCTCTCAAGTCCTTTCATATCGACCACCGTCGTGTCGTATGGTGACTCGACGCCTGTTGCACTACTCAAAGACCTTTGGGCAGCTTTAAGCGCCAAGGGTCTTTTTTGTGCTTGGGCTGGTAACTGCCAGCCCTGACTTCAGTGAATGACCTGTGGCCGGGCCCGGAGCGCTAGGAAGTGCGCCGGGCGTGGATCCCGATGCAGCTGGTCCCCCGACTCCGGTACCCGCTCCGTACGCCGTGCGGAGTCCGGAGCGAATCCCTTCTCAGGCGTGTAGGGATGGGGCGTTTGCCGCGTCGGTGCCGGCCTCCCCCCACCGGGCGCGTCACGCTCACGAGGCGCCGCGTCCCGAGCAAGCAAGGATCGACCATGGCGTCCAGCCTGACGAAGGACTCCGCCAGCACGTCTGGCTCCGAGAAGACCTTCTTCGGCCACCCCCGCGGCCTGGCCACTCTCTTCATGACCGAGATGTGGGAGCGCTTCAGCTACTACGGCATGAGGGCCCTGCTTCCCCTCTACCTGATCGCCCCCAACGGGCTTCACATGAACCCCGCCACGGCCACGGCGATCTACTCGGTCTACGTGTCGCTGGTGTACCTGCTCGCGATGCCCGGCGGCTGGTTCGGCGACCGTGTCTGGGGTCCCCGCAAGACGGTCGCCGTCGCCGGCGCGGTCATCATGATCGGCCACCTGGCGCTGGCGCTGCCCTTGCAGGGCACCTTCTTCGCCGGTCTCGGACTCGTCGCCATCGGCTCCGGTCTGCTGAAGTCCAACATCTCCACGATGGTCGGCCACCTCTACGACGGCCCGGACGACCCGCGCCGCGACGGTGGCTTCACGATCTTCTACATGGGCATCAACGTGGGCGCCTTCGCCGCCCCGCTGGTCATCGGCACCATCGGTGAGAACGTCAACTGGCACCTGGGCTTCGCGCTCGCCGCGGTCGGCATGGGGCTGGGCCTCGTCCAGTACCTGCTCGGCACCCGCCACCTGAACGAGCGCAGCCTCGTCGTCCCGAAGCCGCTGTCGGCCGCCGAGCGCGCCGCCACGCTGCGCAAGGGCATGATCTGGCTGGCCATCGCGGCCGTCTTCTACATCGTCACGGTCGTCACCGGCGTCTACACGCTCAACTGGATCCTGGTCCCGATCACCGTCGCGGGTCTGGTCATTCCGGTGATGGTCCTGACGCGCATCAAGCGCGACAAGGATCTCAGCGCCGCCGAGCAGTCGAAGATGTCCGGCTACATCTGGTTCTTCGTCGCCGCCGCCATCTTCTGGATGATCTACGACCAGGGCGGTTCGACCCTGGCGATCTTCGCCGACAGCTCGGCCGACAACAGCGTCTTCGGGTGGGACTTCCCGGTCTCCTGGTACCAGTCGGTCAACCCGGTCCTGATCATGGCGCTGGCCCCGGTCTTCGCCGCCTTCTGGCTGGCGCTGAACCGGCGTGGCAAGGAGCCGAGCACGATCGTGAAGTTCAGCTCCGGTCTGGTGCTGGTCGGTGCGTCGTTCTTCCTCTTCCTGATGCCGCTGACGATCGCCACGGACGGCCACAAGGCCGCCGCGATGTGGCTGGTCGCGATCTACTTCGTGCAGACCGTCGCCGAACTGACGCTGTCCCCGGTCGGTCTGTCCGTCACCACGAAGATGGCTCCGGCCAAGTACGCGAGCCAGATGATGGGTGTCTGGTTCCTGGCCGTCACCGCCGGTGACTGCACCACGGGTCTGCTCTCCATCGCGGGTGTCGACCTCAACGGCACCGGTATCGTCGCTCTGCAGGCCGCTCTCGCGGCGGCCGCAGGTGTCGCGATCTTCCTGTACCGCAACAAGGTCAAGCAGCTCATGGGCGACGTGCACTGAGGCACTGAAGCGCTGAAGCGCTGAAGGGCCGCTGCACCGGATCGTCGGTGCAGCGGCCCTTCGCGTATCCGACGACTCAGCTCACCGGGTGCCGCGCAGCCGACGCCACGGGGTGAACGTGAACACGGCGCCGCCCAGCAGGATCGCCGTACCGGCGACCAGGCCGAGTGCGCGCAGGGTGCCGTTGTCCTCGGCCCCGGTCTCGGCCAGTCCGCCTCCGGAGTCCGTACCGCCGCCGGTCGTGGCGCCGCCCGTGTCCGAGCCGCCCACGGCCCCGCCGGGCTGGGACGAGGTGTCCAGCTCCAGGGAGACCGCGACACCGGCGGGCGGGGTGCAGGTCGTCGTCGTGCCGAGCGCCTTCACGGTCAGCACGCCCGGGCTGAGGGTGGACTTACCGCTCGCGCCCGGCTTGTACGTACCCGTGAGGTCGGGGATCTCGATCGGTTCACCGGACTTGATGGGCTCCTTGTTGGTGGGGCCCTCGACATGGACCGTGCCCTTGTCGGCTCCGCCGAGTTTGACCTCCATGGAGGGCTTCACCGAATCGGCCGGGATGTCGGCGGGGCTGTCCATGACCGACTTGCTGAACTTCACCGTGAGGTCGAAGCTGCCGCCGTTCTTCTTCGCGTTGATCTTCACCGGGGAGGTGGCGTTCTTGTCGCCGATCGGCGTCTTGCAGGCGTACGCGACAGACACCTCCTTGCCCTCGAAGTCGGTCCGACCACCACCGCCGCCGCCGCTCGACCCGGCGGTGGTGCCGCCGGAGTCACTGCCTCCGGTGTCCGTACCGCCGGCCGTCGTGCCCGCCGTCGTTCCCCCTGCGGCCGTCGTGCCGCCCGCCGTGGTGGAGCCGGTGGTCGTACCGCCCGCAGTCGTGCCGGTGGTCGTCCCGCCCGCTGTCGTACCGCCACCGTCCGTGACCTTGATCGTCGCGCCCGGCTGAACGGCCTCCTTCGGGGAGCACTTGGTGTCGGTGGAGATCGGCTTCGACACGTTGATGTTGTACGCGCCCGGCGTCAGCGTGATCTCACCGGCCTTCTCCAGCTTCAGCGTGCCCTTCATGTCGGGCAGCACCATGGCGCTGTTCTTGGGGATCGGCGGGTTCTGCCGTGGCCCTTCCATCTGCAGCGTTCCCGTGGCCGCGCCGCCGACCTCGATGGTGCCGGTCGGCTTGACCGTGTCCTTCTCCAGGTCCAGGACGTCGGGGTTCCTGGAAGCGGCCTCGACCGTCTTCCACACCACCTCGACGCTGTCCCCGACCTTTGCCTCGGCGGGCGCGGTCAGCTGCACCTTGGTCGTGCCCTGCACAGGAGGCAGTCCGGAGATGGACGGCGGTATGCACTCCGTCTTGTACGAGACGTCGGCGGCCAGGGCTGGGCTCGCGGCCAGCAGGATCCCCGCGCCGCCGAGCATCAGCGCGACCCCGGCCGCGCTCATCCTCCGTTGCGTGCTCACGAATGTCCCTTCGTCGTGGGTCTGTTCTCTGACGGTGCGGAATCCGGTGTGAACCACGGCAGCGCGGCCGTGGTGGTCGCGCCCGGGGCGGGTCCTGCCGCGGACGCTGTCGAGGGGGTCTCATGGGCGCGCGATCCCCGGCGCAGCCTCGGCAGCTTCGCCGTCACGTCGGCCGGCAGCGGATGGCGGTGACGGCCGGCGCGGGCCGGGGTGTACGCGGCGCGGGGCCGCACCTTGTCGACGATCGCCATGCCGATGCGGAACACCGCGGCCGGTACGACGACGCAGAGCAGGATCCAGAAGAGCGTGACGCCCCAGGGGCGGCCCACCCCCCACGGCTGTTCGGCCAGTGTTTTCGTCCCGTACCGCAGGGAGATCCGGTAGTCGCCGTGGGCGCCCGCCGTCAGTTCGACCGGCAGTACGATCCGTGCCTTGCGACCGGGCGCGATGGTGCCGCGCCACTGCCGCTCCTCCCACTGCGGGGCAAAGACGCCGTGCGCGGTGCCGACCCGGAAGACCGGGTCCTTGACCGGCGCCGAACCGAGGTTTCCCACGGTGAAGACGAGTTGCCGGGAGGGCGGAGCGCCGAACCAGGTGAGGATTCCGCTGTCGCCCTCCAGCCGGGTGGTGGCGAGCACCGCGAGCTTTCCGCCCTCCGTCTGTTCCGGCAGTGGGGCGACGGGGTGTCCGGCGACGACGAACCCGGCGTCGGCGGCTGCCTGTTCCCCGGTGACCGTCGCGACATGGACCACGCAGGGGCACGGTCTGGGCGGTTCGGACACCGGCATCTTCTTGCTGAAGGCGCCCTTGGCGTCGGTGGTGACGGCGCGTCCGTCGGCGTTGGCGCAGGAGTTGGTGCCGCCGATGACGCCCGTGCCGGGGGCGGACTGTCCGCAGATCAGCATCATCAGCAGGGTGTTCGGCCGCCATCC
The DNA here is from genome assembly GCF_042801455.1 of Streptomyces sp. NPDC057565. NCBI lineage: Bacteria > Bacillati > Actinomycetota > Actinomycetes > Kitasatosporales > Streptomycetaceae > Streptomyces > Streptomyces sp. NPDC057565. Next base: position 213,916 of record NZ_JBHVFU010000009.1, on the reverse strand, counting down.
GGTGCCCTTGACGGTAATGTCACCGCCCTTGCCCGCCTGCTGCTCGGAGAGGGCGACCGCGGGCTTTCCGTCCGCCGCGCGGGCACCGGGCGCGGGCAGGAGCAGCAGGGCGGGCAGCAGCGCGACGAGGAGCACGGCGGCCCACCGGTGGCTGCCGCGCCGGAGGGACGCCGGTCCGGTCTGTCGACTCACGATTCCGCTCCCGCCTTCACCAAGTGCCTTCTCTCTGCCGTGGTTCGAGCTGCGTCGCCATGGTCCGGGCCGTCGTCGTCCGGTGGCCGGCGGTGGCTGCGCCGCAGCCGGTACGCGTACGCGCCTGCGGCGGCCGCGGCCAGGACCAGGGCGCCGCCGGCCACCGGCGCCCAGGGGACGAAGACGGCCCGGGCTGTCGCCTCGCTGTGCGCTCCGCCCGCGGCGGTGACGCGGAGCCGGACGGTGGCGGAATCGAGGGCGGGGGCGTTCCGCCACGGTTCGGTGAGTTTCACCCGCTGTCCGGGCAACAGGTCCACCGGCAGGTTCCGCGCCTCGCGCCGCAGCAGGGTGCCGAAGACCCCGTCCGCGCTGACGGCGAGGCGCGGGGCGAGGGCCGCGTTGCCCCGGTTGACGAGGGTGTAGTGGATGGTCCGACCGGACACGCTGACGTCCTCCAAGGTCAGCGCGGTCAGCGTGGGCCCGCTGACCCGCAGATGGACGCGTACGCCCACCGAGCGCCCGGAGTGCTCGGCGACGATCGCCCCCGGGTGGTCGCCGGGCGACGCATCTGCCGGGACGGTGACGGAGAACGGCACCTCGGCGCGGGTACGGGCGGGCACGGTGACCCGGTCCGCGGCGAGCCGCAGCCAGGCGCCGGTCCCGGCGGAGTCCTTCGTTCCGCGTACGGCGAAGTCACCGCCCGCGGAGTTGTACGCATCCGCCCCGCGCAGTCGCACGGTGACCGGGGCGGTGCCCGGGTTGGTGACGGAGAGCCGGTCCTGCAGCACGGTGCCGGGCAGTCCCTCCAGATAGAAGTACGGTCTGCCGCCGGCCTCGCCGCTCCGGCTCCCGGCGCCCGCCGCGGGCTGCGCCGTCCAGTCCGCGCCGCTCCGGTCGGCGGCGGTCGCCGGGTTCGCGGTCAAGGCGCAGGCGAAAGCGCACAACAGGGCTGCGAGAACGGCTCGGACGGCGTGACCGGTCAACGGTGGCATAGGGGCGGGCTCCCTGCTGCGTACAGAACGGGCGTGTACGTACGGACGGCGCGCGGCGGCTCCGTGGAGCTCAGCCCGCGGCCCGTTGTCCGCGCCTGGTCAGCCACAGCACCCCGGCCGCACCGGTCAGCAGTACCGTGCCGCCGAGCGTCCCGAGCGCCATCGCCGAGTCGAGCGGTCCGGTCTTCGGCAGGGTCGTTTCCGAGGTGTCCTTCGAGCCGCCCGCCGCCGTCACATCGAGTTCGAGCGACGGCTTCGGGCTGTTGCCCGGCGTGCAGGTCGTGGTCGTACCGAGCGCCTTGATGGTGAGGACTCCGGCCGTGAAGCCGACCTTGCCGCTCTTCCTCGGGGTGTACGTACCCGAGAGGTCGCTGATCTTGATCGGGGTGTTCGCCGGGATCGCCGCGGAGTTCGCCGGTCCCGAGACCTGGACCTGACCCGATTCGGCGCCGCTCAGCCGGATGACCGCGCTGGGCTTCATGGCGCCCTTGCCCAGCTCGACGGGGCTGGACGAGACGCCCTTCTGGAAGGACATCGTGAGCGTGTAACTGCTGCCGCTCTTCACGCTCTTGATGTCGATGGGCGAGACCGCGCTCTTGTCGCCGATCGGTGTCTTGCACTTGTAGTCGACGTCCACGACCGTGGCGTGGGCGGCGGGCGCGGCCAGCAGCACCACCGAGCCGGCCAGCGCGGACGCCAGCGCGAGAGCTGTTCGCTTCGGGTACGGCACCTCAGTTCCCCTCATGCCGGAAGTCGCCGCGCGCCGTATCACTCCGACGCAAGTTACTGACGACACATCAGATTGGGCGCTCAAGGTACGCCCGGGGCCGTATGGAGGGAAGACAAAGAGCGCGCCGATCCGGCGCGCTCTTCGGGGGCAGGAAGGAGGGGCCGTACGGCCCGACGGTTCGCGTGATGACTACGCGGGGGCGGCGAGCTCCGCCCATACGGTCTTGCCGGGCTCGCCCGGCACCCGCTGGACACCCCAGTCCAGGCAGAGCCGTTGCACGATGAACATGCCGTGCCCGCCGGGCCGGCCCGCCCGGTGCGGGGTGCGCGGCGCGGGCTGTCCCGCACCGCCGTCGACGACCTCCACCCGCAGCACCTTCGAGGTGCAGGCGATGCGAAGCTCCTCGGGTCCTTCCGCGTGCAGGCAGGCGTTCGTGACCAGTTCGGAGACGACCAGCAGGACGTCCTCGGCGGCTGCGCGCCGGTCGGCGCTCGATGCCGGGAGCCAGCCCCAGTCGTGGAGTGCCTGACGGGCGAAATCGCGGGCCGTCGGCACGATGCCGCTGACCTCCCGCAGGGGCAGCGTGCGCCACCGCCGGTCGACGGGCCCGGAGGAGGCTGCGTCGGCGCCGTCGCCCGCGCCCTCCGGCTCCCGGCCGAGGTCGCCCGGCGGATGCTGCCGGGTGGTGCTCATCAGCGCTTCACCTCACCGATTCACCATGTCGCCATTGAACAGTTACAGATACAGATACGGGTGCGGCTGCCGAAACGGACACCGACCGCATACGGAGTGTGCAGGGCACTCAGGTCACACGAGGTTCGCCGGGGTGTCTCCTGCCCGGCCGTATCGTGACAACACCCACTTCGCCCATGCGGAATGCGTGAGGCAGGCGACACCCGGGACGGGTGAGACTGCGCTCCGGGCCACGATCAGGTGTCCAGCGCCGATTCGAGGGAGTCGTGGACGGTGAAGACCGCCTCGGCCCCGGTGATCTCGAAGACCCTCGCCACCATCGGCAGCATTCCGGCCAAATGGACCCCTCCCCCGGCCGCCTCCGCCTTGAGGCGGGCACCGAGCAGCACATTGAGCCCGGTGGAATCACAGAATTCGAGTCGCGAACAGTCGACCACCAGTCGGGTCCGTCCTTGTTCGACCGCGCTCTCCAGGGGTTCGCGGAGCAGATCGGCGGTGTGGTGATCCAGCTCACCCACCGGCGTCACCACCTCACTGCGCCCCTCGGTCCGGACCTCGACATGAAGTCGACCCCGGTTCGCACTGCCGACCGTCTGGCGGTCCATGCCCGTCCCTCTTCGCCGTTCGTCACTGCCTGCGTCACCGTGCGCGTCACTCTCTGCGATGGCGCGTGCGGTTGCGTGTGTAGCTGTCGCTGACGTTCGTAAAACACTACGCGTTCCGTGCGGCACACGGTAGCCGAAGACCTCAACAAACCGGACATATAGCCTCAATTGGCGGTTGTATCTGCACGTCCGGACCGGGTAAGGGTAGAGGGACACCCGAAACACAGCCGGCTTTGGAGGCGCCGCTTCACCGCAGGAACACGTATGGGCATCGGCAGCCATATGCCGAGAACGATGGAGGAGACCATGTCACCCCGGCTCGACGGACCGCGTACCCACATCGCGACGTCAGCATGTCCTCAGGGACTGACCGAATCAGACTCCCCTGCCGCGGTAGCCGTACCCGCTCCGCGCCGCAGCACCAGCAGCATCAGCAGCACCAGCGACATCGGCAGCGCCAAGGGCAGCGGCGATCTCGAAGGACTTCCCGAGATCCCGCCGTACGACGAAGTGGGCGCACTGGACGCCAGAGCTCTGTCGAAGACACTCTTCGCGCGGCTCGAATCCCTCGAAGAGGGCACCCACGAGTACGCGTACGTACGCAACACACTCGTCGAACTGAACCTGGCCCTGGTCAAGTTCGCCGCCTCACGGTTCCGCTCCCGCAGCGAACCGATGGAGGACATCATCCAGGTCGGCACCATCGGCCTGATCAAGGCGATCGACCGGTTCGAGCTGAGCCGGGGCGTCGAGTTCCCGACCTTCGCGATGCCGACCATCATCGGCGAGATCAAGCGATTCTTCCGCGACACCACGTGGTCCGTGCGCGTCCCGCGCCGACTGCAGGAGCTGCGGCTCGAGCTGGCCAAGGCGGGCGACGAACTCGCCCAGCAGCTCGACCGGGCGCCCACCGTGGGCGAACTCGCCGACCGCCTCGGACTCACCGACCACGAGGTCGTCGAAGGCATGGCCGCAAGCAACGCGTACACCGCGAGCTCGCTCGATGCCAAGGCCGAGGAGGACGAGACCGAGAGCGCGCTGGCGGACCGGATCGGCTACGAGGACCACGGACTCGAAGGCATCGAGTACGTCGAGTCCCTGAAGCCGCTGATCGCCGCGCTGCCCGGTCGCGACCGGAAGATCCTCTCGCTCCGCTTCGTCGCCAATATGACGCAGTCGGAGATCGGCGACGAACTCGGCATCTCCCAGATGCATGTCTCGCGGCTGCTCTCCCGGACGCTGGTCAAGCTCAGGAAGGGCCTGACTCTGGAGGAATGATCCCGGAGTTCCCCGCGCCCCCGCGGGACCACTTGCGGAAGGACCTGCCCGACAAAGGGCAGGTCCTTCCGCATGTGACTGAGGAGTGGAAGTCGGGTTCTTCCGATTCGGGGGCGAGGCCGGAGATATCGCTCAGAGGGCGCGTTCACCGCGCTGTCGGACCGCCTGGACCAGGGGGACGCCCGGTCGGTAGGCGAGGTGGACATGGCTGGGGGCGTCGAGGAGGACCAGGTCGGCGCGGGCGCCCGGGGCGATGCGGCCGATGTCCGTGCGGCGCAGGGCCGCCGCGCCGCCCGCGGTGGCGGACCAGAGTGCCTCGTCGGGGGTCATGCCCATGTCGCGTACGGCCAGGGCGATGCAGAAGGGCATGGACGAGGTGAACGACGAGCCCGGGTTGCAGTCCGTGGACAGCGCGACGGTGGCGCCCGCGTCGAGGAGGCGGCGGGCGTCGGGCCAGTCCGCGCGGGTGGAGAACTCGGCGCCGGGGAGGAGCGTGGCGACGGTGTTGCCCTGGGCGAGGGCGTCGACGTCCTCGGCGGTGAGGTGCGTGCAGTGGTCGGCGGAAGCGGCGTCCAGCTCGACGGCGAGCTGGACGCCGGGGCCGTAGGTGAGCTGGTTGGCGTGGACACGGGGGTGCAGGCCCTTGGCCATGCCCGCGGTCAGGATCGCGCGGGCCTGGTCGCCGTCGAACGCACCCTTCTCGCAGAACACGTCGACCCAACGGGCGTACGGGGCACAGGCGTCGAGCATCGGCCCGGTGACCAGGTCGACGTACCCGGCGGGATCGTCGGCGTAGTCCGGGGGGACGACGTGGGCGCCGAGGTAGGTGACCTCGTCGGTGTGGCGGGCGGCGATGCGCAGGGCGCGGGCCTCGTCCTCGACGGTGAGCCCGTAGCCGGACTTGGTCTCGAACGTGGTGGTGCCCTGGCGGAGCGCCTCGGCGAGATAGCGGACGACGTTGGCGTCCAGCGCGTCGTCCGTGGCGGCGCGGGTGGCGGCGACCGTGGTGCGGATACCGCCCGCGGTATAGGGGCGGCCGGACATCCGGGCGTTGAACTCCTCGGTGCGGTCGCCCGCGAAGAGGAGGTGGGAGTGGGAGTCGACGAATCCCGGGATCACCGCGCGGCCGCCCGCGTCGACGGCGTTGTCAGTGGCGGGTGCTTTCCTTGATTCACCGGTCCAGACGACCCGGTCGCCCTCGATGACGACGGCCGCGTCCAGGATCAGGCCCAGGGGGGAACCATCACCGAGGGAGGGGTCGTTGGTGACCAAACTGGCGATGTTGGTGATGGCGGTCGTCGTCATCGGGGGACTGTTCTCCTTGCGGGGGTCCGGGGTCAGCCGTGCAGGGCGGCGATGGCTGAGGCGAGTGCTGCGGGGATCTCCTCGACGAGCGTGTGCTGCCCGTCGCGGACGATGTGGCGGCCTGCCACGACCGTATGGCGCACATCGGCCGCGGAGGCGGCGAATACGACTGCTTCGGCAGCCAGTCGAGGCACCGGTCCCGCTGTTCTGACGGAGTCCAGGGCGACGGTGGTGAAGTCGGCGAGCGCGCCCGGTTCCAGGGTGCCCGCGTCGGACCGGCCGAGGGCGACGTGCCCGTCGACGGTGGCGGCGCGCAGCAGTGCGGCCGCTGTCCAGTGGCCGCGGGCATGGGTGCGCAGACGCTCGTTGAGCTCCATCGCGCGGGCCTCTTCGAAGAGGTCGATCACGGCGTGGCTGTCACTCCCGAGGGAGAGCGGCGAGCCGGCGCGCTGCAGGGCGACGGCGGGTCCGATGCCGTCGGCGAGGTCGCGTTCGGTCGTGGGGCACATGCAGGTGCCGGTGGCCGAGACGCCGAGCAGCGCGATGTCCTCACTGCTGAGGTGGGTGTTGTGGATGCCGGTGGTGCGCGGGCCGAGGACCCCGTGGTCGGCGAGGAGCCGGGTGGGGGAACAGCCGTGGGCGGCCTGGCAGGCGTCGTTCTCCGCGGTCTGTTCGGAGAGGTGGACGTGGAGGGGCGCCTGCCGCTCCTCGGCCCACTTCGCCACGGTCGCGAGCTGCCCGGCGGGCACGGCGCGTACGGAGTGGACGGCCGCGCCGATCAGGGCGTGGTCGCTTCCCTTGAGCAGGGAGGCGCGTTCGGCCCAGGCGTCCGCGGTGGTGTCGGAGAAACGCAGCTGGTGCTGGTCGGGCTCCCGGTACTGGCCGGCCCGCTGCCCGAATCCGGCGGCGAGATAGGCCGTGTCCAGCAGGGTGATCCGGATCCCGGCCGCCTCGGCGGCGGCGATCAGGGCTTCGCCCATCGCGTTGGGGTTGTTGTACGGGGCCCCGCCCGGCGCGTGGTGCAGATAGTGGAACTCACCCACCGCGGTGATGCCTGCCAGCGCCATCTCCGCGTACACGGCACGGGCCAGGTCGTAGTACGTATCGGGGGTGAGCCGGGCCGCGACCTGGTACATGAGCTCGCGCCAGGTCCAGAAGGTGCCGGAGCCGACCTGGACGGTGGAGCGCAGGGCGCGGTGGAAGGCGTGCGAGTGGGTGTTGGCGAGACCGGGCACCGTGAGTCCGCGCAGCACGGTGGCGCCGGGCGGCGGGGCGTCGACACCGGTACGGATCCCGGCGATCCGCCCGTCGGCGACGTCCAGGGTCACGCCCGGCTCGACATGGGTGCCGAGCCAGGCGTGGGACATCCAGAACGTGGTGGTGCGGTGCCCGCCCGTCGGTGTCGTTGTCAGCTGCACGCGAGACCTTCCAGTACATCGGCGAGGGCGATCACCCCGGCGGTGCAGTCGTCCTCGGCGGCGTACTCGGCCGGCGAGTGCGAGATCCCGGTGGGGTTCCGTACGAACAGCATGGCGGTAGGGACCGAAGCGGACAAAATACCCGCGTCGTGTCCGGCTCCGGTGCCGAGGACGGGCACGGCGCGGCCCGCGTCGCCGCCGCCCCGGCCGGTCAGGATCTTGCCGAGTTCGTCACGCAGGGCGTGCTGGAACTCCACGACGGGCGTGAAGGACTCCCGTACGACGTCGAGATCGATGCCCGCACGCTCGGCGTGCTCCCGGGCGGCCCGCTCGATGCCGGTGACGACGGCGTCGAGGGTGTCCTGGTCGGCGGCGCGCGAATCGAGCCAGCCACGGACGAGGGAGGGGATGGCGTTGACGCCGTTCGGCTCGACGGCGATCTTCCCGAAGGTGGCGAGGGCACCGGTGAGCTCCGCCTCGCGGCGGGCGGCCAGCACGGTCTCGGCGTACGTGAGCATCGGGTCGCGCCGGTCGACGAGCCGGGTGGTCCCCGCGTGGTTGGCCTCGCCCCGGAAGTCGAACCGCCAGCGGCCGTGCGGCCAGATCGCGGAGGCGATACCGACCGGGTCACCGGTGAGGTCGAGGGAGCGACCCTGCTCGACATGGAGCTCGACGAAAGCGCCGATACGGGCCAGCCGTTCGGGGTCCGGGCCGATGGCGTCGGGGTCGTACCCGGCCGCCTCCATGGCCCGCGGCAGGGTGATGCCGTCGCCGTCGCGGAGCTGGTGCGCCTTCTCGACGGTCAGCTGCCCGGCGGCGAGCCGGGACCCGACGCAGGCGAGCCCGAACCGGGCCCCTTCCTCGTCACCGAAGTTGGTGATGGCGAACGGCCGGGTGAACTCGGCTCCTCTGCAGCGGAGTTCGTCGAGCGCCGCGAAGGAGGAGACCACACCGAGCGGTCCGTCGAACGCGCCGCCGTCGGGCACGGAGTCGAGGTGCGACCCGGTGACGACGGCGTCGTCACCGAGCGGATCCCCGAGCCAGGCCCACTGATTCCCGTTCCGGTCGACCTCGTACCCGAGCCCACGCGCTTCGGCCTGCTCCCGGAACCACACCCGGCAGTCGGCATCGGCACCGGTCCAGGCGTACCGCCGGTACCCACCGCTCTCGGCGTGGCGTCCGATGGGGGCGAGTTCCTTCCACATGTCCTGGAAGGACGGCTGCCCGCCCCTTCCCGGCCCCTGCGGGCCATGGGGAAGGGTGGGCGCCGGGGAACCCTCGGCCTCCACGGAGCCGCCTCCGCCCGGCAGGCTCACTGCCCCTCCGTCATGGGAACCCGCACGCCCTTGTCCGCGGCAACGGACTCCGCGATGTCGTACCCCGCGTCGACGTGCCGGATGACCCCCATTCCGGGGTCGTTCGTCAGCACCCGGCGGATCTTCTCGCCCGCCAGCTTCGTACCGTCGGCCACGGTCACCTGACCGGCGTGGATGGAGCGCCCCATCCCGACGCCGCCGCCGTGGTGGATGGAGACCCAGGAGGCGCCGGACGCCACGTTGACCATGGCGTTCAGCAGCGGCCAGTCCGCGATCGCGTCGGACCCGTCGAGCATCGCCTCGGTCTCGCGGTACGGGGACGCCACCGACCCGCAGTCCAGGTGGTCGCGGCCGATCGCCAGCGGTGCGGCCAGTTCGCCGGAGGCCACCATGTCGTTGAAGCGCTCACCGGCGCGGTCGCGCTCGCCGTAGCCGAGCCAGCAGATCCGGGCGGGCAGACCCTGGAAGTGGACGCGCTCACCGGCCATCTTGATCCACCGGTGCAGCGACTCGTTCTCCGGGAAGAGCTCGAGCATCGCCTTGTCGGTCTTGTGGATGTCCGACGCCTCGCCGGACAGCGCGGCCCACCGGAACGGGCCCTTGCCCTCGCAGAACAGCGGCCGGATGTACGCGGGCACGAACCCGGGGAAGTCGAATGCCCGGTCGTAGCCCGCGAGCTGGGCCTCGCCGCGGATCGAGTTGCCGTAGTCGAAGACCTCGGCCCCGGCGTCCATGAAGCCGACCATCGCCTCGACGTGCTTGGCCATCGCCTCGCGTGCCCGCTGCGTGAAGTCCGCGGGCTTCTCGGCGGCGTACGAGGCCATGTCGTCGAAGTCGACGCCGATCGGGAGGTACGCGAGCGGGTCGTGCGCGCTGGTCTGGTCGGTGACGATGTCGATCGGGGCGCCCTCGGCGAGCATCCGGGGCAGCAGCTCCGCCGCGTTGCCGAGCAGCCCGATGGAGAGCGGCTTGCGCGCGTCGCGCGCCTCGGTGGCGAGCTGGAGCGCGTGCTCCAGGGAGTCGGCGCGCACGTCCAGGTAGCGGTGCTCGATGCGGCGCTCGATGGCGCGCGGGTCGCAGTCGATACAGATCGCGACGCCGTCGTTCATGGTCACGGCGAGCGGCTGGGCGCCACCCATGCCGCCGAGCCCGGCGGTCAGGGTGATCGTCCCGGCCAGCGTCCCGTTGAACTTCTTGGCGGCGACGGCGGCGAACGTCTCGTAGGTGCCCTGCAGGATGCCCTGCGTACCGATGTAGATCCACGACCCGGCCGTCATCTGGCCGTACATGGTCAGTCCGAGCGCCTCCAGGCGGCGGAACTCCTCCCAGTTCGCCCAGTCGCCCACCAGGTTGGAGTTGGCGATCAGGACGCGCGGCGCCCACTCGTGGGTCTGCATGACACCGACCGGGCGTCCGGACTGGACGAGCATCGTCTCGTCCTGCTTGAGCGTCTGCAGCGTGCGCACCATCGCATCGAACGAGCGCCAGTCGCGGGCCGCCTTGCCCGTGCCGCCGTAGACGACGAGCTTGTCGGGGTGCTCGGCGACCTCGGGGTCGAGATTGTTCTGCAGCATGCGGAGGGCGGCTTCCTGCTGCCATCCCAGGGCGCTCAGTTCGGTACCGCGCGGTGCCCGTACGGGGCGGGGTCCTGACATGACAATGCCTCCTCGCGACTGTGTTGCTTCTATTCACATCCTGCTGTTCTGAATACTTGTAGTCAACAGGCGCGCCCGAAAGAGCTGCCCCGAAGACGGGATGCAGCACCGAACACGGACAGAACATGACAGGGGCGGCGGCGGGTCCGACTGTTTCCGATCGCCTTCCGCATGTACCAATGGAAAATGCCAGAGCTCCCACCTGGGGCAGGCACGTTGCGTAGCCTCTGGGCCGGTGGTGCGGGGCCCGTCGCGGGACAGCCTTCGACAGCAGCGTCTTCCTGACCGCTCCGACGGCAACCTGGCGCTGGCCCGGATGAGGCTGGGCGAGATGGCGGAGCGGCTGGTCCTGGCATGAGAGCCACCGCGCCCGAGAGAGAACACCTCCCGCGAGAACCTCACCCGAGAGAGCCTTCCCCGAGAGAGCCTTCCCCGTGAGAGCAGCCTCCGCCCTCTCTCCGATGCTCCGGCGTCTCGCCGCCGAACGCGCCACCGGCGCCCCGATGCGCGACCACGGCACGCTCTACCTCGTCGACGGCCAGGTCGTGCACGCCGAGAGCCCCTCGACACCAGGCCTGGACATCCTGATCGCCCCCGATGCCCAGTACCACCTGATCCGGCTGCTCAAGGCGCGCGGCAACAACGGTCTCTTCCTCTACCTGGTGCTGGACGGCGACCGCGCAACCCGGCGATGGCCCGCCACCAACTGAAGCGGATCGAGGCCGAACTGGAGGGCTGACCTCCGCAGACCGTCCTCAGCGGCGCCGCGCCCCACCGGGCGCGGCGTCGCCCGCCACCGGCCCGGTCGTCCGGTATGCCGCGACCTGCCTGCCCGCGGGCCGTCCCTTCTCCACCCAGTCGGTCCGAACCCAGTACAGGACCTCGTCCTTCCGCTCCCGCTGCCCGATCCGGACGGACTTGGCCCAGAGGCCGGCCCCCGCGCCCGCGAGCATCAGCCCACCGGCGCCGGGCAGCACGAATCCGCCGGCGATCGCCACGAGAAACCCGCTCAGCAGCCACCACCGGTGCCCGCGCCGCCAGTTGCGTACGGTCACGGCCCGGTCCTGGAGGAAGTCCGTCCGCCCGGCACGGGTGGCAGCCCTCGCCAGCTCCGCGTACCTGCGCCCGCGTGCGAGCGCCACCACAACCGCGGTGATCAGGAAGAGCGCGGCTCCGGCGAGCAGTCCGATCCGACGACCGGTGAGTCCCGGGACGAGCGCACCGACGGCGGCGGCGAGCAGCCCCGGCCACCACAGCGGTACGGCTCCGGCCCGCACGATCACGGCCACCCTCGCCAGCGACTGCGCTCCGCGCCCCACGTCGGTACCCCTCTCGACAGCCATCGATGCTGATTCTCGGGGCGCAGGTTAATGGCCGTATCTGAGCGGTGTCTGAGAATCGGCGAGGAATGCCGACCACCGGCCGGACTTCCCTCAGCACCGGACACCCGCCCTGCCGTCCCCGCCCCGGCGCAGGCGGACTCGCCTCCGCGGAGCCGTTCCCAGCCGGCGAATTTCCGGGTCCCGCAGTGCCGGAAGCGATCACGGCCCGGGCGCCGACGACCGCCCGCCCAGCCGCAGCCCCGGCGTCGGCCGCCCGGTCCCCCGGGCGACGACGACAACCCCCGGACGCTCACCCCGCCCGGGAAGCCCGGCAGCCACATCCCGTGCGTCACGCCCTCATTCCACGAACAGCCCGCGCGCCGCCGCCCGCGCGTCGAACTCCTCCAGCCGCGCCTGCGCGTCCGGCAGGTCGTCGCACATCGCCTCCAGCAGTACCCGACCCAGCAGCATCGGCGCGCACGCCGTGTCGAAGGCGAGTCCGGTGCCGACGGCGGCGGGAATCAGCAGGTCGCTGTGTTTGGCCACCGGGGCGAACGCCGAATCGGCGACCGACACCACGGCCAGTCCCTGCTCCTGGGCGTACGCGAGCGCGTCCACGACCTCCTTGGGATGGCGCGGCAGCGCGAAGCAGACCAGCGCGCTCGCCCCCGCCCGGCGTGCGGCGTCGATCCGGTCGTGCAGCATGCTGCCGCCCTCGTCGAGCACTCGCACATCCGGGTGGACCTTGGCTGCGAAGTAGCCGAAGCCCCGCGCCTGCGAGGAGGCGGCGCGCAGCCCGAGCACAAGGAGCGGGCGCGACGCGGCGAGCAGCCGCCCCGCCCGCTCGACCGGAGTGGGGTCGGCGAGGAGTTCGGCGAGGTGCTGCAGGTTTTCGATCTCGGCACGGACGGCCTGCTGGTACTCGTTGTACGTGTCGGCGGCGGCGCGCGCACCGCCCTCGACGGGTCCGGGCGCAACCTCCCGCAGATGCTTGCGCAGCGCCGGATACCCGTCGAACCCGAGCGCGACGGCGAACCGGGTGACGGACGGCTGGCTGACCCCGGCCAGCTCGGCCAGCTCCACACTCGACAGAAACGGGACGTCCCCGGCCCTGCGCACCATCGAGTGCGCGATCCGCCGCTGGGTGGGCGTGAGCCGGTGCCCCTCGAAGAGCTGCTGCAACCGCGCGGCCGGGCTGCTCCCGCTCATGCTGTCCCCCTAGTACTCGTGCTGGTGAGATCGGTGTTCCACAGGTCCGTGCAGCGGTCGAGCAGGTCCCCGGCCGCCACCTTCACATCATCGGTGAGCGGCCGGTCCGCGAACTCCCCTTCGAGCAGGGAATCGACCGGCTCGAACGCCCGCCCGACCGGCAGACCGGGATCGGGCCGCAGGTCACGCAGCCGCAACGCCCTTACCGCGGAGACGAGTTCGCAGGCGACGACCTGCCGGTAGGCGCCGCACACACGCAGCGCCCGGCGGACTGCCGGCGAGGCGAAACTCGCCTGCTCCTCCACGCCCCCGGACAACACGGCGTGGCCGAGCGAGGCGGGCATCGGGCGGGCGGCGCCGCGGGCAATCCGGACGACATCGGCGACGGGGAGGGCCTCTCCGTCGGGCTCGACGATGGAGACGGCGTGGTCCGCGGCCCATCCGCCGCAGAGCGAGGAGTCCATCATGCGGGACGACATCATGCGCAAATGCTCCTCATCCGGACACTCGATCCCGCTTTTCGGGCTTCTATAACCAGTGTTTTACCTCAAGGCATTGACAATCTATTCAGCCAACGAGAACTCTGCATGACTATATGCAGCCGGGGCAAGGGAGCTGATCGCGGACCGCGCGGCGGACTCCACGGTCCGCAGGGCACTGGCCCGCCTGGGCGCCACCCTCACGACAGCGGACCTCACGGAGACGAACCGCCTGGTGGACAAGGACAAGAAGGACCCGGAGGACGTGGCGCACGACTGGGCCGCGGCGCACGGTCCGGCAGAGAAGTAAGAGAAAAGGAGCAATCCCCGATGGCCGACTCCCTCGTCGAGCGCCGCTCGATCGATGTCGTACCGGACGACGAACGGCACGGTACCGCGTTCTCCCAGTTCACCCTCTGGCTCGGAGCGAACCTCCAGATCACCGCGGTGGTCAGCGGCGCACTCGCAGTCATCTTCGGCGGCGGCGCCTTCTGGTCCCTGATCGGCCTGCTGGTCGGCAACCTGCTCGGCGGAGCGGTGATGTCGCTGCACTCGGCGCAGGGCCCCAGGCTGGGCCTGCCCCAGATGATCTCCAGCCGGGCACAGTTCGGGGTGCGGGGCGCGGTCGTGCCGCTGCTCCTGGTCGTCGTGATGTACGTCGGTTTCTTCGCCAGCGGCAGCGTGCTGGCCGGCCAGGCGGTCGGCGAGCTCACCCACCTCGGGCAGACCCCCGGCATCCTCCTCTTCGCCGCGATCACCGCACTGATGGCGGCGATCGGCTACCGGGTCGTCCACGTCCTCGGCCGGGTCGCCAGTGTGGTCTGCGCGCTGGCCTTCATCTATCTCGGTATCCGGTTGCTGGACCGGATCGATCTCGGCGCCGCCCTCGCCGACCGCGCCTTCGATCTGCCGATGTTCCTGCTCGCGGTGTCGATCGCGGCGTCCTGGCAGCTGGCGTTCGGGCCCTACGTCGCCGACTACTCGCGCTACCTGCCGCGCCGTACGAGCTCCCGCGCCACCTTCTGGTGGACGCTGGCCGGCACGACGCTCGGCTCCCAGTGGTCCATGGCCTTCGGCGTGCTGGTCGCCGCATCCGCGGGCGCCGCGTTCCTCGACGACCAGGTCAGCTACGTCGTCTCGCTGGGCGGCACCGGGCTGATCGCCTCGCTGCTCTATTTCGTGATCGCTCTCGGCAAGCTGACCATCAACGTGCTGAACACCTACGGCGGTTTCATGTCGATGGTGACCGGGATCAGCGGCTTCCGCGGGCAGCGGGCACTGTCGCAGCGCGGCCGCTCCGCGTACATCGCCGTGATCATGATCGCGGGCACGGCGGTCGCCCTGCTCGGCAAGGACACCTTCCTCGCCTCGTTCAAGGACTTCCTGCTGTTCCTGCTGACCTTCTTCACCCCGTGGTCGGCGATCAACCTCGTCGACTACTACCTGATATCGCGCGAGCGCTACGACATCCCGGCCCTGTCCGACCCGGACGGCCGCTACGGCGCCTGGCGCTGGGACGCACTGACGGTCTACGCGGTCGGCATCGTCGCCCAGCTCCCCTTCCTGGCGACGACCTTCTACACCGGCCCGCTGGTGGAGCCGCTGGGCGGCGCGGACATCTCCTGGGTGATCGGCCTGCTCGTACCGGCCCTGCTGTACTGGCTGCTCGCCCGCCGCGACACCACCCACATCCCGGCCGCCACCATCATGCCGACGGACCGGGTGCCGGTCGGCTGAGCCGAAGGGCGGCTGCGCGCCGCCCCGGCCGTTCGTGGCAACAGGGGGGCTAGCCCCACTGCGCCCGGCCCCGCCGCTTCGTACCGTAGGCGCATGGAAGCCCGTGACTCCGAGTTCAAGAAAGAGCTCAATGCCACCCTGCAGGCGCGCAGCGAGCTGGGGCCGGAATACGAGTCCGCGCTCATCGACTCGTTTCTGGAGAAGGTCGAGCAGCGTCTCGACGCCACGCTCGACCGGCGGGTGCGGCGGCACCTGGGCGAGCAGCAGATCAAAGTCGCCCGAGGGGCCCATACGCCCCAGCCGCCGTTGGGCGACTTCGGTGAGCGGTTCGGGTTCGGGATCGTCTCGTTGGTCCTGGCCATCCCGCTGTCCGCGATCGGGGTCGCGAACGCCGGGATCGAGGGACTCGTCGTGGCCTGGCTGGGGATCGTCGGGGTGAACGCCTTCAACGCCGCCCGTGGTCGGCCGTTGTTCCGGCGCTCGGAGAACCGCTCGAAGTCCGACTGGGAGGACTGAGCAGCCGGCTGAGCGCGCGGAGGGCGCGGGACCGACGCGCGGCTACGCCTGGCGCGTGGGAAGCACGATCAGCTGGCGCAGGTTGACGTGGCGCGGGCGGCTGGTGGTGTACGCGATGAGGTCCGCGATGTCGTCGCCCGACAGTGCGCCCAGCGCGTCGAACATGCCGTCCAGCTGGCTCGACAGCTCCGCGTTGTCGATGTGGCCGGCCAGCTCCGTGTCGGTGAGGCCCGGTTCGATGTTGGTGACGCGGACGTCGCGCGGGCCGAACTCCGTACGCAGGGACGCCGACAGATGGCTGAGCGCCGCCTTCGTCGCCCCGTACACGGCGTAGTGGGGAAACGTGACGTGCGCGCCGATCGACGAGATGTTCACCAGGTCCGCGGTGCGGCCGTCGGCGGCCGCCGCCACCAGGTCGGGAGTGAACGCCCGGATGATCCGCAGCGCGCCCGACACATTGGTGTCGAGCATCCGCTGCCATTCGTCGGTGCGGCCCTCGTCCACCGGGTTCGGCAGCATCACTCCGGCCGCGTTGACCACCAGGTCCGCCCGGCCATAGGCGGTGTGCACGCGCTCGGCTGCCGTATCGACGGACGCCTGGTCGGTGACGTCGGTCACCACTACGAGCGCTTCGCCGCCCTCGGACACGATCTTGGCGGCCACTTCCTCCAGCCGTTCCGCCCGCCGGGCCAGCAGCGCGACCCTGGCGCCCTGGGCTGCGAGCAGCCCGGCGGTGGCGGCGCCCATGCCACTGGCGGCTCCGGTGATGACAGCGGTGCGGCCTGCGAGCGTCTCGTACGACATGTCCGTACTCCTTGTACGTGGTGTCCGCCGGGGCGTCTCCCCGGTGGCAGGACCCACCCTCCGCCGTCGCCCGCCCACTACCCAGGGATGCGTCTTTCCTGGGTCTGCCAGTACCAGGCTCCGTTCCGGCCGGTCTCCTACGATCGGAGCATGGACGGGGACCTCGGAGACTTTCTTCGCTCACGGCGCGCGCGCATTCAGCCCGAGGACGTCGGCCTCCAGGCATACGGCCGCAGGCGGGTGCCCGGGCTGCGCCGCGAGGAGGTCGCGCAGCTCGCGGGGGTGAGCGTCGACTACTACATCCGGCTGGAACAAGGGCGTGGGCCGAGCGTCTCGGACGCGGTGCTCGACGCGATCGCCCGGGTGCTGCGGCTGGATGAGACGGAGCAGGCGTATCTGCACACCGTGGCCCGGCCGGCACCGAGGGCACGGACCGGGCGGCCGGCCAACGCCGCTCAGCGGGTCCGGCCCGGTCTGCGGCTGCTTCTGGACACCGTCGACAGGGCCCCGGCATTCGTCCTGGGCCGCCGGATGGACGTCCTGGCCTGGAACGCCCTGGGTGACGCCCTCGTCGGCTTCTCCCGGATGCCCGTCGCCGAGCGCAACATGCCGCGCCAGGTGTTCCTGGAACCGGCGGCCCGCGAGCTGTACCCGGAGTGGGCGGCGGTGGCGGCGGAGACCGTCGCACATCTGCGCCTGGACGCCGGACTGCACCCGACGGACAGACAGCTCGCCACCCTGGTCGGCGAGCTGTCGATGCGGAGCGAGGACTTCCGCCGACTGTGGGCCGACCATCAGGTGAAGACGAAGACGTACGGCGTCAAGCGCATCCTGCACCCGGTCGCGGGCGAACTGACGCTTCCGTACGAGACGCTGGGGCTGCCCGGCGACCCCGGCCAGTCGCTGGTGGTCTACACCCCGGAACCGGGCACGGAGACCGCGGAGCGCATGGCGCTGCTGGCGAGCTGGGCGGCCGCACCGGCCGGGTGAGTGGCCCGCGGCCGCGGAGAGCGACAGCGGGCAGGCGTCGACAACCGTCGCACGGGGAGACACAGCGAACCGACGCACGGGGACGCGCTGACAGCCGTCACATGCGGACACGCTCGACGCAGT
Organism: Streptomyces sp. NPDC057565; assembly: GCF_042801455.1. Classification (NCBI taxonomy): domain Bacteria; kingdom Bacillati; phylum Actinomycetota; class Actinomycetes; order Kitasatosporales; family Streptomycetaceae; genus Streptomyces; species Streptomyces sp. NPDC057565. Next base: position 196,552 of record NZ_JBHVFU010000009.1, on the reverse strand, counting down.
CATCTGTTGACGCGCATAGATATGTCGCGGGGACCGCCGCACCCCCGGTTTCCCAGGGGGCGGGACGACGGCGGTCCCCGCGAGGGACGCGGGTCCGGGTCAGGGCCGGGTGCGCGCGTCCTGGCGACAGTGGAGGTCCGGGAGCCGCTCCGTAGTCCGTGTCGCCGTCTTGGGTGCCGGCGGGTTTCCCTGCCGACACCCACCAATGTGCCGGAGCCGTGTTAAGCCGGTGCTGCGCGTACGTGTCGTGCTCGTACCGTTTTCGCGAAGCCCCGAATCGCTCCCTACTGCTTCGGACCCGCGTCCTTCGCCAGGAACGCCAGCAGGTCCTGCCTGCTCACGACGCCCTTCGGCTTTCCCTCCACCAGCACGATCGCCGCGTCGGCACCGTCCGCGCCGCCGAGCACCGACATCAGGTCCTCGACCGGTTCGCCGGAGCCGACCTGCGGCAGCGGCGCCGACATGTGCTTCTCCAGCGGGTCGGTGAGCGAGGCGCGCTGCGCGAACAGTGCGTTCAACAGTTCCCGCTCCACGACCGAACCGATGACCTCGGCGGCCATCACGTCCGGGTGGCCTGCGCCCGGCTTCACGATCGGCATCTGCGAGACGCCGTACTCGCGCAGGACGTCGATCGCCTCCCCGACGGTCTCCTCCGGGTGCATGTGGACGAGTGTCGGCAGCGGACCGTCCTTGTGGTCGAGCACGTCGCCGACGCGGGCGGACGTACCCGTGTCGTCCAGGAAACCGTAGTCGGCCATCCACTCGTCGTTGAAGATCTTGCTCAGATAGCCGCGGCCGCTGTCCGGGAGGAGCACGACGACCACGTCGTCCGGTCCGAGGCGCTGCGCGACCTCCAGGGCCGCCACGACCGCCATGCCGCAGGAGCCGCCGACGAGCAGGCCCTCCTCCTTGGCGAGCCGCCGGGTCATCTGGAAGGAGTCCTTGTCGGACACGGCGACGATCTCGTCCGTGACCGTCCGGTCGTACGCGGTCGGCCAGAAGTCCTCGCCGACGCCCTCGACCAGGTACGGGCGACCGGAACCGCCGGAGTAGACCGAGCCCTCCGGGTCCGCGCCGACGATCTTGACCGAGCCGCCGCTGACCTCCTTCAGATAGCGGCCGGTGCCGGTGATCGTGCCACCGGTTCCCACGCCGGCCACGAAGTGGGTGATCTTCCCGTCCGTCTGCTCCCACAGCTCGGGACCGGTGGTCTCGTAGTGCGAGCGCGGGTTGTTCGGGTTCGAGTACTGGTCGGGCTTCCAGGCACCCGGCGTCTCCCGGACCAGCCGGTCCGAGACGTTGTAGTACGAGTCCGGGTGCTCGGGGTCAACGGCCGTCGGGCAGACGACGACCTCCGCACCGTAGGCGCGCAGCACATTGATCTTGTCCGTGGACACCTTGTCGGGGCAGACGAAGATGCACTTGTAGCCCTTCTGCTGGGCGACGATCGCCAGGCCGACGCCCGTGTTGCCGCTCGTCGGCTCGACGATCGTGCCGCCGGGCTGCAGTGCTCCGCTCTCCTCCGCGGCCTCGATCATGCGCAGGGCGATCCGGTCCTTCACCGAACCGCCGGGGTTGAAGTACTCGACCTTGGCCAGCACCGTCGCCTGGATGCCGGCCGTGACACTGCGCAGCCTCACCAGCGGGGTATTGCCAACGAGACTGATCATCGAATCGTGAAATTGCACCGTGTTACTCCGGGGTCTCCGAGATGGTGCGGCCAGGGTATGCGTACGGGCATGAGATTGGGCGAAGCGATTGGGCGACGGTCGTTACGGGGCAGTTAGCTGTATGTACGGCGGTACGGCAACGAGGAGGTGGACCGGACTGTGTCGAGAGCAAGGGTGGCACGGCGGATCGCGGCGGGCGCGGCCTACGGCGGCGGCAGTATCGGACTGCTCGGCGCGGCGGCGGCAGGCGTGTTGCTGGCGGAGGTCCAGCTGGCGAAGCGGCACGTGGGAGGCGGTATCGCACCGGTTCCGCCCAGTGCGGACGGGCGGTACGGGGTGGCGTTCACCGGGCCTGCGGAGCCGCTGCGGCTCGTGCTGCTCGGTGACTCGACCGCGGCCGGCCAGGGTGTGCGCAGGGCCGGGCAGACGCCCGGCGCGCTGCTCGCCTCGGGGCTCGCTGCGGTGTCGGAGCGACCGGTGGATCTGCGGAACGTCGCGCAGCCGGGGGCCCGGTCGGACGATCTGGAGCGACAGGTCTCGCTGCTGCTGGCCGACACGTCCCGTGCGCCGGACGTCTGCGTGATCATGATCGGGGCGAACGATGTGACGCACCGGATGCCCGCCACCGAGTCGGTGCGGTGCCTGACCACCGCCGTGCGCAGGCTGCGTACGGTGGGTGCGGAGGTGATCGTCGGGACCTGCCCGGATCTGGGCACGATCGAGCCGGTCTACCAGCCGCTGCGCTGGCTGGCCCGGCGGGCGAGCCGTCAGCTGGCGGCGGCGCAGACGATCGGTTCGGTGGAGCAGGGCGGGCGGACGGTGTCGCTGGGCGACCTGCTGGGTCCGGAGTTCGAAGCGAATCCGCGCGAGCTGTTCGGCCCGGACAACTACCACCCGTCGGCCGAGGGGTACGCGACGGCGGCGATGGCACTGCTGCCGACGCTGTGCGCCGCGCTGGGGCTGTGGCCGGAGTCCGACCGTCTCGACGGGTCGCGGCGCGAGGACATGCTGCCGGTGGCCAAGGCGGCGTCCCAGGCGGCCCAGGAGGCCGGTACGGAGGTCACGGGGGCGCGGGCACCGTGGGCTCTCCTCAAGCACCGCAGGCGCAGGCGCCTGCCCGCGGCCACGGAGCCGCACCCGGAGCCGGCCGTACAGCACTCGGATGCACAGCACCTGGACGGCCGTCGCCCGCAGGTCCAGCCCCCGGAGGTCCAGCACCTGGACGGCCTGCATCCGGACGGCAAGGGTCCGGACGTTCCGGTGGACAGGGACCCTCGCGCAGGCGGGGACTCCGGCACGGATCCCGCACCCCGGACCGCCTGAGCGGTTGCTTAGAAAAGAGGCCCGCATCACACAGCCTGCCGGGTGACCTCGGCGATACGTACGGGTAACTTCCAAGACAGTCCTGCTCAGCCCTGACAGCCTTCCAGCCCTCATGGAGCCGCGTGATGCCCGAAGCCGTGATCGTCTCTGCTGCCCGTTCCCCCATCGGCCGGGCCTTCAAGGGGTCACTGAAGGACCTGCGGGCGGACGACCTGACCGCCACGATCATCCAGACCGCGCTGGCCAAGGTCCCCGAGCTCGACCCGAAGGACATCGACGACCTGATGCTCGGCTGCGGCCTCCCCGGCGGCGAGCAGGGCAACAACCTGGGCCGCATCATCGCCGTGCAGATGGGCATGGACCACCTTCCCGGCTGTACGGTCACCCGCTACTGCTCGTCCTCGCTGCAGACCAGCCGCATGGCGCTGCACGCCATCAAGGCCGGCGAGGGCGATGTCTTCATCTCCGCCGGTGTCGAGATGGTGTCCCGCTTCGTGAAGGGGAACTCGGACAGCCTGCCGGACACGCACAACCCGCTCTTCGCCGAGGCCGAGGCCCGTACCGCCGCCCGCGCCGAGGAGACCGGCGCGCACTGGCACGACCCGCGCGAGGACGGCCTCGTCCCGGACGCGTACATCGCGATGGGGCAGACCGCCGAGAACCTGGCCCGGCTCAAGGGCGTCACCCGTCAGGACATGGACGAGTTCGGCGTGCGGTCGCAGAACCTCGCCGAGGAAGCCATCAAGAACGGCTTCTGGGCGCGCGAGATCACCCCGGTGACGACCCCCGACGGCACCGTCGTGTCGAAGGACGACGGCCCGCGCGCGGGCGTCACCCTGGAGGGCGTGCAGGGGCTGAAGCCGGTCTTCCGCCCCGATGGCCTGGTCACCGCGGGCAACTGCTGCCCGCTCAACGACGGTGCCGCCGCGCTCGTGATCATGTCTGACACCAAGGCGCGCGAGCTGGGTCTGACCCCGCTGGCCCGCATCGTTTCGACCGGCGTCTCCGGCCTCTCCCCCGAGATCATGGGATACGGACCGGTGGAGGCGAGCAAGCAGGCGCTGAAGCGCGCCGGCCTCACCATCGACGACATCGACCTGGCCGAGATCAACGAGGCGTTCGCCGCCCAGGTGATCCCCTCCTACCGCGACCTCGGCCTGCCGCTGGAGAAGGTGAACGTCAACGGTGGCGCCATCGCCGTCGGCCACCCCTTCGGCATGACCGGCGCCCGGATCACCGGCACGCTGATCAACAGCCTGCAGTTCCACGACAAGCAGTTCGGTCTGGAGACCATGTGCGTGGGCGGCGGCCAGGGCATGGCGATGGTCATCGAGCGGCTGAGCTGAGCTGCAGCGGAGGGTAGGAGTCGCCTGAGGTACGAAGGCGGCACCTGCCCGCAGCGGAAGCGAAGCGAACGCGACCACGAACACGAGCGGCTGAGCTGAGCTGCAGCGGAGGGTAGGAGTCGCCTGAGGTACGAAGGCGGCACCTGCCCGCAGCGGAAGCGAAGCGAACGCGACCACGA